>CAZPCA010000043.1:0-18423 GCA_964584995.1 uncultured Bifidobacterium sp.
GAATGCAGTTTTCATCCCCAAATGCTTCGCCCGTAACCATGGATACCTTAGCATCTTTCAGTAGATACATGCACAGGTCGGTCGCGTTTCCAATGGTAGTTTCCCCGTCGGTTTTACCGAAGAACCAGGTCACGTCGGGAAATACGTAGAATGCACCTGCCGGTTTATTGAATTTCCAGCCGGGTATTTCGCTCATGAGTTGCAATACCAGGTCGCGTCGTTGCTGGAAGGTAACACGCATGTGGTCATAGTGACTCCAATCGGTGGAGACGGCTTTCAGCGCTGCTTTCTGCGCGATACTGTTGGCGCCGCTGGTGAACTGACCCTGCATCTTGTCACAGGCTTTTGCGATGACGAGCGGAGCGGCGATGTATCCGATTCTCCAGCCGGTCATGGCGTAACCTTTGGAAACACCATTGACGATGATTACGCGGTCGCGAATATGGTCGAATTGAGCGATGCTTTCGTGTCGGGATTCGAAGTGAATATGCTCGTAAATTTCGTCGGAGAGCACCCACAGTTGAGGATGGGGAGCCAGCACATCGGCCAACTGACGCAACTCATCCTTGCTGAACATGGATCCGGTCGGATTGCAAGGAGAAGAGTAAATGAAAAGTTTTGATCGGGAACTAATGGCATTCTCTATTTGTTCAACCGTAGGTTTGAAATCATTATCCACCGTAGTGGGGAGGATGACGGGCACGCCTCCGGCCAGTTCAACGATCTGTGCATAGCTGACCCAATACGGAGCCGGGATGATGACTTCATCACCGGGATCGATCACGCTGAATACGACGTTGGCAATGCTTTGCTTGGCCCCGGTTGACACTACAATCTGTTCCGGCTTGTAATGCAGGTTGTTCTCCCGCAGGAATTTCTCGCTGATAGCCTTCCTCAGGTCGGCATAACCGGAAATAGGAGGGTAGTGGGTAAAGCCTTTGTCGATGGCTTCTTTCGCAGCCGCACAGATATCGTCGGGCGTATTGAAATCGGGTTCGCCAAGGCTGAGGGAGATGATATCGTGACCCTGCTCCTGCAACTCACGGCTCAGGCGGGCCATGGCGATGGTAGCAGATTCTTCGAGCTGATTTACACGCTGCGACAAGTGGTTCATTTCGCTTATTGTAGTGGGGAACATAAGAACACAAAGTTACCAAAAAAGGTTTTTTGTTGTATTCTCATAAAGGTCTGTGCGCCGGATTCGGCTGAGGCTTATGCAGGTACAAGACTCTTCATGTGTCCGTTACAGGCTGTTGTCGCTAAGAACTTCTCCCAATGAACTGATTTCCGATATTTGCGACTCAATCACATGCTATGCAATTCCCTCAAGGCCTGATCGACTTCCTGGTGTACCTTGCGCCCTCCCTGCTGGTCTTCTTCACCACATGGTTCCTGGTGCGCAGATTTTTGCAGCGTGAATCCGCCATCAAAGCGATGGAATTGCGAACGGCTCAGCAGAAAGACCTCATCCCACTGCGCCTGCAGGCCTACGAACGCTTGTCGATCTACCTGGAGCGTATTTCGCCCCAGGCCATGCTGCTCACGCAATTTGAACAGGGTATGGATGTGCGCGATTTCCAGCAGCATCTGCTCGCTATGATTCGTGAGGAATTCGAGCACAATTACGCACAGCAAATCTACATCTCCCCTGCACTATGGAAAGTTGTAAGACAGGCGAAGGAAGAAACAGCGAGACAGATCATGCGGGCCGCCTCAGGAGCAGATCAGCAGGCGCCGGGATATGAACTCAGCAAACACTTCTTTGAGATTTTTCCGGATCCGGAGGCCTACCCGACGCAGAAGGCGCTCAACATCCTGAAAGCCGAAGTGGCGCAGATACTTTAAGCTATGTCGAAAAACGAATCCAATAGTCTCAACATACACACCGATGCAGGTATAGCCATCGACCGCATCTATCAACAAGTCGCCGATGCTGCTCCCGATGCTGGTGTTTTTCCCTTCACGCGCGGCGTCCAGCCCGATATGTACAGGGGAAAGCTTTGGACCATGCGGCAATATGCGGGCTTTTCTACGGCGGAGGAGAGCAATGAGCGGTATCACTTCCTGCTCAAGCAGGGGACTACCGGACTCTCCGTAGCCTTTGACCTGCCTACGCAGATCGGCTACGATTCGGACCACGCTCTTTCCGAAGGTGAGGTGGGCAAGGCGGGTGTTGCCATCGACTCACTGGCAGACATGGAGATCCTCTTCAACGGTATCGAGTTGGAGAAAATCACCACCTCCATGACCATCAATGCCACCGCTTCGGTGCTCTTGAGCATGTACGTGGCCCTCGCCAAGCGCCAGGGCGCCGATTTACGCAATGTTTCCGGAACCATACAGAACGATATCCTGAAAGAATATGCTGCACGGGGCACTTACATTTATCCTCCTCAGCCCAGCATGCGCATCATAACGGACATCTTCGGTTGGTGCGCGCGTGAGCTTCCCAAGTGGAATACCATTTCTGTTTCGGGGTACCATATCCGTGAGGCCGGTGCCGATGCCGTGCAGGAGCTCGCGTTCACCCTGGCGGATGGTAAAGCCTACCTGAAAGCGGCCATAGGGCAGGGGTTGGATATTAATGTTTTCGCCAAAAGAATATCGTTTTTCTTCAATGCGCACAACAACCTTTTTGAAGAAGTAGCGAAGTTCAGGGCTGCCCGTAAAATGTGGGCTCAGATCACGCAGGAACTCGGTGCTACAGATCCGCGCGCACAAATGCTCCGTTTTCATACCCAGACGGGTGGCTCCACATTAACTGCCCAACAGCCGCAGAACAATATCATCCGGGTTACTATTCAGGCCTTGGCCGCTGTGATGGGAGGCACTCAATCCCTGCATACCAACGGTTTCGATGAGGCACTGGCCTTGCCCACCGAGGATGCTGCACGGATTGCCCTGCGTACCCAGCAGATCATCGCACACGAAAGTGGAGTTCCGCAAACGGTGGATCCGCTGGGCGGTAGCTACTACGTTGAATGGCTGACTTCAGAAGTGGAACGAAGAGCCTGGGAGTACATCCGAAAGATCGACGATATGGGTGGAGCCGTTGCTGCCATTGAACAGGGATTCATCCAGAAAGAGATTGCAGACTCTGCGTACCGTTACCAGAAAGACATCGAGTCGGGCAGCAAGGTGATCGTGGGTGTGAACAAGTTTACCGTGCAGGAGCCGCCGTATTCGGATATTCTGACGGTCGACGACAGCATACGCAAGGTGCAGATGGATAAGATAGCCGCAATCAAGTCAAGGCGAAATCAGCAGAAAGTGGATGTCTACCTCAGTGCGCTTGAAAGTGCTGCCCGTGATGGCTCCAATCTCATGCCTCATATACTGAATGCGGTGGAGGAATACGCCACCTTGGGGGAAATTTCCGACGTACTGCGCAAGGTGTTCGGTGAATACACCGGCATGTAGTGCAGGCTTATTCTTCGCTTTTGATGCTGTCTTCGACGATCAGATAAATGTCTTCGTCGTCCTTTTTCATCAAATACTTCTCCCGCGCATACTTTTCCAGGTGGTCCTGGTCTGACATGAGCTCATCCATGTCCTTCTTGTTTTTCTCGATTTCCGTCAGGTAATAAGCCTTGTCGTTTTCCAGCTTTTGCAATTCCTGCCGGTAAGAATACTGTGAGATGAAATCATTGCGGTCGAAGAAGCACAACCAAATGACAAAAGCAATGGCTGTCAGCGCATATTTGTTTTTCAGCCAGGAGGGCACGTTTTTTAACGTAGGCTTCTTCATGCTTCAAATGTACATTTTAAAGGGATGTCCGTCCATTGAAGCGCCGGGCTTTTTGAACGGGCGGATGTGAATTGTTCCGCTGAATGAACAAAACCCGTTTTGCTTTGTTTCTTTGCATCATGTGGCACATTACCCTCGCCGAGCTGCTGAAAATAGCGGCCAAGCCCCGGAGCTATATCGGAATGATCGCCATAACGGTCATTGTAGGTTTGATTCATTTTGCGATGTACCTGGACGGGATGAATTACATCAGTTTCATCACGGGGCCCGTGCAGACCTCCTTTACGCTTGAGGGTAAAATCCTCAACGGCAACCTCGTCTGTTTTATTATCCTTCAAACACTCATCATCCAGATTCCACTGCTGGTAGCCCTGGTCACCGGAGATCTCATTTCGGGAGAATCTGCCATGGGAACTATTCGCCTCGTCGCCACACGGCCTGTTTCCCGTATTCAACTGTTGATGGCCAAATTCACGGCAGGGTCATTATATGTGTTGTTGCTCCTCGTTTGGCTGGGGATACTCTCCCTTGGATTAGGGCTTTTGTTTTTCGGTCCGGGAGATCTGATCGTTTTGAAGAGCGAAGAAATTTCTATCCTTCAAAGCCACGATACCTTGTGGCGTTTCATGGGTGCTTTGGGCATCGCTTTTCTTAGTCTGATGGTGGTGGCCACTTTTTCGCTATTGCTCTCTTGTTTTGCCGATAATTCCATCGGGCCTATCATCTCTACCATGTCGGTCATTATTCTGTTCACCATCATCGGAACCATGGACATCCCCTTCTTCGATCACATCAAGCCATTCCTTTTCACCACCCACATGGTTGTGTGGAGGAATATGTTCGACCAGGTACTCGACATCCAACAGTTGCAGACATCACTCTCGGTGCTCATCGGGCATGTGATATTGTTTCTGGGCGTATCCATGTACGTATTCCGAAAAAAAGATATCCTATCGTGATGTACTGCCGCATATTTGTTTTCTTTCTCTGCTTGTTGACCACTGGCCGGTCCCCCGCACAGTCATCACCGGATGCCCTGGCCTTGATTCGCGAGGTGAATGCCAAGTTTGCCCGCGTGAAGGATTACCAGGCCAACGCAATCGTCGATGTGCGAATTTCGTTTATGAAGATCTTGCCTCAAAAGGCAAAAGTATTTTATCGCCGTCCGGATAAATTCAGGGTGAAGTCCGAAGGCATAGCGATACTTCCCCGGCAAAATCTGGATCAGCTCTTTCAACTCACCGCCAACGAGAATGAATTCATGGCGTTTGCTATTGGTGATGACGCTGTACAGGGGGTGCCGGTCAAGGTCCTGAACATCGTGCCCGTATCCGATACAAGCGATCTTATTCTAGCGAAAATATGGGTCGATCCTGTGAAAGACCTTGTGCTGAAATCACAGTTGACCACCAAGACCAACGGAACCATTCTCATCGAGTACACCTTCGGTACACAGGCCGCCTTCGCCTTGCCGGACCAGGCCGTGTTCACGATTGAAGTGCGTAAATTCAAAATTCCCAAAGCCATCTCCGCCGATCTGAACAGTACTGCTTCGAAAAAAGATTCCGGGAAAGAGCAGAAGACGGGTAAAATAATTCTTCGCTTTTCCGATTATCAAATCAACAAAGGGCTTGCTGACGCTGTGTTTGTAGAAAAGTAAAAAGCGCTGCCGGTAAAGCCGACAACGCTTAGGAACAATAGAGAGAATTAAAATCTATTGTTGAGAGGAGAACGCTGCTGATGACTATTTCGTTTCCTTTTCAGCCTTCACTTCGATCTTTTTTTCCTTGATATTTATTTTCACACGGCCATTTTCCAATTCCATGCTGTCTTTTGAAGCGTCGATGTCTATCTTTTGACCATCGATGATGATTTCTACATTCTCCGGTGTGACTTCTACGGTTTTCGCTATCGAAGTACCGAATTCATCGCACTGGAGTCCGTTGCTGGTCATCGTCCATGTTTTGCCCACCATGTCTTCGTCCAGTGTCTGATGCACATTCTCTACATCGTAGAGGAGACTTTCCATATCAGGACTGATGTAGACACTTTTACCGACCGGTACTTTAAGGATCAACTGTACTTTTTGAAAACGGAAGCGTTGACTTCCTTTCAGCAGGAAGTGGTCGGAGAACTTCATCGTATTGCCCTCCATGGCCAGTCCATATTCCAGGGAGGCAGCATTGTTTTCTGCATCTTTCCTGTTTTCGCCACGGCTGCGTGCTACCTGGATCAGTTCAAAGCGGTCACCGCTTGCCTGCTGGATATCCAAGGTCACATTGCCAATCCTTGGTCACAGACCAACCCGATGATGAAAACATCCACTGCTCGCTCGCGTCATCTGATACCTTGTCCTCCGTAGGTTCCAGCATGGCAAGGCACAAGGTGTCGTTACCCAACGAGTCCAGAGCTATATTGGTCGTGCGTTGACCCTTTGCATCGAAGTCGCTTCCAACAGAGAAGGCCAGCCAGGCTCCCAGCAGCATGCCGATGACCCACAATGCTGCGGAGGCATAGCCCAATACTTTCGGTGCTGATTTTATCTTGAAAAAGGAGCGGACCAGCCGATAGATGATGATGACCAGCGGAATTCCGCACACGAGTGCCAAAGCCACTACGGACAGCCGCAGTTGTCCTTCTGTCAGGAAGGTATTCGTCAGGAAGAGCGGAAGAGTAGCATCGC
Source organism: uncultured Bifidobacterium sp. (assembly GCA_964584995.1). Classification (GTDB taxonomy): domain Bacteria; phylum Bacteroidota; class Bacteroidia; order AKYH767-A; family OLB10; genus JAJTFW01. The sequence continues at coordinate 6,432 of CAZPCA010000043.1, forward strand.
CGATAAGGCCTGTCATCGCCAGCAAGGTCACAAAGAGTGCGAAGAGGACAGAGAGTATGACGATGCCGAATATGATGCCGATGAATCCGCCAATGAAGCGAATGCCTGCAACGAGAATAGAGCCGATCGCATCAAAGAAATTGGCGATTACGGTGCGACCTTTACGTTGGTTGGAGGTGTTGCCCGAGATGCGGGAGCGTATTTCCTCAACCTCTTCCTCGATGGTTTTCTTGATGGTATCAATATTTACCGGCTGGCCTTTCATTTCCAGTTTTTCGGATGCTGTCTTCGCTTTGGGGATGATGATCAGCAGGATGAGGTACAGCAGCACTCCTGAGCCCCAAATGAACAATGCGGCAGCAAAAATCAGGCGAAGCCATACCGGTTCCAGCCCAACATAGTGACTGATGCCGCTGCAAACACCACCGATCACCTTGTCGTCACCGTCACGGTAGAGTCGACGGTATCCCCGTTCTCCGGCTTCGGCGGAGGGATTCATGCCTCCTGATGGTTCCTTTCCTGCGACCTGTTCCGGACGTCCCATGCTTTCCATGACGAATTCCACGTCCTCCGGTAGTACTACCTGCCTTGTGTTGCCGATCCGCTCGGTGAAGATTTCCGCGATACGCGATTCGATATCCTGAATGATTTCATCGCGACCGTCAGAGCTGGTGAAGTAACCACGTATGGCTTCGAGGTAATTGCGCAATTTTTCATAGGCTTGTTCTTCGATGTGGAAGACCATTCCTCCAATGTTTACGGTGAGCGTTTTATTCATGGCTTGGAAGTGTTAGAGGTTGTTTGAACTACTGCATCGACGAGCTCTTGCCAGGTGAGGCGGAGCTCCTGTGTGAATTGCTCGCCCATCGGCGTCAGTGTATAGTATTTACGGGGCGGACCCGCAGAGCTCTCTTTCCATGTGTAGGCGAGTAGTCCCTGATTTTTCAGGCGGGTCAGCAAGGGGTAGAGGGTGCCCTCTACTACCATCAGCCTTGCCTCCTTCATGCGCGCGATGATGTCGGAGGGATATACTTCTCCTTGCGCGATGATGCTCAGGATGCAAAACTCGAGCACGCCTTTCCGCATCTGTGCCTGTGTGTTTTCAAGATTGCTCATGCTGCTTTTGGGTTAATCATTTATTGACGGCACAAACATAGTGAAAGAATAAGGTACTATGCAAAGCAAGGAACTATAAAAAATATAATACATTGTAAATCAATATTAAAATATCTACTTGTAGAGTCGAAAAGGACGGCGATCAGGTATTCGCTTGAGCAGATTATTTGATATTTCCATCGAAGTAATTTGCTCAAAAGCAATTTTTTTAAGTGCACGACCATTCAGCTGAATTCAAATGAGTGGTCCTGCCTTGGCTTGCGCCCTGTGGTAGATACGCTTAAATTTGTTTTACCTACGCCTATGTCTGCCACCGTTTTTCATTTCAAGCAGTTCACCGTTCATCAGGACCGTTGCGCCATGAAAGTAGGTACCGATGGGGTGTTGATCGGTGCCTGGTCGGAGGTGCCACCCGAAGGGAAAATTCTGGACATTGGAACGGGGACCGGACTTATTGCCCTGATGCTGGCACAGCGTTCGGCTGCGTTCATTGACGCCATAGACATCGATGCCGGTGCATATGGTCAGGCTTTGGACAATGTGCAACTCTCGCCCTGGTCCGAGAGGATCCGGGTGATACATGCTGCTTTGCATACCTATCGTCCGGGATTCCGCTACGATCTGATTGTAAGCAATCCCCCTTATTTCATTGACAGCGTTGCTGCATCGGACGAAGCACGTACCTTGGCCCGTTCGGCTACGGCTTCTCTGCGCTACGAGGATTTGATCCAGGGCGTGGTGCGTCTGCTGAAGGATTCCGGGCGTTTTTGCGTCATTCTTCCCTTCAAGGAAGGCCAGTTGTTCAGGGACAAGGCCGAGCAGAACGGATTGTTTTGCAATAAGCAATGTTATGTCAAAACCGGGCGCGAAAAACCTTATAAGCGGGTCATGATGGAATTCAGCAGGAGGGAGGCGCTGCCTGTAGAAGACGAATTGGTCATCCATTACGATGCGCGAGAGTTCACGCCCGCATACAAGTTGCTTACCGCAGATTTCTATCCTGCGTTTTGATGCGTGATTGTTTTTCGCCGAATGTTCCTCGGTAAAAATTATCGAGCATTGAGCGGTTGCTCTCCATCAACGTGCCGATTCCTTGAACGAAATCCCCATTGCCGCCAGTTCCTGAAGTACGGGCTTGTAAATTTCCCGATTCACAGGAATTTGGACGCCTTTTTGGGGAATCTTCCCTTCTAACATGAGCAGAGCGGCTATGCCCAGCGGTAGTCCAACGGTTTTCGCCATGGCGGTTTCCACTGTATCTTCTCCCTTCACCACCAGTGAGGAAATAAGTTCATGTTCCCGGCCCTGTAGCCGGTAGGCAAAGCGGTGTTGCATGACGATCATGTCTTTGTCGCCTGGTTTCAGCACCCATTTCTGTTCCAGGAGGTGCTGTAAGATGGTTGCCGGACTTCCGGATGAAATACCGATTTTTTTATCGTCGAGAATGCCTGTTTCGCGTATCCTGGCCATGGCCGGTCCTTGGGGGTCGATCTGGCAGTAACGGGCCATTTTTTCTTCCAGGTCACTTCCCAGTACCGATGGAGGGATGAACGCCGCAATGAGTTCCCGGTAGGTCAATTGGTCGGGTTTTTCGATCTGAAAACTATCGTCGGTCAGCCCCAATTGGACGAATACCTGCCACGCGCTGCAAAAGCCCTCTTGCCGCAGCGTTCCGCGGATCAGCGTTGGGATGTCATCGATGCCGTAATGTTGCCTGTAGGCCAGTGAATCACGGTTGGCATATCCGTCGAAATTCCCCAGTTCTTCTACATGGATACGTACAGACTCACTGAAGAGACGCGGGTAGGGGATGTAGTGGTATTTGCCCTGCTGAATATACCTCGCCGTGCCTTGCCCGGCCAGAATCACGTTGCGCGGGTTCCAGGTGAATTTGTATCCCCACAGGTTGTCGTTGGATTCAGGAGCCACCAGGCCGCCTGTGTAGCTGTGAAAAGCAGTGATGCTTGCGCCTTGGTCTTGTAATCGGTGTATGATTTCCATGGCCGACATGTGGTCGATGCCTGGGTCGAGTCCGCATTCGTTTAAGAACAATAGTCCTTTAGCGAGGGCATCCCCGTGCAGGGCCCTTATCTCCGGCGAAACATAGGACGCAGTAATCAGTTTCTTGCTGTGTTTCAGACATTCTTCCGCTGCGAGCAGATGCAAGGCGGGCGGCAGTAATGAAATCACCATGTCGGCAGCCGCGATTTCCTGACTCCGTTGAGTCGGATTTTCGATATCGAAAACGATGGCCCTTCCGCGTGGCTTATCGCCGATTTTTTGCCGGGCGGATGCCAGGTCCCTGTCGCCCACCACCAATTCGAAGTCATGGCCGGAAGCATTGGTTAACAGGTAGTTGATGAGGGATCCGGAGGAGCGGCCGGCGCCAAGTAGGAGTATTTTTTTCATAAAAATTGCTCCTGCAAAGGTAATAAACATGCAGGGGGAAGGGAATCTTGTTTTACTTTTGTCGATAACCGGTCAATTCCGGAAAAAAAACAATGAGATACTGCTTACTGCTGGGACTATTACTGTGGTCCAACCTGAGCCTGATCGCTCAAAATTCTTCCGTCATCCTGTTTACTGAGAACGGTGAACGCTTCACTGCTATCCTGAATGGAGTACGGCAAAACGACAATCCGGAAACCAATGTCAAAATCACCGGGTTGAATGCTGAGTTTTACAAGTTGAAAGTCCTGTTTGAAAGTACGGCACTCGGGGAGAAGAATTTTAACCTCGCCTTGCAGCCGGGCAATGAGAATACGTATGTGGTCAAAAAGAATAATAAAGGTGAGTATGTTCTGCGCTTTATGAGTGCTGTACCCCTGGCAGAAGCACCGCGTCCCACTCCGCAGCAGACCGTGGTGGTATACCATGATGCCCCGGTGCCGGCTACCGCAACGCAAACCACCACTACGACCACTACCACCACGACATCCGGTGGTGCTGCCAATCCTGACAATGTGAACATCAATATGGGCGTCAATGTAGATGGTATGGGCGGCAGCATCAATTTCAATGTCTCTGGCATGGATGCAGGGATGACACAATCTTCCTCTACCACAGTAACACATTCGCAAACTACCACTTCGTCCACCGTGGTCAATCAGGGAGCACCTGTTCCACCTCCGCCACCGGCCAACGTAGTGTACTTGCCCGGTTACACCGGACCGGTAGGATGTCCGGTACCCTTAAGCAATACCGAATTTGCCGACTTGAGCCAGACCATTTCCTCCAAAAGTTTTGAAGAATCGAAGATGACGATTGCCAAGCAGGTACTGCGGGACCGCTGCATGTTTGTGACGCAGGTGAAGCAGGTCATGATGCAGTTCAGTTTCGAACAAACTCGTCTGGATTTCGCTAAGTTCGCCTACGAGCGCACTTATGATATCGGTAATTACTTCAAGGTGAACGACGCTTTTACCTTTGAAAGTTCAATCGATGACTTGAACGAGTACATCGATTCTCGCCGATAATTCATGCGTATCCGATTTGCTGTTTTCTTAGCGCTCCTTCCTACCTTTGCTCCCATGTTCAGAAAATGGCTCATCGTTGCTTCCCTCATCGGAGCTCTTTCGGTGATACTTGGGGCTTTCGGTGCACATGGACTGCGTGAGTTGTTGAGTGAAAAATCGCTGGGTAACTGGAATACGGCGTGTACCTATATGATGTACCATGCTTTGGCCATGCTTCTTGCTGCCGTTTTGATGCATCAGCAGGAGCATAACTTGCTCCAATGGGCCGTCCGATTTTTTGTTTTTGGTATACTCTTTTTCTGCGGCTCATTGCTACTCTTATCCGTGCGGGAAATCCTCGGACACAATTTAAGCTGGTTAGGACCCGTTACGCCGTTGGGAGGATTATTGTTTATTGCAGGGTGGTGTAGCCTTGCGCTCTATGGCTTCCGCTACCGAAAGTGAAACGTAAATGACGCTGATTGAAAATTGTATGAAAACACAATGGACACTTGCTGCAATGCTGTTGTTGACATTCTCATCCTGTAAAACAGGCCGTGAACAGAGTGTAGCCACACCAACAACGGTTGCAGCGCCCTTAGCCCAGGAAGCCCTGGGAACCGACAGTCAAATGGAAAACAACACAGTATGGACCAGGGAGCAGGCAATGCAGGGGCCCGGATCGTTCCGGCTTGTAGTCAGTCTTATCAGTACAGGTGGCGGTACTGACCCTCAGGGAAAGGTCCTGATAGACCAGTATTTAACTGATTATAAGGCTAAAACAGGAAAGCAAGTAGCGTACGTAATGATTCCTTGGGGGCGTGAAGGCGAGGTGGATTGCTGCTTTGTTTTGTCGGGTTTAAAGGACGCAGAACAAGTTGATTTCGTGAAAGGAATGCGGGAAGCATTCAAAGACAGGCCATTGATACAGATCGAGGAGAACCGTAAAAACCGCTTCCGTGACTGAGCGGCATCGTTTTTTTCTTTGTATCCCCACGTTAAAATAACGTAAATTTGCAGCAGCTGAAAACACTATGAACGAATACGGATTAAAGAATCCCAACGCTTCAATAGCCGACCTGGGACTTGGGAATGTGGCTACCGCTTATTGGAACCTTTCGCCGGCTGAGCTGGTAGAGGATACCATCTTGCAGGGCATGGGAGAGTTGACGGATACAGGCGCTTTGGCGATCGATACCGGCGAATTCACCGGACGCTCACCCAAGGATAAATTCACTGTGCTCGATAAAGAGACTGAAAACAATGTTTGGTGGGGTGATATCAACATCAAATACGATGAAGCATCTTTTGACAGGGTTTTTACACGCATGCAGGCTTACCTTACCAACCGTGAGGTCTATGTGAGAGACGCCTATGCTTGTGCGGATCAACGCTACCGCCTCAACGTGCGCGTTGTCACGGAGTATCCCTGGCAGAATCTTTTCGTCAACAATCTTTTCCTTCGTCCTAACAGGGATGAGATTACCGGCATCACTCCCGATTGGGTGATTATCAATGCTCCGGGATTTTTGGCGGATCCCGCTATAGACGGTACCCGTCAGCACAATTTCGCCATGATCAATTTCACCCGGAAGATGATCCTCATCGGCGGAACTGGTTACACCGGTGAAATCAAGAAAGGGATTTTCACGGTGTTGAACTATGTCTTGCCCCAGCACAAGGGAGTGTTGAGCATGCATTGTTCCGCCAATATCGGAGAGAAAGGTGATACGGCTTTGTTCTTCGGTCTTTCCGGAACAGGCAAAACCACTTTATCTGCCGACCCGAACCGTGGTCTTATCGGCGACGACGAGCACGGTTGGTCCGACGATTCCGTTTTCAATTTTGAAGGCGGATGCTATGCGAAATGCGTGAATCTCTCTGCAGAAAAGGAGCCACAGATCTTCAACGCCATCCGCTTCGGTGCCTTGCTGGAGAATACGGATTTCTTCGAAGGAACCACTACTACCGACTACGACAACATCTCTAAGACCGAGAATACCCGCGTCGCTTATCCGATCAATTTCATCGATAACGCCGTGGAACCATCCGTGGCAGCCCCTCCTAAAAACATTTTCTTCCTTACCTGCGATGCCTTCGGTGTGTTGCCTCCCATTAGTCGCTTAACGAATGCGCAGGCCATGTACCATTTCATCTCCGGTTATACGGCTAAAGTAGCGGGAACCGAGATGGGTATCACGGAGCCAACAACGACATTCTCTGCTTGCTTCGGAAAAGCGTTTTTACCCCTTCATCCGGCGAAATACGCTGAGTTGCTCGGTAAAAAACTCAACGACAATCCGGATATCAAGGTGTGGTTGGTCAATACAGGCTGGAGCGGTGGTGCTTTTGGTGTCGGCTCCAGGATGAAGCTGAGCTATACCAGGGCGATGATCACCGCTGCCCTCAACGGTGAGTTCGACACGGTCCAGTTCGAAGAGTTGCCGGTTTTCCGTCTGCAGATGCCGACCTCCTGTACCGGAGTTCCGAACGATATCCTCAATCCGCGCAATACCTGGGCCGACAAAGCCGCTTACGACCAGACGGCCGCTGACCTTGCTGCCAAGTTCGTGAAGAATTTTGCGCAGTATGCTGATGGAGCTTCCGCAGAAATCCTCTCTGCTGCTCCGGTTGCACACGAAGTGGCCTGATAAAAGAAAAATAGTTCCATTAGAAAGAGTCTCTCCGGAGGCTCTTTTTTTTGCCTCATCAGGAAAATTAACTTTGTACATGCATTTGTTCTATGCTCCCGCTGCTAGGGAAGGGATATTTGAGCTTCCGGAGGAAGAGTCGCATCACCTCTTTCATGTCTTACGGTTGAGGGAGGGAGAAAGTGTCGAAGTCACGGACGGTCTGGGAGGACTGTATGCTTGTGAGGTACATCGTGCCGGCAAACAGGGGGTGCAATTGCAGACGCTTTCATCGTCTACTGTGCCGCCTCCAGCGCGCACATTGCATATCGGTATCGCAGCTACGAAAAACGCCGATCGGCTCGAGTGGTTCACAGAGAAAGCGGTGGAAATGGGCGTTCAGCGCATCACACCGCTGCTTTGCCAGCGTTCGGAGAGAAAGCAGGTCAACACGGAGCGCCTTCAGAAGATCATCGTGGCTGCTGCCAAGCAATCCCGTCATTTTCATTTTCCATCATTGGATCCAATGACATCCCTGGATAAATTTATTTCGTTGCTATCTTCCTCACCAGTGTACATTGCCTACTGCGGTGAAGGGGGCAGAAGGCCGCTTGCAGAACTTTGCGCTCTGCCTGCTGCCACCGTGCTGATCGGACCGGAGGGGGATTTCTCGAAGGAGGAGATAGATGCCTTTCTCAGCGTAGGTGCCTTGGGTCTTTCGCTGGGAGATGCTCGACTGCGTACGGAAACGGCAGCACTCAAGGCGGTGGCTGCATTCAACCTTTAGCCGATCCGCGTCATGTCAAGCGATGATAATTGTCCGGGACTAATGCATCACTATTGTATTTATTTGTCTTCTCACTGACATTGATGCAGGAATCTGAACTCTTTTCGTTTACCACCGTGCTGACATTGTTGGGAGGCATAGCATTGTTTCTTTTTGCCTTGCACCAGATCGAGCATGCCGTAAAAGCCGCTGCCGGCCGCACCTTCAAGCTTTTCCTGCAACGGCATACGCGTAATGTCTTGACCACTGTCGTCGGCAGTGCGCTCATCACTGGTGTACTGCAAGGTAGTTCTGTCATCATGATGCTGGTACTGGCTTTTTTGGGTGCGGGTGTATTGCCGCTTCGCGGAGCCTTGGCGGTCATGCTTGGGGCCAATTTGGGAACCACTCTCGACAGTTGGTTGGTTGCGGGCCTTGGATTCAGGATGGAGCTGGAGATGCTGGCGTACCCTCTGCTGCTTCTTGGCGTTGTCTGTAAGTTTTTCCTTCGCTCCCAGGCTGTACGACAAGCCGGCGATTTCCTGATTGGCTTCGGACTTTTCTTCATCAGCGTATACAGCATGAAGAGCACGATTGCAGCGCAAATGGGGCCTGAAACACTGATGATGTACGCTGATATGCAACTGTGGCAATTCACTCTCGTCGGGGTGGTGGTAACAGCTATTTTGCAGTCAAGCCTGGCGACGATGACACTGGCACTAGGTGCTCTGGAATCCGGCGGTCTGCGTTTTGACATGGCTGCGGCAGTGGTGCTCGGCGCTGAGGTGGGTACTACCCTCAAATTTTTTCTGGGAGGAGCAGGAGGCGATCCCGACAAGCGGCGACTGGCCTTGGGTAATTTTATCGTCAACTTGATCAGTATGCTGTTGGGGCTTCTATTCATTCATCTCGTCATACATTTCGTCCGGGTGGTGCTGCAGATCGAAGATTCGCTCTTCGGCCTGGTGGCTTTTCAAAGTTTTTTCAACCTTGCTTCGGTGCTGCTCTTTCTGCCTGTATTACCGTACCTGTCCGAGTTTTTAAAAGGACGATTTGTGGGTAATGGTCAGCGGGTCAGTTATTATCTCCGGGAGGATGACCTCAACGAGTCGCATGTGGCCTCTGAACAATTGCGCAGGGAGGTATTGCTGTTCCTGTACACCATCGCTGATTTCAACCTCAAGCAGTTCGGTATAGAGCAGCGTCCTCCATCCTGGTGTGCCGATGCTGCGGTCCGCCGGGAGTTGCACGCTGCATCAAGGGCTGAGCAGTACGCCTTTCTCAAGAGCTGGCAGGGAGAAATACAATTGTATTATCTGCGCCTGAGGCAGCAGATCCAGAAGGTAGAAGACGTTCACCGGCTCGAGCACCTCATGGCCGCCGTGCGCAGTGCGATGTTGTCAGCCAAAAGCGTCAAGGATATCGGTTCCAATATGGAAGAGCTCCGGCAGTCTTCGCGGCAGGTGAAATACGCGACCTACGTTCGTGTCCAGGAACATTCCCAGGAACTGTATGCCGAATTGGCTCAATTGGTGCAAGGTGCTTCCGGTAAAGATGCGGACGAAGCCCTCCGAAAATTACTCAGGGTGGTGGATGAATTCTATACGGCCACGCTTCAGACTGTGTATGACGATGCGGCACGCGGTGAACTTTCCAATGTGGAATTCACCTCTGTACTCAACTTCAACCGTGAGGTGTTCACCGCCCATAAAGCCATCCTGCGGGCAGCCGCTGATTTTCTGCTTCCACCCTCCGCTGCGGAACAATTCAATGAACTGCCTGTTTCAACTACCTGATGATGGTTCAGGGCCATTCTTTACCTTTGTACCATGTTGTCTAAGATTCGCGCATTGCTGGTTCTGGTACTGCTGTGTTCTTTCAGTCCGGCCGGCTCAACCCTCAAAATCGGTTTGCTGAAATACAGTGGCGGAGGAGACTGGTACGCTAACCTCGACACCTCGCTTAAAAATCTCGCGGAGTTTTGTAACCGGAATCTTGGCACAACACTTTCGGACGAGCAGGGCGTAGTGGAGGTGGGGAGTCCTGACTTGTTTAACTACGCCTTCGTGCACATGACAGGCCACGGAAATGTGGTCTTCAACAACCAGGAAGCCCAAAACCTGCGTAACTACCTTATTGCCGGTGGATTTTTACATATCTCCGACAACTACGGTATGGACAAGTACCTTCGTCCGCAGATGAAAAAGGTTTTTCCCGAGCTCGACTTTGTGGAGTTGCCTTTCAGCCACCCGGTATACCATCAGAAATTTGATTTTCCTTCTGGACTTCCCAAGGTGCACGAGCACGATGGCAAGGCACCTGTCGGGTATGGGTTGATTTTCGACGGACGGCTCATTTGCTTTTATGATATGGAATGCGACCTCGGTGACGGCTGGGAAGATCCGGAGGTACACCGGGACTCGCCGGAGGCCCGGCAAAAGGCCCTTAAAATGGGCGCCAATCTGATCCAGTATGCCTTTACACGGTAGTTGTCGTATCTTTGCACCGTGATGCGTTTCAGGCAATTTGTTGCAGTGCTTTTACTGCTGTTCAGTGTACAATTTATTGTACCTGCTGCTGTATGGCATCACCTGTGCGAACACAACGATTCGGAACATTGCACTTCTTCCGTAGACGGTGAAACGCGACTCAGTGAACAACATATACACTGTCTTGCGCTGGAACTGGTCCTGCCGCACTTCCACCAGCAGTATTTTGATTTTGCCTTCACGGCTCCTGTCCTTTTCAAGGAGCCGGAATATTTTTTTCTCCTGCAGGATGCGCCCGGGGTTTCCCTGCGGGCTAGCGGTCGCGGACCGCCAGCAGTTTCCTGATTTATCTATTCAGGCAGTCTGATACTGCTTCTTCCCATCCTCTCATTCAGGTCCATTCATGCGCCTAATAGGCCTTATGCTGGCTTGTTGCCTGTGCCTTGTGCAGGCAGTTAGCGCCAGATCTTCTTCATGCACGTTACGTATTTCGGGTGTTGTACAGGATGCTTCCGCAAAGTCTGTATTGCCCGGAGTCACCCTCTTATTGCTTCCCTTGAACCGCGTGGCAACAACGACTGTTGAAGGACGTTTCAGTTTCGATAGTCTTTGTGAAGGCGAGTACCGTCTGCTCGTGTTCATGCAGGGCTTCGACTCCCTTGTGCGCACTGTAACACTTGAAGCACAATCACGCGAAATCCGTCTTTCCATGTCTCCGGTAACACGTAAGTTGCGTGAAGCGGAGGTCGTGGCGCAGCGCTTGGAACGTGTTGCGACCATAGCCACCGATTCTCTTAGCAGAGAAGAGATGGAGCTATCCAAGGGAGGAATGCTGACGGATTATCTGAAGAAGATGGCCGGAGTCAGCAGTATACAGACCGGTCCATCCATCATGAAGCCAGTTATCCACGGTATGCACAGCCAACGTGTGGTGATCATGAATGCGGGCATTCGCCAGGAGGGACAGCAATGGGGGAGTGAGCATGCTCCGGAAATCGACCCTTTCATTGCCGATCGGCTTACGGTGGTCAAGGGCGCATCTTCCATCCGCTACGGCTCCGACGCAGTGGGCGGTGTGATTCTGGTAGAGCCACGCAAACTACCGCACGAGCCAGGCCTTCAGGCTGAATTGAACCTGGTGGGTATGAGTAACGGGCGGCAAGGCATCGCCTCCGGTCTGGTGGAGCAGCACCTGGGCAAATTCTTCGACGTATGCTGGAGGCTGCAGGGCACGGTGAAACATGCAGGCAACCTCAGTACTCCCGACCTTATCCTCGAGAATACCGCCTTCAGAGAATACAACTGGAGCGGTAGCCTGGGTATAGAACGCAGGCAATGGGGTTTCGAGCTCTTCTACAGCCGATTCAGTACGCGTCTCGGTATATTCTCCGGTTCACACATCGGAAATCTCAGTGACCTGCAGCGTATCATCGACAGTGGCGAAACTATCACGGACGACCGCTTCAGTTATTCCATCGGGAGGCCGCGTCAGGAGGTGCAGCATCATTTGTTTTCCGGCAAATCCTGGAAAAGCTT
>CAZPCA010000044.1:0-9645 GCA_964584995.1 uncultured Bifidobacterium sp.
GGAATGACTATGATCCTGAAAGCGAAGGCCGGCGAACAGTCAGTACGTATCCTCGGCAGTCAGGAAAGTTATAAGCTGGATGCATTTGCCCATGCCAATGCATTGGTGCTGCTGGGGCCTGAACAGGATTGCCTTAAGGCCGGTGAAAATGTACAGGTGATCCGCCTCTGATGCTGCAGGAAATTGTTCAGGTGTTCTTGTTCGGGCTGGCCGCATTTCTGTACGCCACAGTCGGACACGGTGGCGCGAGCGCCTACCTCGCCTTGATGGGCCTGTACGAAGTCGCTCCGGAGCACCTTCGTCCTACAGCGCTCTTATTGAATCTGCTGGTGGCTTCTATCGCCTTGCTGGGATTCATGCGCGCAGGTTATTATCCATTCAGGGAGTACTTATGGCTTTTTTTGAGTGCAGTGCCTGCCGCTTATGCGGGAGCATCTGTCGATCTGGGGGTGGCTGGCTACCGTATGCTGCTCGGTTTGGTATTATTGCTTCCGTCGCTGCATTTCCTTGTACGGGTGCAGCACGATGAACCTGCGGGCATAAAGGTGCCGGCAGCAACTGCAATGATCGGCGCTGGCCTGAGCATTGGCCTGCTCTCGGGACTGCTCGGCGTAGGAGGAGGGATCCTTCTCAGTCCGCTGCTCTTGCTGAAGAAGTGGGCCGGTGTGCGGGAAACAGCTGCACTGAGCGCCTTGCTGATTTTACTGAATTCACTGGCCGGATTGCTGGCACTCGGTATTGATGGTTTTCGCCCCGTGGAAGCGATTGGATGGATAATACCATCTGTGCTGGTCGGAGCACTGGCGGGAACCTATTCTGGAGCGCGTGCATGGAATACCCCTGCGCTCAAACGCATGCTGGGGCTGGTCTTGCTGATTGCAGCTTTGAAGTTAATTTTATCCGCATGAACAGTTGTCCGGTGTACATTCTGGCGGGAGGGAGGAGTACCCGAATGGGGGCCGATAAAGCCACAATGGCCTTTGGTGATGTTACACTCCTGCAGCAGATGCTACGAAACCTGGAACCGGTAGCCAGTACCATCACCGTGGTATCTTCCCTGCCTTTGCACAATCAGGGGCCCTGGCGCTGTATTCCCGACGCCTTTCCGGAGGCCGGGCCCGCAGGAGGAATCGCAGCAGCGCTGATGGATGCTAAAGACGAGCGTATATTCATCACGGCCTGCGATATGCCGCTGGTCGATGCCGGCTTACTCTTGTACCTGCTGGAGGCTTCCGTTGGGAATGCACTTGCAGTACCAGTAGCCGACGAGCGCTGGCAACCGCTGGCAGCATGCTATCACGGATCAATGGCCGGTCAATGGTGCGAGCTGGTGCAGGCCGGGGAGCGGAAATTGCAGCAGATACTGAGGTTTTTTGATCCTGAACTTATCCACTTCAACGAGCCTGACAACATCCATATTCCTAAATTTGCCAATGTGAATACACCGGAGGAACTTCGGTCGCTGCTCAACAGGAATACATGAAAGTGCTGGTGTTTGGAATTTTGCAGGATGTCTGCAAGACCGATAGTCTCGAAATCGACGACAGGTCCGATGTCGCTGCGTTGAAGCATTTGCTGGAAGAAAAGTTCCCGGCGCTGAAAGAGCATTCGTACGCAGTAGCTGTCAATCAGCGCTGGAGTGCATCGGATACCGTGTTGAAGCCTTCAGATGCCGTGGCGCTTTTGCCCCCTTTTTCCGGAGGATGAAATGGACGATGCAACTTTCTTCCATCGACAAATACAACTACCGGACATCGGTATGCAAGGGCAAAAGACCCTGTCGAATGCGCGTGTGCTGGTGGTTGGTGCAGGCGGTATCGGTTGTCCGGCACTGTTATACCTGGCGGCCGCTGGCATAGGACACATCGGAATTGTTGACGGTGACCGGATTTCCGCAACGAACCTGCACAGACAAGTCCTCTTTGGTGTTTCCGATGTCGGCCACCTTAAAGTGGACATTGCCCGCCAGGAGTTGAACCGTAAATATCCATGGACGCAAATAAGTGTTTTTCCGTTTTTCATCGATTCTTCCAATGTGCAGGAGGTGCTGAATGGATGGGATATCGTACTCGATGCTACCGATGAGCTGTCTGTGCGCTACGTGTTGGGCGATGCCTGCATATCGGGGAAGAAACCCCTGGTCTTTGGTGCAGTATCCGGCTTCTCTCTGCAGTTTTCGGTGTTAGGCTATGACGCAAAGAGCGGCCATGCGTACTCCGTCAGGGATGTTTTTCCCGCAACAACCCAGCCCGCAGGCAATTGCGAAGTACACGGTACCATGGGCTTCATTCCTGCCATCGCCGCTATGCTGCAGGTAAACCAGGTGGTCCGAGTCTTGCTCCACCTCGATGGACAATTCACCGGACGGATGTTCACCTTAGACCTGCGTACGATGCGATCGCTGGAGATCGGTCTGCAGGCGATTTTGCCGAACAGCCAGCCAGAACAGCTGACGGCGAAAGAAGTGCAGGACGAGGTGCAGGAGATTTCCTGGGAGGAGTTCCTGCGGATACAACCCAGCGTGGATTCCCTCTTGCTGGATGTACGTCGTGAAAGCGATGCACGAACCTTTGAGGGCTGGAACCAGACGGCGATCCCTGCCGCGGACCTCAGCGCTAACATTTCAGTTCTGGAAGGGTATTCCTCCATTTACTGCTTCTGTACCAGTGGTAACAGCAGTCTTAAGGCAGTAGCCTTACTCAACAAATCGTTGTCAGGAAAAACTATCGTCAGCATACATGGCGGAATTCGCGTCTTCGCTAACTTGGAGACTGACAAAGAAGAGGATGAAAGAGCGAAAACCTAAAGCGATATTTACCGAAGGCGCCATCACAGCGGATTTCATCGCACGTTCCATCGCCGGCCATGCTTCCCGGCACAATATCGGTGCGCATGCGATTTTTCTTGGGCAGGTGAGAGCGGATGTGAAACCGGAGGGTACCGTTTCAGCCATTGAGTATTCGGCATACACTGAGATGGCGGAGGCAGAGATGCACCGTATCCGGGAAGAAGTGTTTGCGGCGTTTCCCCTCACCTGTATGCATGTTTACCATAGCCTTGGACGTGTGCCGGCAGGAGAAATTTGCCTCTTTGTGTTCACCTCCTCTGAGCGTAGAAAGGCGGCCCAGGAAGCGTGTGCAGTATTGGTGGATAGGATAAAAGCTGAATTGCCGGTCTGGGGAAAGGAGATTTTCGCCGATGAAAACTATATTTGGAAAGAAAACACATGAAGCCCGTATAGAGGGTATAGACCAACAGTATGACCGATCTTGAAATTGCACAAAAAGCTGACATTAAACCGATTCAGCAGATAGCGGATAAACTGGGCATCCCGCAGGACCTGCTCGAACAATACGGGCGTTACAAAGCGAAGTTGCCCTTGTCGCTGATCGATGAACAAAAAGTGGCCCAAAGTAACCTCATCCTTGTGTCGGCCATCAATCCCACGCCGGCCGGCGAAGGGAAAACAACGGTATCGATCGGACTCAGCGATGGACTGAATAAGATTGGGAAAAAGGCAATGGTGGTGTTGCGCGAGCCTTCCCTCGGACCTGTATTCGGCGTAAAGGGCGGTGCTGCCGGTGGCGGACATTCCCAGGTCATTCCCATGATCGACATCAATCTTCACTTTACCGGTGATTTTTCAGCAATCGAAAAGGCCAACAACCTGCTCGCAGCACTCATCGACAACAATATCCAGAGTAAGTCGAATAACCTCGGCATCGATCCGCGTACGGTGATGTGGAAACGGGTGATGGATATGAACGACCGCGCCCTGCGCCAGATCATCATCGGTATCGGTGGAAGTGCAAACGGTATCCCCCGCGAAGACGGTTTCAATATCACCGCAGCTTCCGAAGTGATGGCGATTGTTTGTCTCTCGAACAGCATGGAGGACCTGAAGAAGCGCCTCGGGAACATTTTTGTGGGCTATACTTTCGACAAGAAGCCCGTGTTCGCACGGGACCTCAAAGCGGAAGGCGCCATGGCACTCCTCCTGCGCGACGCCATCAAGCCCAACCTGGTACAGACCCTGGAGAACAATCCGGCAATCATACACGGTGGTCCCTTCGCCAATATTGCACAGGGGACTAACACGATCGTCGCTACGAAAATGGGGATGACCCTTTGCGACTATGTAGTGACAGAGGCGGGTTTCGGTGCTGATCTGGGTGCGGAGAAATTCCTGGATATCAAATGCCCGATGGCCGGATTGAAGCCAAAGGCCATGGTACTGGTAGCCACCGTCCGCGCACTGCGTCACCACGGCGGAGCTAAGAAAGCGGAATACAATACCCCCAACATGGCCTACCTGCAGGCAGGATTCGAGAACCTTGCCCGGCATATCGAAAATTGCAGGAAGTTCGGGTTGACACCCGTTGTAGCAATCAACAGTTTTTACACCGATACGGACGAGGAAGTAGCCTATGTGCAGGAGCGCTGCAAGGGCATGGGCGTGCAGGCCATCGTGTCGAAAGGGTGGGAGAAAGGCGGAGAAGGAACCAGTGCGCTCGCGCAGGCGGTGGTGGATGTTATCGAGAGCGGTGCGAATGATTACCATCCCTTGTATGATTACGCCTTGCCGATCGAAGACAAGATCCGTCGTATCGCACAGGAAATTTATGGCGCCGATGATGTGACGTATACTTCTCAGGCCCGTAAGCAATTGAAAGACCTGGTCGAACTGGGCTATGATCACCTCCCGGTGTGTATGGCGAAAACACAGATGTCCTTCACCGACGACGAGAAGCGCATCGGAAGACCTACCGGTTTTAAAGTGAATGTGCGGGAGTTTGAACTGGCTGCAGGGGCAGGGTTTGTTGTCCCCATACTCGGACAGATCATGCGTATGCCGGGTTTGCCGCCAATACCTGCATCGGAAGGCATGGATATCGATAACGAAGGAAACATCACAGGTTTATCCTGACACAGTATGAACACGCAGGGGTATCAGGGGTGGGTGTACCGTCAGGGGGCTTTTTCGCAGACCAGCGATTTGCTCGCAGCCGAAGCCATGCTCACCATCTGTATCAATGCTGAGCCTTTTACGGTAACGATGCGTACCCCCGGCCATGAAGAGGACCTTGCCATCGGACTGCTCTTCACCGAGGGTGTTTACCGTGGACCCGCTGCAGAGTTGAAAATCGAAGCAGAGGAGTGGCAAACCGGCCACGCTCCTTCGTCATTGAATGTCCTCATCCCCGGCAGCGGGCTGATGAAGGATTTCAGCAACAACAGAAACCTTGTTTCTGCATCTTCCTGCGGAATGTGCGGCAAGACCAGCGTCGACGATCCTCTTCCATCGGGATTGAATACCATTGACAGTATTCCGGCAGCATGCATCGCCGGTTTTTTCTCCGAGATGCGCGCTATGCAAAAGGCCTTCGACGAAAGCGGAGGTACGCATGCGGCTGCAGTGTTCAACAGTGCTGGGGAGATGCTATCGATGCGGGAAGATATCGGCCGACACAATACCGTGGACAAAGTAGTGGGCGATCTGCTGTTCCGTCAGCGTCTTCAGGAAGCTGCTATTCTGCTCGTCAGCGGTCGTATCAGTTATGAAATAGTCAGCAAGACCATCGCAGCGGGTATTCCGGTACTCGCCTCTGTATCCGCTCCCTCTGGACTTGCCGTCGATATGGCAGCGGAAGCAGGCTTGAGCCTGCTCGCCTTTTGCCGCGGTGATAAGCTCACCGTCTATACGCATCCGGAAAGAATCCAATCCGGTCAACCATTAATGTCAGAAGATCATGTCAAAAAACCTGAGTGAATTATCCGGAAGGAAGGGCCTTGAGGAGAACCTGTTCGAGGTGCTGGGGGAAGCGGCTGCCCTGGAGGGCACACCCTCGATGGAAGACCTCGACAGGATACGGGAGGAGTTCCTCGTGGGGAAATCTACGGTCTACGGCACCGTATCTTTTTACGATTTCCTCCGTCCGGAAAACAAGGGCAAGAAAGTCTATATCTGCAACGGTAGTGCTTGCCGTACCGCCGGAACACAAGACGAAGTAAAAGCGAAGCTCCGGCATCATTTCTCGGCGCAGGAGATAGGGGAGATGTGTTGCCTGGGCCGTTGCCACGAGAACAGTGCTTTTCATCTCCACGGCAAAAATTATTCGGGCAAAGACCTTGAAAAATTGTCAGCCCTGGTCGACACAGCATCCACTTCTGTCGAAAAATACAGCGTATCCCATCTGGGAACACCTGTGCTAACGGATCCTACTCCTCCATTGTCAGAGTATTATTCCATTTTTACAAACGCCATTCAAAGTGATCAGCAGGAATTGCTGACTCAATTGAAAGATTCCGGTTTGCGCGGACGCGGCGGTGCCGGTTTCTCCATGGCCTTCAAGCTGGACTCCTGCCGGCAGGCTCCCGGAGATTTGAAATTCATCGTCTGCAATGCGGATGAAGGAGATCCCGGTGCATTCTCCGACCGGTATATCATGGAACAGCGACCACATGCCTTGCTGATGGGAATGATGCTGGCCGGATACATGACTGGCGCGCGTTACGGTGTCGTCTATATCCGTGGCGAATATCCTGAATCGGTCACCGCCATCCAGGAAGCGATTGAAGAATTGCGGCAGATACAATTGCTGGGCGAGAATATCAAGGGATCCTCTTTCAGCTACGACTTCAAAGTCATCAAGGCCATGGGTGCCTATATCTGTGGCGAGGAAACCGCTCTCCTGTCTTCGATCGAAGGACAACGTCCGGAGGTGCGGGTGCGCCCTCCGTATCCGACGCAACAGGGACTGTTCAACAAGCCGACCGTAGTGAACAATGTCGAGACACTTGCCAACCTGCCATTCATCCTTGGACAGGGCGGAAAAAAATATGCGGCGATAGGTACGCCGAAGTCCACCGGCACGAAACTGATATCGTTAGACGGACACTTCCGCAAGCCGGGCATCTGTGAAGTCGATATGGGTACACCCTTGCGGAAAGTGGTGGATGAGCTGGGCGGTGGATTCCGTGTGCCGGTGAAGGCCATGCACATCGGAGGTCCGCTCGGAGGCCTGGTTCCTGTCAGCCGCATCGATGACCTTACAGTGGATTTCGATTCCTTCTCCCGTGAGGGATTCCTGCTCGGCCACGCTTCGGTGGTGTGCATCCCCGAAAGCTACCCGCTCATCGATTACATCGAGCACTTGTTCCGCTTCACGGCCCACGAAAGTTGCGGCAAATGTTTCCCATGCCGGCTGGGTTCTACGCGCGGCTACGAGATGATTGAAAAAGCCCGGAATACGGAGTATAAGCTCGACCGTGTCCTGCTCGACGATTTGTTGGAGACACTTGAAACCGGTTCCCTGTGTGCACTTGGTGGCGGACTCCCATTGCCCGTGAAAAACGCTTTGAAGTATTTTGAAAACGAATTAAGACCCTATTTCAGCAAAGATTAACATGGCTCAGACAGCATACATCAACGACCAGTGCTTCGAAATTCGGGATGGGGAGACCATCCTTAATTTCGATCGCCGTCATTTCGGTAAGGATTTCGTGCCGACGCTTTGTGATGCACCCAATCTGGATCCTTTCGGTGCCTGCAGGGTCTGCAGCGTAGACGTGGCACTTCAAAAGGATGGACCGGCCAAAGCCCAGGCCTCCTGTCATACACCGGTGATACCCGGTTCGTTCATCTACACCGATTCCGATCGTATCCGGCGTCTGAGGAAGAACATCATCGAGCTGGTCCTTACGGATCATCCGCTGGATTGCCTCACCTGCGAGGTGAACAACAACTGCGAATTGCAAACCGTTGCCGCCCGTGTAGGAATCCGCGATGTGCGCTACCCGGAAGGTAAGAATCACCTGCACTACGCCAAGGATAAAAGTCATCCTTACATGACTTCCGACTTCTCGAAATGCATCAACTGTGCGCGTTGCGTGCGTGCATGCGATGAGGTGCAGGGCGAGCTGGTGCTCAGTATGGCAGGGCGTGGATTCGACAGCCATATCGTGAAGAGCTTTGGTGATTCATTCTTCGACTCCGACTGCGTGAGCTGTGGTGCCTGTGCACAGGCATGTCCTACCTCTGCCATCTCCGATGTTTTCGAATCGAAATCCGTAGGAGCCGATAAGAAAGTAAGGACCGTTTGTACCTATTGCGGTGTGGGATGCAATCTCGAAGTGGCAGTGGTCAACAACAAAGTGAAGTCGATCCAGGCTCCTTACGACGCTGCCGTCAACCAGGGGCATACCTGTCTCAAGGGCCGCTTTGCTTTCTCCTTTTACAACCACAAAGACCGGCTGCGCACACCGCTCATCCGGCGCAACGGTGTACTCGAGCCTGCTTCCTGGGACGAAGCCTATGACTTCATTGCCGATAAACTGAACACCATCCGCAAAGAGCACGGTGCAGACGCCATCTCCGGTATTTCATCGGCCCGCTGTACCAACGAGGAGAATTTCCTCATGCAGAAGTTCATCCGTGCAGTAATCGGTACCAACAACATCGATGCCTGTGCCCGCGTCTGCCATTCACCCACGGCCCTGGGGATGCAGCGCGCCTTCGGTACGGGTGCCGCCACCAATTCGATCATCGATCTGAAATATACCGACTGTATCCTGGTCATCGGCGCTAATCCAACGGATGCCCATCCCGTTACAGGTGCCAAGCTGAAGCAGTTTGCGATGAAAGGCAAGCCGACCATCGTCATCGATCCGCGTCGCACCGAACTGGCAAGGTATGCCACACACCATTTGCAGCTGCGCCCGGGAACCAATGTGGCCTTGCTGAACATGTTCCTGCATTACATCGTTCAGGAGGGACTTGAAGACAAGGACTTCATCGCACAGCGAACCGAAGGCTATGACGATTTCAAAAAAATGATTTTGGCCATCGATATCGACGAGCACGAGAGGGTCACCGGTGTGAAGAAAGAGCTGGTGAGGTCAGCAGCCATCGCTTACGCCAAGGCTCCCAATGCCATGTCTTTTCACGGATTGGGTGTCACCGAACACAGCCAGGGCACGTACACGGTCATGCTCATTTCGGACCTTGCGATGATTACTGGGAACATAGGACGTAGGGGCGTAGGCGTGAATCCCCTGCGCGGGCAGAACAATGTGCAGGGAGCAGCCGATATGGGATGTCAGCCTCACCAGGGGGCCGGCTACCTCGATGCCTACGATCCGGAAATCAACAAGAAGTACGCTTCTTTCTACGGCGTAGATATTCCGCTGCGCAAAGGCTTGAAGATACCGGAGATGTACGAGGCGAGTTTGAACGGAAAGCTAAAGGCGATGTGGCTGATGGGTGAAGACCTGGTGCAAACCGATCCGAATACCCATCACGTCATTTCCGCATTGCAACAACTGGATTTACTTGTGGTGCAGGAGATCTTCCATACCGTCACCTGCGATTATGCGCACGTGGTCCTTCCGGCCTCTTCCTTCCTGGAGAAAAGCGGCACCTTCACCAACGGCGAACGGCGCATCCAGAAGGTGCAGGCTGTAGTGGAGCCTTTACCGGGAACAAAACCCGACGGACAAATCATCACGGAGATGATGCAGCGCATGGGCTTCGCACAACCCGATTACCGACCGGAAACAGTATTGAAGGAGGTAGCCGGCATCGTCCCCTTCTTCGCCGGAGTCACCTGGGACAACCTGGGCGATAACGGTAAGCAATGGCCCGTG
>CAZPCA010000044.1:9655-18401 GCA_964584995.1 uncultured Bifidobacterium sp.
GGAGCAGTTCGCCCGCGGCAAAGGTCACTTCCACTACTTCGACTGGAAGGAGTCGGAAGAAATCAGGCAGAACGGCAAGGAGTATCCGTACATCATCACGACCAACCGTGAACTCGAGCACTACAACAACGGCACGATGACACGCAGGACGGGTAACGTGAAAATACTGACCGAAGATGTCTTGCTCATTCATCCCGACGATGCACGCAAACATGCGATTGCTGATGGAGACATGGTCTGTGTGGAATCCGCCCGTGGCAAAGTGGACGTGAAAGCCAAACTGACCGATGAAGTGAAGCAAGGGGTGCTCAGTACGACTTTCCACTTTCCGGATATGTTGTTGAACCAGATCACCAGCAGCATCAGCGATGCAGAAGCGCTTTGTCCCGAATACAAAGTAGTCGCGGTGAACATCCGTAAAAGCAAGGGCAAGTACAAGGAGCAGGTATGATTAACATTACACACAAGTCCTTCACGCTGCGCCAGGCCATAGCCACGGCGGTGGTCCGGGTGAGCGATCCGGCAACAATCAACGCGGTGCGCAACCGTACCGTTCCAAAAGGCGATGTGCTGGAGGCTGCACGTATA
Organism: uncultured Bifidobacterium sp.; assembly: GCA_964584995.1. GTDB lineage: Bacteria > Bacteroidota > Bacteroidia > AKYH767-A > OLB10 > JAJTFW01. The sequence goes on from CAZPCA010000044.1 coordinate 10,244, forward strand.
GCAGGACTTTTTGCGGTGAAGAAAACGAGTGAGATGATACCCGATTGCCATCCCTTGCCCGTCGAGTATGCCGCCATACGCTATGAAATCGGAGAAATGGAACTGCACATCGCCGTCGAGGTGCACACGGTGTACAAGACCGGTGTGGAAGTGGAAGCCATGCACGGTGCTTCTGTCGTGGCACTCACCGTGTACGATATGCTCAAACCCATTGACAAGGGCGTCGAGATACAGCACATTCGTTTGCAGGAAAAGAAAGGAGGGAAGAGCGATAAACAGCTGCGGCTGCCCGATGCTTTCAGCGCCGCCGTCATCGTGTGTTCCGATACCATAGCGGCCGGCAAAAAGGAAGACAAGGCGGGAAAGGTGATCCTGGAAAAACTGCAATCGTTCGGAATCGCCGCCATAGATTACCGCGTGATTCCCGACGATCAGCTGCGTATTCAGGAGGCCGTAAAGCAGCTATGTGCCGGGCATACCGATCTCATTATTTTCACCGGAGGTACCGGTCTTTCTCCCCGCGATTTTACGCCCGAAGCCGTGCGCCCTTTACTGGATCGCGAGATTCCGGGCATCATGGAGCAGGCACGGAGGTATGGCCAGGACCGTATGCCCTATGCGATGCTGTCGAGAGGGATTGCCGGCACTATCGGTGATACAGTGGTACTCACTTTCCCCGGATCTACGCGCGGTGCGGCTGAAAGCATGGACGCTGTGTTTCCCCAGGTGCTCCATATTTTCACTGTGCGAACAGGCGCCCGTCACGACGAGACGCCGGGTTGACACATCTGAAAGTTGTTAGAGGAGTAAGCTAGTTTTACGGTGCCAGCATCTTGGCTGCTTTTTTGGAGCCTTCGTAGATGTCAAATTTTAAAAAGCGGCATTCAATCGGTCCGTTGTAAAGATGTATTTTTCGCGATGGCCGCAGTCCGATGAATTTAGCGGTTTCAAGATTGCCGGTGAAGATCCAGCAGGTCCATCCCTTGAAATCTTTCTTCATCTTATCGCCAATACCGCGGTAGAGTTCTAAGATATCCTGCGGAGCGATGCGCAAGCCGTAAGGAGGATTGCAGATCAGCACACCTTCGGTGGCGGGCACCTGAAATTTTTCGAAGGAACATTTGCGCAGCGTGATGCATTGCTGCAGGCCCGCCTGACGGATGTTTTCCTTTGCTTTTTCAATAACGGCACCACTGACGTCTGAGCCGAAAAGATGCAGCGTTTCGGTAGATTTTTCGGCGGCAAGAGCTTCCGCTTTCACTGCTTTCCAGAGAGGCTCATCGAAGTCGTTCCAGCCCATGAAACCGAATCGTTTTCTCCACTGGTTGGGGGCCTTGTTGAGGGCCATGAGCGCTGCTTCAATGAGAAGGGTACCACTTCCGCACATGAAGTCAGCCAGCACCTGGTCGTGTTTCCATCCGCTCTGCATTACCAGCGCAGCGGCAAGGGCTTCGTTGATGGGCGCCTGATTGGTATAGTCACGGTATCCGCGCTTGTGCAGGGAATCACCGGAGGCATCGAAGGAAAGGGTGCAGCGGTTTTCGAACAGGTGGAGATGAATGCGTATGTCGGGGGCATCGAGGTCCACAGAGGGGCGTTCGCCCGTCTGATCCCTGAACTGGTCCACAATGGCATCTTTGGCTTTAAGGGCTACATAGAGCGAATGCGTCATGTTCGACTGGTTCAGCGTAGCGTGTATGGCGAAGGTCTGGTCCAGGGAAAAGTGATCGCTCCACTGAATGCGTTGTATTTCGTGGTAGAGCATGTCCTCCGAAGCGGCCTCAAACTGAAAAACCGGCTTGAGTACGCGCAGGGCAATGCGCGAACAGAGATTGACCCGGTACATCACCCTCAGGTCGGCACGGAACTCCACTGCGCGGGTGAGGATCCGTGTCTCCTGTGCGCCCAATTGCTGCAATTCAGCTTCCAGCAGCGCTTCACAGCCCGCAAAGGTCTTGGCGATGTACAGGTGGGTGCCGGAATCTGTCATGGAAGGTTAAGTGTAAGCGTAGTTGCGGTGGTATGGAAAAGGAGGGGATACATGTCAATAAAGAGAAAGAGGTTGTCTTCTTTTGGAAAACAACCTCTCGTGCGCACGAATCGTTGAAGCCGTGCTGCTGAATCGGTACGATTAATTATTGACTACACGTACGTTGATAGCGTTCAGGCCTTTTCTGCCTTGCTGCGTCTCATACTCTACGATGTCATTTTCACGGATATCCTCTTTCAATCCGCTAACGTGTACAAACAATTCTGTTCCGTCTTCTTCTTTGATGAATCCAAATCCTTTGGTTTCGTTGAAGAATTTCACTGTTCCTTTTTTCATTTTTTAATTTTTAATATTGCCTTTTCAGGCGGTTAATTTATTTGCTAATGCAGGAAAACTGTTTTCCTGTCAGGGAGCCGTTGGGAGATTTGATTTCAGGTCGAGCAGACACTGAAAGGATGTAGGGGATTGAAGACAGACAGATGGAAGAAAACAAAGGTGATGGAAATGAAAGATGTTGTCTGCTGTTGATTTGAATTGAATTTCCGGTTACTCTCAGAAAGTGACACAAAGGTAAATGCTTGAATGTCTAATTCCTAATTAATCAGCATATTGAGCGTATGTTTTCTGTAGAGTGTTTCTAATCAGGCCTTTGTGTTGAAGGTTGATGGCTTTGAGGATGGGCTTATACGCTCAAAAGCTGTACCGGGCTCTGAAGAACAGCGTTTCACTGAAACGCTGATGATCCGCTTCTTGCCAGGAAAAGGCTTGTACGATGAGGTCAAAATCAAGGTTGTCGATGTAACTGAAGCGAAGGGAGGAGCTAAGGGCCGTCAGCGCTACACCGGGCGCATGTATCAGCGATACGGTGAAGCCGATGAACGGATGAATGTCTTTGCTGACACTGCCCAGGACGTTCCATCTGCCGGGCATCGGATTTTCAGGTTGGAGGCCGATACTGGCAAAAGCCGTCGCAGGCAATGGACTGTTTTTTCCATTGCGGTTGTACAATCCGGATAGAAGTAAGTACCAGCCGGAGGATGTCATGTAATCGAACTCCGTACTGATGTTGAGGGACTGGTCCCGCAGCATGGTGCCGTTGTACCATTGCGCTTCGCCCTTGAATCCTACTTCAGAAATATTACCTGCCCAGCCAAAGCCAATGCTTGCTCTGCCATCGTAGATGCCGGCCAGGAGCTGCAGGTCGTACGTCTTCAGGTGGGTGTGTAGTTTCATGGCTCCCGTCGGACGGGATTTGCCACTGGCGAGCGCGCATTCCACACCGGTCTGTTCGTCGATGCTGTATTGCCAGCGTACGGCATCCCTTCCGGGCCGCTCCTCGTAATCGAAGTCGAGCAGGTTGTAAGTATTGAAAATGTCGTTCGGATTCCAGCTGCTGTTCATGCCCCAGTTGATGCGTTGCCGGCCTGCACGCAAATTCATGACTTCGTTGCTGTATTCCAGATACAGGCGTTCGGTATTGATGTGCAGAACAGATTCATCCCGAACGACGGGCTGCAAAAAAAGTTTTTCTCCTTCCTGCTCACGCTGAAGTGCCTCCGCAAAGGAGGGCTGTCGCTCCACATCGCTGCCGTAGAAATAGCGGGTCCTGAACTCTGCGCGCGCACTCCATCCTTGGCCTATCCGCCAGAGGGTATTGAGCCGCTGATGGAGGAGCTGCGTATAGGTGCTCAAAGCAGGCTGGTGTTCCATGCGCATCCACTGCAGATCTTTGATGTAACCGCTCACTTCTACGCGATTTGTTTTCGAAGAGCTGTATTGCGCCCGGCTTGAAGCAACAACCAGGCAAAGTGAAACAAGCAGCGGCACGGAGGTTTTCATTCAGCGATTTCCCTGTGTTCGGTAGAGACCTGTGCGGTGTCGGAAGCAATCTGTCCGTCAACAAGCGTGATGACCCTGCGTGCCCTGTCGATGACGCGCTGGTCGTGCGTGGAAAAAATGAAGGTGATATGCTCCTCCTGGTTCAATCGATGCATCAGGTCGAGCAGATGGCCGGCCGATACCGAATCCAGATTGGCAGTCGGCTCATCAGCAAGAATGAACTGTGGCTTGGTGGCCAGTGCCCTTGCTACGGCTACCCTTTGCTGTTGGCCTCCCGACAATTTGCCCGGACGCACGTCCATTTTATCCGTAAGGCCGATTTCCGAGAACAATTGCTGAATACGCTCCTCCCTTTTTCGTTTGGGCCATCCTTGCAGCAGCATGATGAACTCGGCGTTCTCCCGTGCGGTGAGCACCGGTATGAGGTTGAACGACTGAAAAATGAACCCGATATTTTGCATCCGGAAATTGTTCAGCGCAGCCTTGCTGAGCCGGGTGATGTCCTGTCCTGCGATGACGATGTTGCCGGTGTCCGGCTTGTCAAGGCCTCCGATGAGATTGAGCAAGGTGGTCTTTCCGGAGCCGGAGGGGCCTACCAGCGCTGTGAACTCCCCGGATGCAATATGCAGGTGCACGTGTCGAATCGCGGGAACGGGTATGGTTTCCGGATTATAGGTTTTGCTGACGTTGTGGGCGTCGATGACAGTCGGCATGGTATGCAGTTTACATTTTCAGGTTTTCGGCGGGACGTAAGCGGAGTGCCCGTATGGCGGGAATGATGCCGGCCAGCAAGGCGGTGAGCACGACGAGTAAGAGGATGTCCGGTATTTTTTCGAAAGGCAATGCAGGGTAAACGATGCGGCTGAACCCGAAGGAGGAGAGCATCTCTTCGCCCATGCCGGAAAGGTCAAGTCCGTGAAGATTGAAATAATGGACAATCAGCCAGGATGCCAGCAGGCCGAAGGGGGCGCCGGATGCTGTCAGAAAGACGGTCTCCATGAATACGATACCGAGTATGCGCATACGACCTGTGCCCAGCGCCAGCATCATGCTCAATTCACGGCTGCGTTCGAGTATGGCCATTAGCATCGTATTGAGTATGCCGAAGGCCAGTGCGGTGAGGATGATTCCCATGATGACGAGCGAATAATAATCGACCGTTACCACCAAGAGCTGTGTTTCGGGTGATAGGTCCTTCCAGTCGGAAACTGTAAGCAAGGGGAGGCGCTTTGCCAGTGCCAGCTTCATTGAATCGGCCGCTTCGTCACGGTGCAGTAAGATGGCGAGCTCGTGGGCCTGACCGTTCGTTAGCAGCAATTCGTTCAACGCTTCGCCTTGTACAAACACATGCTGTTCATCGTAGGAAGAATTATCCGATTGGTAAATCGCAGCGGTACGGAAAGCCGCGGAGACCAGGTTGCCGGCAGTATCGGTGAACGTCAGTACGACCTTGTTCTTCTTTTCAATATTGAGTTTGTCGGCCAGCTTTTTACCGATGAATATCTGGTTTTTCTTGAGGGTACTCACATCCTCCGCTTTCAATTTTTGTTGCAGGGACGAAACTGTTTTTTCTTTTTCCGCCTCTATCCCGATGATGGACACACCGGCACTCCCGGTTGTGCTGATCAGCATACCTTGCACTATGCTGCGGGTTGCGATTTCCCGCACAGCCGGATTTTGACGGAGCAGGTGCAGAACGGTGTCCAGGCCGGGGATGAAGTACCGCACATCGTATTCTTCCCTGAAGGCGGGATGGTGCAATTGCAGGTGTGCTGTTTCGCAGCGAATCACGGTTTGCACCCTGCTGTTCATCATTCCTTTGTACAGTGCCAGTACGAGTGTTCCAGCCAGCAGGCCGATGGCCACCGACAGCATGATGACTGTACTTCGCCATCCGTTGCGCCATACATTAAGGCTTCAAGCGGTTGCGTGCGCATGATTCTGATAAGGGGGTACAAGGACAGGAGAATGCCGAGTACCAGCACGAAGAGTCCTTGTGTGTAAAAGATATGCAAGTGGTTTGAGGCCGGAAAAACAGGCTCAAAACCGAAGCGCTCATAAGCTTTGGCGAAATCTCCACTGACGCGAAGGGGCTGCAGGTGCAAGCGGGCGATGACAGGGATGCTGAGCAGTATGCCGATCACGCATCCCGTGATGACCGTTAACAGCGATTCGCAGACCAGCACAAGCATCAGTTTGTACTTGGGCATCCCGAGCGCAAGCAGCATGCCTGTTTCGTATTTGCGTTCCAGCATCATCATGATCAGGGTGCTGAGTATGCCGAAACCAATCAGGAAATACAGTATCCACTGCACGATGCGCATGTCTCCGGAATCTGTTTTGATGTGCTGACTCATTTCGGGCAGTAGCTCTTCCCAGGTCATCACTTCGTAGCGATTGCCCAAATGAGCGGAAAGCTGCTTACGCGTCAAGATGAAGTCATCGTCGTTCTTTAGGAGCAGGATACCGGCGGTGGCCCGCTCCTCTGCATCGAGGAGCTCTTGTGCTACGGGTAAATTGAGGTAGGCGAAGTGATCGTTCATCTCCGCCATCCCGAAGCGCAGGATACCGCGCACTGGATACTGTCCTGCTGCCATCGCACCGTGATAACCCTGCCCGATGAGCACAAGCGTGTCCTCGATCCGCAGGTCCAGTTTGTCGGCGAGTCCCTGACCGATCACGATGCCATTGTCGCCGCTTTGTAGGAAATGGCCTGCTATGAGTTTTTCGGACAGACGGGTGACTTTATCTTCTTCATTGGGTACTATGCCTGAAAGCATGCATCCCTTACTCTTATCGCCGGCACAGGCAAGCACAAAAGACTCCAGCCGAAAGCTGCAGGCACTTACATTGGGATGTGATAGTACCCGGGCCTGAAGGGTATCGTTTATACGGAAACTGTTGTCCAGTTGCTGCGCTTCCTGGTAGCCCTTTTGATGTACCTGTATCATGCCCGTATGGAAGCCAACAACATTTTTAATCAGGTTGTCGAAAATGCCTTCCTTCAGGCTTTCGGCGAGTACCGAGAGGAGCACGGCGAAGCTCAAGGCGGAAACTGTGATCCAGGTCCGCCACTTGTTGCGCCAGATATTGCGCCAGGCCAGGTGCAGGAGCCACATATCAGTATGCGATTTTTCGGATGTGATCGATGCTGAAAAAGCGGTCTTCCAAAGGCCGGTCGAATAGGATACTTTCGTAGCGAAGCACCGTTTTCTGCCCTTTCTTGTCTGCGGGGATCATCTCGTAGCGGGTAGGAATCCATCGTCCGTCCATCATCTTTACATCGTAGCCGTACATACTGTTCATCAGTGCTCCTTCCTCGTCGTAGAAGCGGGCCATCATTTCCATGTAGTCTTTCTTGTCGATGGCGGTGATGATCTTGCCCCATACCACCGCTGTCTCCGGTAGTGGAAGCAGCTCAAGCAGGTGGCAGGATCTTCCGTCGATCAGGGTGTCGCCTAAGAGCCGGTGTGTATAATCGCGAACAATGGAAGATTCCTTCACCAGGTCATCGTTGGTGAAATCAGTTCCCATCCACGACTGTGACATCATGGAGGGCGGCAGTTTGATGGTCTTTTCCAGGGCCGGAATCCAGTTCCATACTTCTCTTTGTCTTTTCAGAAAGGTGATACCCTTCTCCCTGGCTGGAGATGTCACGAGGATGACAGCCAGGTCGCGTCCTTTCATCCAGGTCTTGATCTTCATTTCCCGCATCCAGCCCGGCCGTACAATTTGCAGAATGATTTCTGCCTGCAGGGTATTGCCCCGCATTTTCTGCTCCGACTTTTCCAGGATTTCAGTGGCTGTCTGGCCATAGCTGCAGAGCGTAAGCAAGGCGAAAAACGGGAGGAGTATTTTCATGAGACACACGAAAGTATCCCATGGAAAAACGGAGTGTATTGACGAAATAATAGGGTAGGGGTGATACATATCATACCTCGGGCGGGTACTATTCAATACCTTGCTTCAGCTGACGTTTCTTAGTCTTATCGCTTTTTCATTCCAATGACTCGCGCTGTGGATTTGAATAATGTCCATTGGATTCCGTTCAGCAGTACCTACGTATTAAAAAAAACTTTCACCAGATGAGTAGTTTATTAGTCATTCTTAACACCGATGCGTAAAACCTTCCGGCCGATTTCCCTCAGATTTTACAGCAGGAACGCGAAGTGGTAGCGCAATGAAAAAAAGGGTCTTTGGAACAGCTCTTTCTAAGGCCTACCAAGAATGGTGCGGTGATGCTTTTCAGAGAAAAAACAGAGGAGGAAGTCCATCAGTTGATGACATCGTTGCCCTTGTTGAAGCGGTCTACCTCTTCAAGTACAGTAA
>CAZPCA010000045.1:0-248 GCA_964584995.1 uncultured Bifidobacterium sp.
GCAACAATTATACCAATGCGAGCACAGGATCTTGCGGTACATTGTACGAGTCAGGAGAAGACAAAGTGTATGTCTACACGGCCACTCAGGCGGAATGCCTTGGTATAACATTGTCAGGAGTCAGCAGCAATTCAATCGGTTTTCAAGTGTATGCAGGATGTCCTGGAAATGCAGGTGCAACTTGTGTGGGGAACAGCGGAGGGGCCAACAGCGGTACCTTGACCGGAAGTGTGGTTTTACCGGGATCT
>CAZPCA010000045.1:271-3642 GCA_964584995.1 uncultured Bifidobacterium sp.
GTCGAATGATTTACCATGCAATGCCGTTCCTTTGATATTGGGTATACCATTGTCTTCTTCCAACACCTGCGCCGGTGCCTCAGCTGAACCCGCTCCTCCGGCTTGCTGGATAACACCCAATGCCGTGAATTCTGTTTGGTACTCAGTGCAGGCACCTGCAAGCGGTGTAATCCGTGCAAGGGTAATACCTGGCTCGCTTACCAATCCTCAAATGGCCATGTATTCGGGTGCATGCGGCCCTGGAATGACCCTTGTCGCTAATTCCTGTAACGATAACGGTACCGCCTGCGGAACTACAGTGAATTACAGTTCAGAGTTCAATGTAACCGGTCTTATTCCGGGTGCAACATACCACATCGTTGTAGACGGCAATGCCAACCTCACCGGTACATTCTCGGTATTGGCTATTGACGGCAATACTGTTCTACCACCGCTTTCCAATGGGCAGGATTGTGGTACATACCTTGCCGTTTGCGATACCACCATGAGTTTCGGTGATCCGGGCTTTCAGTCATTCGGCAACATTTGTGATTTCAATGGAGCAGCGCCCAATTGCCTTGCAAGCGGCGAAAGGGGATCCGTATGGTTTGATGTTCCTATCAACGCGAACGGGTTTCTGGAATTCACCATCGTGCCCAAGGATTGGCCAGGTGCACCCAGCACGCTAGGGACCGATTACGATTTCGCGGTATGGAAAATTGTTGGCACTGGTGCTGTCACGTGTGCACAGATTGCTGCCGGAGCAGCACCTGCTGCCTGCAATTACAATTTTCTTGGAGTGACTGGTCTTTTCAGCGCAGCCGCTGGCACATCTCCGGCAGCTTATCCCGGTTTTGGTCCGGCATTCGGTGCCCGACTGAACGTGGCGGCCGGTGAGCGTTATGCCCTGGTGGTTTCCAATTTTTCCAACAGTACTTCCGGTTTTGATATAATTTTTGGACAAACATCTCCGGTGTTGTATGGTTCCAGCGGAAACGCCTCGGTATGGTCTGGAGGAGTAGACACCGACTGGTATAAACTGGATAACTGGGGCGGATGTCCTATCCCTACGTGCACACGCGATGCGATCATCAATGGAGGAATTGTTTTACAACCTACTTTGAGCGGTGTGGCGACGTGCAAATCCATTCTCATCAATCCCGGCGCCGTACTTACTATACCTGCCGGACAGACCCTGAGCGTTTGTGAGCATTTCACCAATTTCGGATCATTGTCAGCTGCCGCCACCTCTACGGTCTTGTTCGCAAACGCCGCTGTAAACCAGAACATCAATGGTAATCTCACCGGAGCCAATGCCTTCGGTAATCTGACCATTACTAAAACCGGAGGGGTGGTCACTACACTTCAAAACCTCGACGTTCGGACCAATTTTACCGTGAGCAATGCCACCTCCAGTTTCAACACTTCTTCCAAGTGGCATCGTGTAGCGGGTAACTTTTTGAATGCAGGTACATACACCGCAGGGTCCGGAACGCTGGAGTTCAATGGTGCGGCAGCTCAAACGTATTCGAACCCCAATGCGGTCAACAATGTGTTGATGAACCATACCGGACCTGGAGTAACCCTGCTCACCAATATGACATTGGGCAACACTGGCGTCCTAACACTAACCGCCGGGAAGATTATCACAACCGCCAGCTTTGAAGTAAGCGTGCAGAACAGGGCGCCGGCGTCTGTGACGACCGGTAACAACTCCAGTTTCGTGCAAGGGTTCCTGCGTCGATTCATCAATGCGACAGGTTCTTATGATTTCCCGGTCGGTGAGGCCAGTAAAGGATATCAGCGTGCGAATATGAATTTCGCCTACCCCGCTTTTCCAACATCCATCGATAACTTAAGGGTCAATTTCTCCACTTATGCAGCAGTACCAGCCGCACTCGGCGTGACGGATTGTGGAGTTACGTATTCAAGTAACGCCTTGAACAACGGTAAATGGACCTTCCTGGCTGCGAACAATGCAACTTCTGGCAGATACGATCTGACCTTGTATAATCTGAGTTACACCAATGCCGCCAACGCTTGGACCATCATGTCGAATGCCGGTGGAGGCTGGGCGCTTGCAAACGGTGTTTGCGTGGCGGGAACTCCTGTGACAGCAGTCCGCAGAAATGACATGAACGGCATGTTTGATTTCGGAACGGCACAAGGTCCGACGCCTCTTCCAGTATCCTGGCTGGATGTGAGTGCGGATCCCCATGAAAGTAAGATTAGAGTGAATTGGAGTACGGCTTTCGAAGAAAACAACGATGGTTTCGAAGTGATGAAGCTGACGGATCCCCTGGGTGATTTTGTTGCCATTGCCTGGGTAGACGGTGCCGGTAATACAGCGGAAATACAGAAGTATCATTTCGATGATGATGCGGTCCAATTCGGACAAGAGTACTTTTACCGTATTCGTCAGGTGGACTTCAACGGAAATTCGTCACTCTCGCCCATTGTAGCAGCAAGGTTGAAAAAGCAAAGCGCAACAGGTATGGAGGTCTTCCCAAATCCTGTAACGGACCAGTCTGTATTGCGGATAATCACACATGACAACAACAAGGAGTTGATGTTGGTGGTATACAATTATCTAGGCGAAGAGTGCAGTCGTTACATGGTTTCGAAAGTTCCGGATGGAACGGTTAGTATACCTCTATCCACACTGCTTCCGTATGCATTGCCGGGCTTATATTCTATTCGGTTAGAGGGTGCAGATAAAAATGCTTCCTGTAAGTTTGTATTGGTGCGTTGACCTAAGATGAAATGCGGTTGCGTGCCGTCTTTTCGAAATTTTCACCACTGCTTCAATCTCCTGCCTGCAATGAGTCGATGAACCTTACGAAAAGTCGATGGCATTCCGAATACCTTGTCAATGGAAGTGTTTCTGCCCTGTCGTACACATCGTGATAAGCTTTAATGCCCCCCATGGTATAGCAGAAAAAACCCGGTACACCAGCTTCAGTGAACCAGTAATGATCGCTGTTGGCAGCTTTTCCTCTTTTGCCGATTGTGGATAAAAATCCATGGGCTTTATTGAGGGAGTCGAGTTTGGAGAATTCACTCGGGAACTCTGTAGCATTTACAATCATAACTCCTTCATCGCCTGTTCCCATTAAATCGAGATTCAACAGGAAGCGAATGCGCCGGAGCGGTACCGTTGGATTTTCAGTGTAATGCCTCGAGCCAAGCAGTCCGGCCTCCTCGCCGGCGAAGGCAATAAATACGATGGAGTAATCCGGGGGATTGGCCACGTAGTGTCTGGCAAGATTGACCAGCATGGATACTCCCGACGCATTGTCGTTGGCTCCAGGGAAATAAGTGGCACGGCCCATTCTGCCCAGGTGGTCGTAATGAGCGGTGATAAAGATGAAAGAATCTTTGTGCAGTTTGCC
>CAZPCA010000045.1:3742-18304 GCA_964584995.1 uncultured Bifidobacterium sp.
CCAGGTGGTCGTAATGAGCGGTGATAAAGATGAAAGAATCTTTGTGCAGTTTGCCGGGAATCAAGCCAATCACATTTTGTGTCAGATGTTCTTTTCGGAAATGTTGATCGATTTCAATGTCTATTTCTTGGGGGGCAGACGGCAAGCTTTTTTTAAGCAATGTGATGGAGGGTATTGCGTCTACTTTGCGGCCAACACTCCAGGTCAGTTTTTCTTTTTCAATGCGTATGCGCCCCGCAGAATGTTCGGACAGTTTTAACCAGGAAGCATAGCGTGATTCGTCGAGATCGTTTTGGATATCCGTGGAGTCCAATAAAATCCACTGCCCCTTGACCTTGTCGGGTCGAATGCTTCCAGGATCACCGCGGGCAATCAAAATGGTGCACTTCCCTACAAAGCGGGGGCATTTAGGGTCGATAATGAAATCCACTCCGGGCCTCAACATTTGTCCATTGATGCTCAAGGCCAATGTTCCAGGGAATGTGTTGACCGGAAATGAGAACGGTTGAAAGTACCCTTTTGAGCCCGCTGGATCCAGTCCCGCTTGTTTGAATATGTTGGCGATATACCGTGCGGCTTTCTTATCGCCCTTCTTCACATAACCACGGCCATGCATGTCAGGTGATGTCAAATCCCTGATGAGTTGACGGGTGTAAACGCTGTCCTGAGGGAAAGCGCCCGTTGTATGCAAAAAAAATAAAAGGAAAATCGTCCGGGCGAATTTCCTCATACTGAAAATCTTCTTTTGACCAACTCCAACAACTCTTCACTGCGCTCCATGTGTAATTCCCATTGAAAGCGCGGAGCCAGGACGTCATTCATATACGTTTCTGCCGCTCCGAAATCTGCGAGGTTGTTAAGGTGTTCTATTGCTGCGTGGAAGTGTTGCTGATCTCCTCCAAAAAGGTCCTTGATGAAGGCAAAACGTTCGTTGATGCCGATGGAAAGTTTCAGATCCTTCAGTGGTTGATGCTGTAACTTGTCGCCTATGCTGGTGGTGGCTTGAGACCTGTTAATTTTGTCTCCCAGCGTTTCGCTGGCAGTGTAGTTGCCGGCTATCGTCTTCTGCGCTTCGTACATCTCCACCGTACGGATTTCATGCAAACGCGGCGCTATGGTTTTTTCTTCCGCATTTTTGACGGAATCGGTAGAAAGAGGAGCGGTACTTGAGTGTGTTTCGGTCGGTCCGGCAACTTCCGGATGTGCAACTGTGTGATTTGTTACAGCTGTATCTGCTACGATGCCATTGGGCTCTACTGGCGGAGTCGTTTCAGCAGAAGAGTGCATCTCCTGAACCGACTTTGCTTGTTGCGTGATCAGTTGGGATACGATGGCAGACAAATCGGTTTCGGGATTTTTCCTTCCGGATTTCACAAGCAATTCAGCCGCATCCCCGTGATCTGAATACACACTCAGTTGCTCTATTAAAATGTAAAGGCGCTTTATGTCGTCCTTCAGCAGGTCTTTTTCCAGTTGTGAGGGGAGCTCTCCGTTTGGAACTGCCAGTTTGATCCTGGTGCTGATCGTATGGCTGAGATGTAATATCTCCTGAATCGGATGTGTGTGTTCGGAATTCATACCTATTAATCGGTGCAATCAGGTTCTTATTGCCTGCCATGGCAAGGATTTCTTGCCACGAAACGGAGTCTAAAGGTAGCAGTAAATCGACTCTTGTGCTTTTGATGGCATTTAATGGCAAAAAGGCATTGAAATTCAATGGTGTGCACAATTCGTGCAAGCATTTGGATGCTGCCTCCTGATCGGCTGCCACTGAAGGTGATGCCCGCTCTGTCAGTATATTGTCAGAAGTGAACGAAAATGACATTGCTCGGCTTTTAGTGCATGCACAAGGCTGAGTGCTCACTCTACATTTGCCGCGGCTATGAAAAACAAAAGCGCATTTTATCTGACTGTAGTATTGACAGGGTATATGGTCCTCGTGGACTTCCTTGCCACTGCGCAGTCGGTACGTGTGCTCGACGAGGACCTCAAGCCTATGGAGGGGGTCGTTGTGGATTATTCTCCATTGGTTAAGTCCAGGACTTCTACGACGGTCTTAACCGACCGTAAAGGCACGGCGGAACTCAAGTCGCCGGTATTTCCTGTAGTTCGTCAGCTATCCTATATCGGTTATGCTACTCGTGTAGATACGATTTATCAGTCGGGTGCTTTACAGGAGTTGAAACTGTTGAAGGATTCAAGGTCTCTCGGGGAGGTCACCGTAACAGGTAATTTCATGGCAACGCATGCACGGACGGACCTTGTACCGGTTCAAGTGCTTCAGCGCAGCGATTTTGAAAAACGGGGAGCCGTTACCGTTAAGGATCTGTTGACGCAGGAACTGAATGTACAGGTGGGAACAGACCCGGTGCTGGGCGCCTCGGTCACTATGCAGGGTACTGGTGGAGAGCACATCAAGATCCTGGTGGATGGTGTGCCTGTTATCGGACGGCAAAATGGTGCAATTGATCTTGGTCAGCTCAATTTGAGTAACATCGAACGCGTGGAAATGATAAAAGGGCCGATGTCCGTGATGTACGGTACTGACGCTCTCGGAGGTGTGATGAACCTGATTACGAAAAAGCCCTCCGCCGATAAAATATCACTCTCCACATCCGCTTTTTACGAAAGTACAGGACAATACAATGCAGATGCCACTGCCGAGTATGTGGTGAAAAATGCTGCTTTCAGCCTGAATGCAGGCAGGAATTATTTCGACGGCTTTGATCCGGACGATAAGTCCACCAGGAGTCCGTTGTGGAATCCGCGCGAACAACTCTTCACTTCGCTGAAGTACTCTCAACTTTTCAAATCATGGAAATTGACTGCGCAGGGATCCTGGTTCGATGAAACAGTCTCCAACAAATCGGAAGTGATCATCACACCCTATTTTGCGTATGCGAATGACCAGTATTACAATACGGTCAGGGGTAATGTGCAGGCGACAGCCGATAAACGGTGGGTAGGCAACAGACAGCTCTTGCTCACAGGAGCCTACTCCAAGTACCGCTATGTGCGCAATACATACCGCAAAAACATGGTGGACCTGAGCGAAGCACTTACAGCAGATCCCCTCGATGACGACACAACCGTTTTCGATGCATTTTTCAGCCGTGCTGTATTTTCCTCCGGAGGGAAGGAGGATAGAATTTCATGGACGCTTCTGACGGACCTCAATCACGAAAAGGGACGTGGTCGTCGTATCGATAATTCCACGCATTTCCAATCCGATGCCGGGCTATGCCTGAGTGCAGATATTCGCGCTTTTTCTTCGCTTACCGTAAGGCCATCGGTACGCGTCATGTATAATTCACAATTCAGCGCTCCAGTTGTGCCTTCTCTCCATGTACTATTCCGGCCAACCATTGACTGGCTGGGACGACTTACCTTGAGCAAAGGATTCCGTGCCCCTTCCCTCAAGGAGCAGTTTCTGAATTTCGTGGACAATGGTATTCACGATGTACAGGGCAATCCGGACTTGCTGGCAGAGACATCCACACAACTGACTGCAGGCGCAGAGTTCAACAAAGCCATTGGTAAATCGGTTGTCACCTTGAATACTGGGCTCTTCTACAATTCCATTGAAAATAAAATTTCACTTGTGCAGTTCAGTGAAAACAGTACCCGTTACACCTATATCAACCTGGATGCGTTTACAGCTCAAGGGGTGGAAGGCTCATTGCGCTTTGCTCGTGAGCGTTTTTCTATGCGTGCGGGAGCGGCCTACACCGGAACGTGGTCCACATTTGAAGGAGACATAGAACAGCCGGCATTGGCCTGGTATCCGGAGGTGAATGCTTCTGTGGATGTAGAAATACCATGGATCGGTTCAACCATTTCGCTGTTCTGGAAGTATTTCGGGGAGCGTCCAGTTTTTCTGCTCGTAGATCAGGAGGCTGTCCAGCGTTTTGAAAATCCTTCGTATCAGTTGGTGGATGCATCCATGCGCCGTTCTTTCCTGAAAGATAAACTCATCATCAGTGCAGGTGTTAGAAACCTGCTGAATGTGACCAACCTGAGGACGGTGGCAGGAGGTGGAATTCATAGCGGTGCTTCAGACGGCTTAAGTCCTGTGGCCATGGGCACCTCCTTCTTTACCCGATTGACATATACATTGAAATGAAACACCTGACTCACCTGCTTTGGCCCCTGCTGTGCCTGTTCTCGCTTTCATGTGAGAAGCAGGATGATGCCATCGTACTTCCGGAGCCTGGAGATGTATTGCAACTTTCTGCTGCCATGGGCAGTAATTACGACGAACAGGTGTATGTCGATTTGTCAACGGGGGGCATTTCTGCCATCCCTTACAGAAGATACGATCTGATGTTTGAAACCGATCCGAATGGCAAGTTCATTTTTTTGAACTCAGCGAAATACATGTTTGCCGGCAGAGCGGTTCAGCAGGATTTTTTCACAGCAGATACAGTAGGAATCACCTGGAAGGTCGATGCAGAGCACCTACTGGGAGATAGTACTGCTATTGGGAATTGGTGGGCCGCTGCAAATGGTACCGCTTACGCCTCCGATGTTTTTATCATTGACCGTGGCCGTATTGAACATTCAGGAGCCGATCGTTTCCGCAAGTTCCAGGTCCTTTCTGCTGGCCAAAATATGTATGAAATCCGTTATGCGGCTTTGGATAATTCCGGCCTGTCAGTTTTCACGGTTCCCAAGGATACGCTCTATTCGTTGATGTATTTTTCGTTTGAAAACAATGGTTCGCTGGTGCAGCAGGCTCCGCCAAAGGATCAGTGGGATTTTGTCTTCACGAAATATACGCATACCTATTTCGACCAGCCTCTCAGCAGTCCCTTCCGTTATTATCCTGTGACGGGTGTTGTGCTCAATAAATGGCAACCCGTGAAGGGTCAGGTGTTCAAGAAGGATTCCACTGCGAATTATATTCCTTTCGAGCAAATGGCTTCGCCTGTCGTGATGAACTATTCATTGTCCGAAAATGCCGATATCATAGGCTTCGACTGGAAATATTATGATTTTGCCAATTCATCCTATTTCGTACGTCCCGATCTCTATTTTATCTGCCTCGATAGAGATGGATTTTATTACAAATTGCGCATGCTGGATTTTTACGATGCAAGCGGCAATAAAGGAACAATAACCCTGCAATACCAAAGACTCTAATCCTATACTTATGAAAAAGTTAATCAAGTTGCTGTGTGTTTCGCTGTGTGCGATGTGCCCCTTCATGCTGAAGGCCCAGGTCAGTTCGGAAGTGATCAGTATTTCTCCGAATTATACCAATCAGGTGTTCTATAGTATGTCAGCCGGAGAAGTCAGCGATGTTTCCAATCTTGACTGGGACATTGCGTTTCAGAACCGTGGTTTCGCTGCCTCCATCCTGATCAATTCCAAGAACAATGTGCGCCTTTGGAAAGCGAACAAATCCGTAGCCCAGTGGTCGGCTATGTCGGTATCGGATACCACCGGAATACTCAGCAATCCGGCTTACGAATTATTCAACTCGGATACCAGCTGGGACTTCGGCGCATTCAACCGCACGAATGATCCGAACAATATATTCGACTTGGGTTGGGGTACTTACGATTTTATCACCCATGCCATCACCGGTGACTCTGTCTATTTCATCAAGGTCGGTGCTACGGATTTTCGTAAGCTGAAGGTGGAGTCCCTGGCAGGTGGAGTATACTCCTTCAGGCACGCCAACTTGGATGGTAGTAATGAAATCGCAGCTACCGTGACCAAATCCAATTTTGCCGGAAAATTCTTTGCATACTACTCGCTCGTTAACAATACCACCATTGACAGGGAGCCAGTGTACAATACCTGGGATCTTACCTTTTGCCAATACCTCACATTAACTCCGTACACCTATAAGGTGACGGGCATCTTGGCCAACGACAGTGTATATGTTGCAAAGGCGTATCCTGTGGCAGATCCCTATGCGCCGATGCCTTCCGGTTTGCAATTCAACGATGAGATCAATGCTATTGGCTTCGACTGGAAATCCTATGATTTCTCCACCAATATCTGGACCATTGCTGACTCACTCGTGTATTATGTCCAGGATCGCTCCGGAAGTACATGGATGATGGTGTTTACCGGTTTCGATGGTGCTTCAACCGGCAACTTTTACTTCGATAAGGGGCCGGCTGTGCCTACTGGCCTAAACGAGAATTCCTCGCTGCAAACCTTCAGTATCTACCCGAATCCAACTTCAGGAGCGGCGCGTATCGTCATAGACCTGAAAGAGGCGGATCCCGTTTCTGTGCAGTTGATCGATGCTACCGGTCGACAGGTACTCGAGCAACAATACGGTGTTTCTTCCGGTTTGCAGACCCTGGATTTGGACATCAGTAGCCTTCCTTCCGGTATATATCAGGTGTTATTGCGCCAGAAAGACAATTGGCAGATAACCCGTCTGGTTCGCCAGTAAGCCATCTGAGATCAAAGAAAGGCTGTCCATGAATGGGCGGCCTTTCTTTTTCAACCTTATCCGGTGTTTATCAACAATCACCAGAGGTATTGCCGCATAACCATTAAATTAGATCCGTCTTTACCTTCATTATGTTTTTGGAACAAACGAAACGTGATCAGCCCCGAAAGGGGTGGATCGAGGTGATTGCCGGATGTATGTTTTCCGGTAAGACCGAAGAGCTCATACGTAGACTGAAAAGGGCAAAAATTGCCCGGCTAGAAGTGGAAATATTCAAGCCGGCCATAGAAAACAGGTACGATGAGACCTCCGTGGTTTCACATGATGCGAATGCCATTCCCAGTACACCTGTTCCGGCTTCATCCAATATTTTGCTGCTCGGTCATCAGGTGGATGTCATCGGTATTGATGAGGCTCAGTTCTTCGACGATCAGTTGCCCTACGTTTGCGAAACACTCGCCAACAGCGGTACACGTGTTATCATTGCCGGACTGGATATGGATTACTTGGGTAAACCTTTTGGTCCGATGCCGCAATTACTCGCAATCGCCGACTATATCACTAAAGTGCACGCCATCTGTATTTCCTGCGGTGACTTGGCTACACGTTCCCATCGTATTGTCAGCGACGCTTCCCTGATTTTGCTTGGAGAAAAAGACAGCTATGTCCCTTTGTGCCGCTCGTGTTTTGCAAGGGAGCAAAAACATGTAATGGCAGAGGGTGTCAACGCGAAAGCCTAGCGGATGTCTTCTTCACTGCATGCTATTCAAAATTTAGCGGAGGCCGCAAAGGCTGAATTGATTGCCGGCTTGCCCGATCATCCGGGTGTCGTGCATTTGGTAACCGATAGCCGGAAACTCGTAGTGCCGGGACCATCCTTGTTTTTTGCCATAAAGGGCGATCGGCGAGACGGACACGATTTCCTGGCGGAATTATACGAGGCTGGCGTGCGAAATTTCGTGATCGCAAGGCGTGAAGCCATACTGCCGGGTGTCGCTGCCAATTACCTCCTGGTGAAAGATACGCTGCAGGCCCTTCAGGATATTACAGCATGGCACCGGAGCAGGTTTACATTTCCTGTGGTCGCCATCACCGGGAGCAACGGTAAAACCATTGTCAAGGAGTGGTTGTTTCAGCTGCTCAGGGAACATTATCACATCGTACGCAGTCCGAAGAGTTATAATTCACAGATCGGGGTCCCGCTGAGCGTCTGGCAGATTTCGGAAGAGAACGACCTGGGGGTTTTTGAAGCCGGTATTTCTCAGCCCGGAGAGATGGCGGCCCTGGAGAAAATCATCCGCCCTACCATTGGGATTTTCACCAACATAGGTGCAGCTCATGACGAGAATTTTGCAGGAACTGTTGAGAAGATTCGAGAAAAGATGGAGTTGTTCCGTCATGTTGATCATCTGATTTATTGTAAAGATTACCCGGCAATCCACGATGCAGTCATACATGCTGACTTTCTTTCACCTTCGGTATCCTTGTTTACATGGTCCCGCAAAACCAAGGCTGACCTACAGGTAGGTCGCATCAACAAGAAAGAGCATGAGACAGAATTACAGGCCATCTACAGGAACGAATTCATACAGGTAAGGATCCCCTTCACTGACGACGCCTCCATTGAGAATGCCATACATTGCTGGGCATGCCTGTTGCATCTTGGTATTGAACCGGATGAGATTGCCACGAGAATGGAATTGCTCAGTCCGGTGGCGATGCGTCTGGAGATGAAAGATGGAATCAATAATTGTTCTGTAATCAACGACTCATACAATTCAGACATCGGATCACTCACTATCGCGCTTGATTTCATGCATCAACAGAAGCAGCACCGCCGCCGAACAGTGATTCTGAGCGATATTTTGCAAAGCGGAAAGGAAGAAGATCAGCTGTACCGCCAGGTGGCAGCGATGCTGAATCAAAAAGGTATCAGCAGGATGATTGGTATCGGTCCGGCATTGCTTCGGCAGGAAGGACTTTTTCAAACGGAAAAGCAATTCTACAAGGATACGGATGAGTTTCTCCGGGACTTGAACTACAGCAGTTTCAGCAACGAAACAATACTGATCAAGGGTGCAAGAGCTTTCGGTTTCGAACGGATTTCCCGGGCACTTCAACAAAAGGCGCACGAAACCGTCCTCGAGATTAACCTCAATGCCGTCATCCAGAATCTAAACCTTTTCAAGTCCAGATTGCGCCCCGAAACAAAATTGATGGTGATGGTGAAAGCGTTTTCATACGGAAGCGGAAGCTTTGAAATCGCCAACGTTTTGCAGTTCCACAGGGCGGATTACCTGGCTGTGGCATATGCCGACGAGGGTGTCGACCTGCGCAAGGCGGGAATCACACTTCCTATCATGGTGATGAATCCCGAAGAGCAGAGCTTCGACGCGATGATCTCCTATCAACTTGAACCGGAGATATACAGTTTTCGGGTATTGAATCATTTTACGGAGTCCCTCCGCCGAAGAGGGCTGGACGCAAGCGCCGGTCGTTTCCCTGTTCACCTGGAACTCGATACCGGGATGAAGCGGCTCGGTTTTGAAGAGGACGAGGTCAATGAACTGATAGTGCGCCTGAAGAACAATAAGTACATTCGGCTGGCCTCTGTTTTCACCCACCTGGTCGCCAGTGATGAGATTGAACACGATGTGTTCACCCGCGAACAGATAGCGCGTTTTGATAAGATGAGTAAAACGATCACCTCCCATTTCAACTATCCGGTACTTCGGCATGCATTGAATTCTTCTGGGATTCTTCGTTTCCCAGAGGCTCAGATGGATATGGTGCGCCTGGGGATCGGCCTGCACGGTATCGCCTCTACCCCCAACGAGCAACGTCAGTTGCAGATGGTGGCTACGCTTAAAACCACCATATCGCAGATACGCCAGGTCAAAGCCGGTGAAACGGTTGGGTATAGCCGCAGGGGGCGACTGGAAAAGGATACATTGCTGGCCACGGTGGGCATTGGATATGCCGATGGACTGAGCCGCAGACTGGGTAATGGGAACGGATACATGCTGGTGGACGGACATAAAGCACCTATTGTCGGCAGTGTATGCATGGACATGACCATGATCGATATAACAGGCATACCCTCCGCAAGGGAAGGTACAGAGGTCATTGTGTTCGGTCAGTCTCCAAGTATTCTGGATATAGCACAAGCGACAGGTACCATCCCGTACGAAGTGCTGACAGGTATCTCAGGAAGGGTGAAGCGCATTTATTTCCATGAGTGATGTCTGAGAGTAATTTTTAAGCGGATGAAGAGCGATTTTCTTTCCGGCCATAAGGTGGAACTGCTCCGCAGCGGAAAAGAGTATTTTGATGCGTTGGTTTCACTCATAGAAAATGCTACCTCAACGATTCATCTGCAGGTATATATTTTCGATTTGGATCAGACAGGGAAGGAGGTCCTGCAGGCAGTGTTGGATGCAGCCATGCGTGGCGTGAAGATTTTCATGGTGGTGGACGGTTTCGGTTCTATGCGTTTTAGTGATGCAGATGTCAAACAGCTGCGGTCGGCCGGAGTTCTTTTCCGTTTTTTTTCGCCCTTGCCTTTCCCGGGTGTTTTGCAGCCCGGACGGAGGCTCCATCATAAGGTATTAGTGGTCGATGATTGCAAAGCCCTTGTAGGAGGCATCAACATTGCCGATAAATACAGAGGGGTTTTTCCTGAAATCGCCTGGTTGGATTATGCGGTGCTGGTAGAGGGTCCTGTAGTGGGGCAAATCAGGGATTATTGTCTGAAGCTCTACTTCAGGAAATTTCATGTGCCTGCTAAGTTCAGGCTGCCTGCATCCTTACCGAACGCGCTGTCAAAGCGTGGGTCATCTGCAAGAATGCGTATCAATGACTGGTTCAGAGGTAAAAATCAGATTTCATCATCCTATAAGAAGCAAATACGCGCCGCCAAGACAGAAGTCTTCATCATGGCCAGTTACTTCTTGCCGACAAGACGCCTGCTGAAAATTATTCTACAGGCTGCGGGGAAGGGCGTTCGAGTCACCTTAGTGCTGGGTAAATACAGCGATGTTGTCCTCATGAAGCCTGCCATGCGTTACCTCTACAATGTGTTGTTAAGGAACAACGTGGAAGTCTATGAATACGAATCCTCGGTCCTGCATGCCAAGGTCTGTGTAGTAGACCGTGAATGGGTAAGTGTCGGCTCTCACAACCTGAATCATCTCAGCGAGTGGATGAGCCTGGAGATGAATGTGGAGGTGCAGGATAAAGCATTCGCAAAAGATGTGTTGTTGAAAATCAGTAACGACCTGTCTTCAACTGCCCGACGGGTGGAAAAAGAGTCGGGTATGGATATATCAGGACGCCGTTGGCACCTGTGGTGGTCTTACAAGATCGTCAGCTGGAGTATGCGTTTACTGTATTTTTTACAAGGCAGGGATAAGCGTCGCTGACAGGTTTCAGCCGTTGGATTTCCGTAGATTTGTAAGGAATGAAGTTCAATATCCCCTTGCTGTTTACCAATGCTGGCGCTCCGCTGAAAGATGTCTGTGTCACCGTGACGGAACAAGGCATGGTGCTTTCCATAGCAGAGGGTTTTTCGGAGGACGGAAAAAATATCAATGGAGTGGTAGTGCCGGGTCTTGTCAATGCCCATTGCCATTTGGAATTGTCTCATTTGAAAAATAAAATAGTTCCGCTTACAGATGGAATGTCCGGTTTTCTTAGGCAATTGTTCAATCAGCGTTTTTCTGCGAGTGAAGGCGAAGCCCATGCGGCCATGCAGGATGCCGACAGGTCTATGTGGAAGCAGGGGATTATTGCGGTTGGGGATGTGTCGAATTTCAGTGCATCACTGAGGGTGAAAGAGCAAAGCGAGATCCATTACCATACTTTCATAGAGCTGGCAGGATTGAATCCGGCCAAAGCGGAAGAACTGGTTGCCGCTTCCCAAACGATGGTGGATGCATTCAAAGCGGACGGTCTGGCCTGTTCCCTTTCTCCGCACGCTCCCTATTCTGTCAGTATGGAGTTATACAGGCGGATTTTCAGTGGACTCGGTACCGAGGATCCGATGACCTTCCATATTCATGAGTCTACGGATGAACTGGATTTTTTTGCTGGTCCACACGGAGCATTGTATGCGCTGTTCGCTGACATGGGATTTTCCTTGGATACACTAGACATGGTTGTTGAAACCGGAAGGCCATTGCCAGAGTTGTTGCATGTGTTTCCGCCATTGCACAGGTTACAGCTTGTACACAATACGGTGACCCTGCCGGAAGAGATGGAGATGGCGGTTCAAAGCCGCGAGGGCTTGTATTGGTGCCTTTGTCCCGCTGCGAATGTGTTCATCACCGGGATGCTGCCTTCCGTAGAAAGTATGTACCGTCATGGACTTAAAATGACGCTGGGTACGGATAGCCTTGCTTCGAACACCGAACTTTCACTGGTGGCTGAATTGCGGATCTTGGCGCGTGCTTTTCCGGAGATTCCTTTCGGCGATATGCTCCAATGGGCTACCGTCAATGGCGCTGAATTCCTCGGATTGCCCAATGAACAAGTGACTATCCGGGAAGGTCAGAAATGTACACTTGTGAATGTCATTGGAGTGAACCCCGATGCTCCACACTGGAGCCAGGCAATCAGCAGCGAAAGACTGCAATGAGGTTGATGCAGGGGGGCATCAAGCTGAAAATCGAATTCAACTCCCCTTCAGTGGGATTTTGATCCGGATGCCGCTACGCAGATGATTCTTACGGCTGATGTTGTTCAGTTTTTTCAGCTGATCGATATTTGATTGGTAGCGTTGTGCGATGTTCCACAAAGTATCGCCTGGCTGAACGGTGTAGTAAATGTAACGGCTGGAATCTGCGGTTCTTTTTTGAACCGGCGCACTTACGCTGGCAGATGAATTATTCTTAGTGGCGGTGTCCGCAATGTGTTGCGGTGTGAATTCTGTCTTGGTTGCAACAGAGGTGACATGCTCACTGCTAAATGTGGTCTCACAGCTGTCGGAAGAGTCCGTTGCAGTCTGTAAATCAGCTATGCTCTCCTCCAGGTCAACCACCAGCTTCACAGGAATTCTCTTCTTTACTGTGGAATACACATAAAGCTTCTGCCCGGGCCGGATGACAGTACTTTTCAACTTATTCCATTTTTTCAATTCGCTCAGCCCTACATGGTATCTGTCGGCTATTTTACCCAGGCTTTCCCCTTTTCTGACAGTATGCGATTTGCGTACCTTCTGTGTTACGGTCTTGTAAGTATAAGCGTAGCTTTCGTCATCCGTACCTGCATCGGTAACGATTTTACGGGGTTCGATTTCAGGACGTATTTGTGCAAGGCCTGTATTGACGCTGTCCATGAAGGCGCGTGCAGCCTGCATGTCAGGTCCGCTCTCACCGAGTCTTCCCAGTTTCAGTGCGTCGAAATACGTGTTCATCATATTCGCTACCAGGCCGTTCCTTATCCAGGGGCTTCGACAGCCGAATACAACGCTGATCAGTCGCCTGTCGCCTCGCTTCGCGGTAGCGGTAAGACAGAATCCTGCAGCCTTGGTGAAACCGGTTTTGATTCCATCCACCTCCATCTGGTAGTTTATCACCAGGCCGTTGTGATTTCTGTAATTCACATGTCCTTTGCCGTTATAGACATTGGCGTAGGGGATGGCCGTTATCTCCATCAGCTTGGGGTGCTTCAGTACTTCAAGTGCCAGAATAAGCTGGTCCCTTGGAGAACTGCTGTTGTCCAATTCATCGATGATGGCCGGTAAGCCGGACGGATTGCTGTACTGGGTTTTCGTCATCCCGAGTTCCATGCAACGCTTGTTCATGCGTTCAACAAAAGCTGCCAGTTCTCCGGAACAATGCTTGGCGATCCAAACGGTGCTCTCATTGTGCGAAGCGACAAGAGCCATTTTGAGGAGGTCTTCCAGCGTATAATGTTCTTCGACTGTGTAGTTGGTATAACGCCTCCTCCTGACTTTTTTTCTGTAAGTGCGTTTGACCGTGATTTTATCGTCCAGGCAAACTTTACCCGCGTTGATGTCTTCCATGGCCAGTAGGCCTACCATCATTTTGGTGAGCGAGGCGATTGGGTAGGCATAGTCCATGTCCTTTTCCCATACAATCTTGCCGCGATCCAGATCGTAGAGCAGTCCTGCTCTGATTTCACGGTCATTGCTTACGAGGCCATTAACCGTGTCGAGCTCGAATCGGGGGGTATTCGACGCGGGCAAGGTATCCTTGCCACCTGCCAGGGTGACCGGCGGATGCATAATGATCAGCGCTGAAACGATTGTGTAGAACATCGCCCGGACCATAGTCGTTGATCGCTTACTGAAAAGACCCATCATTGCAATGATAACTTTTTAATTCTACAATTCAGACGATCCGGATTGTAGTCTTTAAACAATCTTATGTTAGTTTTATTGTGGGGTGATACCTTGCTGGAACCAATCCTGCTCATACCTTAAAGTTAAGCAGGATATCGTCTGAAAAGCAATAAAGAAAATCAGTGATTCTTGCGCGATTCTTGCAATGCTGCCAAAAAAGCTTCTGCCCAGGTCAGATCGGCCTGAACGGTCAATTTTAGGTTGGTCTCTTCTCCTGTAACCAGCTCTACCGGAAACCCCGCTGCCTGTACCAGAGAAGCATCGTCGGTATAGGATTCAAATTCCGGATTTTCATATGCCTTGAAAAGTTGTTCTGCATAAAAAATCTGTGGCGTTTGGACCGACCGGAAATCGTCCCTTGGCACAGCCTCACTGCCCGTTTCGGTCAAACGGCGAAGGGAGTCCTTGCACGCGATGACCGGAACAGCACTTCCCCTTTCTTTGGCAACAGTAAAAAGTTGTGTTATCAGGTCCCTGCTGCACAAGGGACGGACCGCATCGTGAATTGCGACGCAGGCGCCGTCTGGTATACCTGCAAGTCCGTTTTTGACCGATTGAGACCTGGTAGTTCCGCCTGGAACTACACTATGTTCCGGTATGTCCTGCAATCCTAGGGTGCATTTTTGCCAATAGTCGATAAAGTCCGGATGCATGACTACAATCAGGCTTCTGTCCTTTGACTCAAACCGACGTAGTGTATGTGCTAAAACAGGTTCGCCGCAGAGCAGCAAAAACTGCTTGGGCAAATCCCCTTTCATACGGGTGCCCTTTCCACCGGCAACCA
>CAZPCA010000046.1:0-18253 GCA_964584995.1 uncultured Bifidobacterium sp.
CATACCATCAGCTTCGCCGTACGGCCGGAAGATGCGCAGGCGGCGAAGGATTCCATCGAGGAGAATTTCGCGCTGGAGATAAAAGCGCGTCTCATCGAAAAAGTGCGTGTGGAAGAGGGTTTGTCGGTAGTGGCAGTAATCGGTGAAAACATGAAGAACCAGCCTGGAGTATCGGGCCGTCTCTTCAATGCGCTGGGCCGGAATGGTATCAGCGTGGTGGCTACGGCACAAGGCTCGAGTGAGCTGAACATTTCCGTAGTGATACAAAACCAACAGTTGTCCAAGGCACTGAATACGATCCACCAGGCGTTCTTCCTCTCCGAGTTGAAGACACTTTCGCTCTACCTGGTAGGCACCGGCCTTATTGGCAGCACGCTGCTTAAGCAGATCGAGGCGCATAAGAAGTACCTGCGCAGTTCGCGGTCGCTCGAAATTGTCATCGCTGGTGTGGCCAATAGCCGCAAAATGCTCTTCGACGATGGCGGAATTTCGCAGCAGAAGATGGAGGTTTTATTGAAGGAAGGGGAAGCTATGCAGCTCGAGCAATTTATTCACACCATGCAGGACCAGAATCTTCCGAACAGTGTGTTGGTCGATTGCACCGGCAACGGTGCGGTGGTCAGGCATTACGAAGACATTCTCGCATCCAGCATATCAATCGTTACGCCCAACAAGGTCGCGAACAGCGGTAAGATGGCTTCGTACCTTCGCCTGCGTGAGATTATGCGCCGTAGCAATGCTAATTTCCTGTATGAAACGAATGTCGGTGCCGGACTTCCGGTCATCAGCACCCTGCGCGACCTGATCACCTCGGGCGACAGGATCCTCCGTATAGAAGCTGTTCTGAGCGGTACACTCTCCTATATCTTCAACACCTTCGGTCCCGGCATGCCATTCTGCACTGTGGTGGAACAAGCCCGTAAGCTGGGGTACACAGAGCCCGATCCGCGCGATGACCTGGGAGGCCTGGATGTCGCACGAAAACTGCTCATCCTCGCCCGTGAAACCGGACTGCATCTTGAATTGCAGGACATTAAAATCGAACAGATATTGCCTCCGGCTTGCCTGAAGGCGAAAAGTGTGGAGGATTTTTTCCGCGAATTGCGCAAGAACGATGCCTTGTTTGAAAAGCGCAGGGCGGCAGCTGCATCCCGCAATGCTGTTTTACGTTTCATCGCTAAGCTGGAAGGTGGCAAGGCATCTATCCGCCTCGAAGAGGTGAGCGCGGCACATCCCTTCTTCAATTTGTCGGGCAGCGACAATATCATTTCCTTTACCACCGACCGTTACAAAGACCGCCCGCTGGTGGTAAAGGGCCCCGGTGCAGGTGCCGAAGTCACAGCGGCGGGAGTGTTCGCCGAAATCATCAGTCTGTCGCGTTACCTCGATTGATATGCCCCGTAAACCCTCCGAAGTGCGCGTTTTCGCCCCGGCCACTGTGGCCAACCTTGCTTGTGGATTCGATATCATGGGCCTGGCCCTTGATTGTCCCGGTGACGAAGTCCTGCTGACGCCGAATGCAACCGGACGCTTGTACATTCGCCGTATCACAGGCGATGGCGCCCTGTTGAGCCGCGATCCGCACCGGAATACAGTAACGGTATCCATAGCCGCCATGCTGAAAAGTATAGGCAGCAAACAGGGTTTCGATGTCGTGCTGAAGAAACGGATGCCGCTGGGTAGCGGACTCGGCAGCAGTGCAGCCAGCAGTGCGGCCGGCGTTGTGGCGGCCAATGCCGCGCTGGGTCGTCCATTTACCATGGATGAACTGGTGCCTTTCGCAATGGAAGGGGAGCGGGTCGCCTGTGGTGCCGCTCATCCCGACAATGTCGCACCTTGTCTGATGGGTGGTATCGTGCTCTGCCATCCCTCAGGGGCCCTGCAGCGACTTCCTGTTCCCTCCGGAATGTATGTCGTGGTACTGCATCCTCATGTAGAACTGCTCACCCGGGTGTCGCGTGCTGTACTGCCGAAGGCGGTGCCTCTAAAAACGGCCATCGTTCAGTGGGCCAATACCGCCATGCTAACGGCTGCCTTCTACGAAAACGATTTCTCCCGTATGCATATGGCCATGCAGGATCTGGTGGCCGAACCTGTTCGGGGTGGGCTGATTCCGGGTTTTTCAGCCATAAAAAATGCAGCCATGGAGCAGGGAGCAATCGCCTGCAGTATCAGTGGAAGCGGTCCTTCTGTATTTGCCATTGCAAAGGGAAAGCCGGCTGCAGATAGGGTGGCGATGGCTATGCAGCAGGCATGCCGTAAGAACCGCATCGCCTGTACAGTGTATGTTTCAAAAGTCAATAAGAAAGGCACAAGGGTGCTGAAGTGATATGAGATTCTATTCGACCAATAACCGCACTAAACTGTTTACGCCAGAAGAGGCCGTTCTGAAGAGTCTTCCGGACGATAATGGACTTTTCATGCCGGAGGAAATAGTAGAGCTGCCACGGGAATTTTTCGGTGGATTGCATGCTGCCAACCTGCAGGAAATCGCATTTGAAGTGGCGTCAAGGTACTTCTGTCCGGAAATCCCCGCGGCCGTAATCCGTGATATAGTGTCTTCCGCGGTCACCTTTCCGGTTCCGCTGGTTCAGGTTGGACCCGATACATGTATGCTCGAGTTGTTTCACGGGCCTACGCTCGCTTTCAAGGATATGGGTGCACGCTTCATGGCGCGGCTCATGTCATGGCTGAACCGCAACGAAACCAGGAAGCTGACCGTGCTGGTTGCAACCAGCGGCGATACAGGCAGTGCGGTGGCAAGTGGATTTGCCGGGGTAGAGGGTATCGAAGTGGTGATTCTGTATCCCTCCGGCAAGGTGAGTCCTTTGCAGGAAAAGCAGCTGACCACCAATGGAGGCAATATAACGGCATTGGAGATTCAAGGCAGTTTCGACGATTGCCAGCGATTGGTCAAAACTGCATTTCTCGATAGCCGGATGAATGCGGCATACCGTCTTACTTCCGCCAACAGCATCAACATTGCGCGGTTGGTGCCCCAGATGTTTTATTACATCGATGCCTGTCGTCAATTGCCCGAAGGAAGTCCGCCTCCGGTATTCATAGTGCCCAGTGGAAATTTCGGCAACCTCTGTGCGGGTATCCTGGCCTGGAAAGCGGGTATGCCTACGCAAGGTTTCATTGCAGCAAACAACCGTAACGACGCCGTCACACGTTACCTCGATACGGGGCACTACGAGCCACGGGTTACTGTTCCTACCATCAGCAATGCCATGGACGTGGGCAATCCTTCCAATTTCGTTCGTCTGCTGGATATTTTTGGTCACGACCATGCACTGATGCGTAATGCGATTCAATCCGTTTCCTTCGACGATGAACAAACGCGTATGGCTTTACGCGATTGTCATGAACGTTACGGTTACTTGTGTGATCCGCATGCCGCTGTGGGCTGGGCCGCCTGGAACATGTGTCCCCCGATGCGCAACCGCTTTCCTGCCAATGCTATCGGTATTGTCTTGGAGACAGCCCATCCGGTGAAATTCGCAGAGGTCATAGAGGAGACCATGGGCATTAGTCCATCTCTTACTCCGGAGATGATGGATGTGATGGGAAGGGGAAAGCAAAGTATTGTTTTGTCTTCCGATTACGAAGCATTTCTTGATGTGATGATGAGCCGGTGTTGATGGTCCTATGAGGCGGACAGTCCGGTAGCTATCCTTTTCCTATACCACTTCCGCTACCGTAAAGGTGCTGCCGCCGACGAAAATGAGGTCGTTCCCGCCGGCTTGCTTCCTCGCTGCTTCCAGTGCTTGAGCAACGCTGCTATAGGCTTCTCCAGAAAGGCCTCTTGAACCTGCCTTGTCTTTCAATACAATGGCATCCAGTCCCCTGGGAATATCGGCTTTGCAGAAGTAGTAACGTGCGCCGGAAGGCAAGAGGCGGAAGAGCGCATCAAGGTCTTTGTCTTCCACTACACCGAGTACGATGTGCAGTATGTCGAATGGGAGGGATTCAAGCATCTGCGTCACCTCCATCAATCCTTGTTCGTTGTGTCCTGTGTCACAGACAACGAGTGGCTGACGGGAAAGCACCTGCCATCTTCCGCGTAAACCGGTGGTTGTTTTTACCTGTCGCAGACCTTCGCGAATGGCTTCGTCGGAAATGCGTAGTCCGGAACGCAAAAGATCCAGTGCATGAAATACGGTTCGGATGTTTTTCAATTGGTAGCTACCTGTAAGGTCGCATTCCAGGTCTTCGAGCCAGAGGCATTCCCCTATGTAGACATGCAAGCGCATTGTTTCATCCAGCAATGCATGCCGTACAATTTCGAGCCGGATGTGCTCCTCAGCGTAGTGGCAGGCGCAGTCTTCCATCCGCGCCTTCTCCTCGAACACCTTCCGTATTTCCGGGCTCGATTCTCCAATGATCACGGGTATGCCTTTTTTGATGATGCCAGATTTTTCACGGGCAATCAACGGCAGGGTGTTGCCGAGCAGGTGCATGTGGTCCCATCCGATATTGGTGATGATACTCAGTGCTGGGCTGACGATGTTGGTGGAGTCCAGCCGACCACCGAGTCCGGTCTCAATGACAGCAATATCGGTGTTCATCTCCCTGAACCAGGCGAAGGCCATTACGGTGCTCATTTCGAAAAAGGAGGGTTTCACCTGTTCAAAAATGCTTCGGTGCTTTTTTACATAGTCCGTAATCCACTCTTCGGATACCATCTCACCGTCCACCCGCATGCGTTCTCTGAAGTCGCGTAGGTGAGGGGATGTGTAGAGCCCGGTGCGGTATCCTGACGCCTGTAGTACAGAGGCCAGCATGTGTGACGTACTTCCCTTGCCGTTAGTTCCTGCAATATGTACGCAGTGAAGTCCTGTTTCAGGATTTCCGGACGCCTGTGCTAGAGCGATGGTATTGCTGAGGTCGGGTTTGTAGGCAGCAGGACCGATCCGGTGGAACATCGGTAAGGCAGCATATAGGTAGTCGAGGGTCTCCCTGTAGTTCACCGGACAAAGATAGTGGAGCTGCAGCGCTGAAAAAAAGTTGCTGCAGGGGAGTAGGCTGAGGTATTCAGCGTAAAATGAAATTGAAGGTGATGCTGCCTTTCTGTTCTTCCACTCCCTGGGGACTGGGACTGAATTTGGCTTTCATGGCCGCCTCTTTGGATTTTCTGACGAGTGTGGCATTGGTGATGGTGCTTCCTCTCGCAGGGCCTTCCGCACGGAGCACCAGTCCGTTCTTATCTACGATGATGTCGATTACAATCTTGCCCTGCTCCTGCGATTTGTCTTCCAGACGGGGCATACTGCGCATGTTTCTTCCAGCCAGGTCAAAGCCGACACCGTTACCAGGCCCATTGCCTCCTCCGCTGCCACTGCCACTGCCACCTCCGCTTCCAGTCCCTGTTCCGTCACCGCTACCACCTCCATCGCCTGTGCCATCGCCTCCGCTGCCACTGCCGGCTTTACCGCCATTGGGAGCACCACTGCCGTTGTTCTTTTTACCAGGATAAAGGTTGCGTACGTCCGGTTTGCGCTCTTCTACTTTAGCAAGTTGCGGTTCCTTGATGGCCGGTTGGTTTTTCTTCTTATCCTCTTTTTTCTTTTCCGGCTTATCCTCCTTTTTCTTTTTGGGAGGATCCACAGCCACCGTTTCTTCAATATCGGAGGTCATGAGTTCTTCGTCTTCAGCAGTGCTTGTGGTACTTGCTTGTTCGGAGCTATTGACTGGCGGAACATCGTTGAATTCCATTTCGCCGAATTCCACAAAGCTACCGCCCCCGCCGCCACCGGCGAGTCCTTCCTCCCAGGGCGGGTTGGGCGTGCTGATGTAAAGCAGCATCAGCAGCACCGCGATGATGCCGTGGATAAGCAGGGTTAGACCTGCAGAACGCCACTGATGTGATTTTATACTCATTCAGCCGCTTCCTTGGTAAGATTGGTGGCTGCCACCATTTTGATCTTGTTCTTGTTGCCGATGTCGAGCAGGTACACCACCTCCTGCCAGGGCACTGTCTTGTCCACCTTCAGCAGCGCTGTGGGATCTGTTTGCCCACCAATGGCAGCGATGACGGCGGCTTCAACGCCTTCGCGTGGTACCACTTCCTGGTTCACCACAAATTGCAAATCGGGGGTGATGGAGATAGCAACAGGATGTTTCATGCTTTGAATGCCTGTTTTTGAGTTGGGCAGAAGCAGTTTCAATACCGAGGGCGTTGCCATCGACGAGGTGATCAGAAAGAAGAGCAGCAGGAAGAACATGATGTCGTTCAGCGAATGGCTGAAAACCTCGAGATGTCCTTTTTGTCGGCGGCGAAGGTTCATGGCTTGACGGGTTCTTCTAAGAGGTCGATGAACTGCACGGCGTTGATCTCCATCTTATTGATGACACGGTCCACGCGTTGAACAAGGTAGTTGTAGCAGGCGTAGGCAATCATCCCTACGAGGAGACCGGCGGCTGAAGAAATCATTTTTACGTAGAGTCCTCCGGAGATGGTATCGATTTCGAGGCTGTTCTGCAGGGAGATCTGATAGAAAATCTTGATCACTCCGAAGATGGTACCCAGGAACCCGAACATGGGGGCGATGCCGGCGATGGTGCCGAGGAAGCCCAGGTTTTTCTCCATGGCAAAGACTTCGAGCTTGCCCTGGTTCTCGATAGCGGTTTCAATTTCCCGAACCGGTTTGCCGAGACGTGCAAGGCCCTTGTCGATCATGCGGGCGATTGGGTTGTCAGTGGCTTTACAGAGACTTCTAGCGGCCTGCACATTGCCCTGATGGACCTGATCGCGAATCTGGTTCATGAAATTCTGGTCCAAGCGGCTGAATTTGATGATCACGAACAGGCGCTCGAAGAAAATGTAGAGCGCCAGTACGCTCAGGATGGCAATGGGAATCAGGATAGGTCCGCCCTTACTGGCCATATCCCAGAGGGACATGCTTTGTTCGGCGGGAATTGCGGGGGGGGCAAGCGGCGCCGGGGTACTGGCGGCAGTCATGGCTGCGGCGGTATCTGTCACAACACTGCTGGTAATCTGGAGAATCAACGACATAGTTCGGCGGAGTTAATGAAAGAGTGAATGTGTAAAGGTAGATTTCCGCTGTTGGAGGCTTTTCCGGTGAGTGTTTCAATTGCTAACACGATCGTGTTAACAATCATAAAACGGACGAAGACCGTGGCTTATTGCGGAAAAAGGAAAAGAGTGCGATGATGAGTATCAGGGCTTGAACCACTCCGCGTACATCACATAATTGTTGGCGATGCCCTCGATGAGGCGGCGGGTCTGTTCCGGGTCTATATCCTTCACTTTTCGGGCAGGCACGCCGGCATAAATGGAACCCGATTCCACAACAGTATTCTCCAGCACAACAGCGCCTGCTGCGATGATAGAGTTGGAATGCACAACAGCATGGTCCATGACGATTGCACCCATCCCCACCAGCACATGGTCATGGAGAGTGCAGCCGTGCACGAGTGCATTGTGTCCGATCGATACATGGTTGCCAATAACAGTCGCAGCCTTCTGATAGGTGCAATGGATGACGGCTCCGTCCTGGATGTTTACATGATGCCCAATGTGGATGGTATTGACATCTCCGCGCACCACGGCGTTGAACCATACGCTGCAATGATCGCCCATGGTCACCTGTCCGACCACTGTCGCATTCTCTGCGAGGTAGCAATGTTCTCCGAAAATGGGGTGGATGCCGTGAACGGGTTTGATGAGTGCCATGGTGATAGGATTTGTTTATTTCCTGATGATTCTAAGTGATGCACGGTAGCTATAGTCACTGTTGTGCACCTCAACGATGTACATGCCGGAGGCCAGCTCGTCAGCGGATAGGCGTACCGGTAGAGTGCCCCTGATACTGCTGAACACAAATGTGTTCATCAGCTGGCCAATTGAATTATGAATGGTCATCCGCATCGGTTCTTCGCGTGTATGGAAGACATCGATGAGTAATTCCTCTCCGTTGGAGGGATTAGGGTAGGCGTTGACGATTGCGGCAGGAGCTACGGGGTCTACTCTGCGTATGGGGCTCAGGGTGTTCAGGCCCGTGGCATCGTAGGCCGATAAGCGGTACCATCTGCTGCCGTTGAGCAGCAGGCTATCGTTCAACGCATAATAGGCGAACTGACCGGTGGTCCCCTGCGGTTGTGCGGTGTCAAAGGTTGCGAACAGGAGTCCATCAGCACTGCGTTCTACATCGAAACGCAGGATGTCTGTTTCGTTGAGGGTCGTCCATTTCAATTCCACGGCTTTGTTGACGACGGTGGCGCTAAAGTCAATCAGTTCGAATGCCAGCGGATTGGGGTTGCGGGTATACCAGATGGGAGCTGTCCAGATTTTTTCTCCGTCCGCCTGGGTGAATTCTGCGAAGAAATAAGCAGTGGCCCCGGGGCTAAGTAAACTGGTATAGCTCAAGGTGTCTGAGCCCATTCCGTTGGCACTATTGTCCAGCGTTGCCATGATTCCGCTTCCCGGAGTTCCCCGGTAAATTTTCACGCTCGTGAAGGCTTCCGCGTCATCGTCGAGGGCACTCACGAAAATGTTCGCATTGCCCGGCCCTGAACAGCGGCTTCCCATGCCATAACCACCAATACTGAATTTCACCTTGGTGTTCCAGTCGTCACTGGCATAGAAGCGGCGTGCACGCAGTGCCTCCATGAGCGACTCACGGGTGAGACTGTCCGCTATGATGACCGTCCGGCCGGGATGGGCACGCCCGAAAACGATATAATGGCTGTCGTGGTCGATGCCGGGCGCTACATGATATCCTTTGCTGAGCAGGTCGAAATAACGGTCAAGATAATTCCAGGATGGCGGGTCACTGTATGTGGTGTCGCGTGAAAAAGCGGGACCATTACGGACGGCGACACCTACAATGGCCGAGTCCCAGGCAGGATTATAGGCCTGGTTCAGCAGATTTCCGAAATCGGTTTCTTCCATGTGGGCGAGATACGCCATTGCCTGAGGTATGCGTTGGGTCACTTTCTGAAACAGTCCATTGTAATCGGTCTGCGCATTGAAAATATCATAATTGCCCGCTTCCCATCCGATAAGGCTATCAATGCCGTGCAAGATGACATGGCCTCCGGTGCTGATGACTCCCCATTCCATGCCGTAGAAGCTGCAAAAAACGTGGTCTTCCTGCATGGAGTCGGCTTCCTGACGACCAAGGTGAAAATCGGGCCGGGACATTCCCGCCTGAGCATGATTGTGGTCGCTGATCCCCCAAAAATCAACATGTGGTGTACGTTGCCGTATGTATTCAAAGCAGGATTTCACCGTCAGGTAAGCAGGATCGTTTGCCATGTTGCCGTCCGAATATTCGGAATGCGAGTGCAGACTGCCGTACCAGTGTTGCTGCTGTGCGGGGAGTTGTCGGGAAATCAACAAGAACAACAATACCGCTAAGCGGCAGCTGAAGCCTGACCTTGAGCATAGAGCTCTGCTCCACATTGCGCCTACACGAGAACGACTTAGTGGCTGATTTACACGAGAAAAGATCAATTGGATAATAGAGGGTGGGGCCACACGGAAAGGGTTCGGTTTCAAAAGTACGGCAATATTGATAATTCAGCACAAAACACTTGAACGATATGGGCCAAAGCCGTAATTTAACGCATTCAAAAATCAGTGATTTCCTGTTATGTTTGGTTCGATTAAAGTACTCAAATTCTGTCTGTTGATATGCCTGTTGATATGCTTTGCCGATCTCAGGGGGCAGGCTGTAAACACCGCTGCTGCTCCCAGTGGGTTTAACCAGCGCCGAAATTTTCCGGATCGCCGTGCCATCATCATCGATACCCTCTCGGCACGCCTTGACCGTGTAACGGTTGCCCGTGATACCCTTTTACGTGCGACTAGACGGAACGAAGAGGCTGCAACCCGGGTGAAAGTAGAGCTTGCCCGATTGAGAACCGAAAACAAGACCTTGAAGGAGCAACTGGAAGAATCCCGCGGTGATAATCTGCAGTCCGCTCATACGAACTCTGTTCTCTTCATCTTTAATTTGGTGGTGGGTTTGTTCCTGTTGTTGGCCTTGCTTTGGTTGTTTGTTAAGCGTAAAAGCGATGGAGTGAATATGCCTGCGGTGAGAAAAGCGCAGGTTCAGGAAGAAGTAAAAGCCCCGCTCGAAGTTCAGTTCGACCATAAGCTTGACAGGATACAGAAGTTGGGTGGCCTGCGAGACAAGGGATTGTTGACAGACGAGGAATTCATTGTGCAGAAAAAACAGATTTTAGGGGAATAAACTATGCAATCGCTCGGGGATCAGTTCAGGAAGGTGGTGCCGGTATTACTGATAGTGTGGCTTATCACCACGCTCGGACTGCTGTTGGCCATTTTTGCCAGTACATTGAAAGATATTCCGCTCGATGCGTTCACTAACGATCCCAATGCCAGTTTCAATGCTCCGTTTTACATCGGTTTCTTTTCGAATATCGGCATCATGATTTGGAGTGCGGCGCTAACGCTTTGTTTTTACGGAGCGTGGAAGCTGAACAAGCCTGTCGATGCCTGGAACAGGCAGTTCCTGCTGGCAAGCGGCATCATCACCCTAATGATGACCGTTGATGATTTGTTTCAATTGCACGAACTTGTTTTTCCGAAATACTTCAACATCAGTGCTAATATGGTCTATCTGACCTATATGAACATTTACCTCATCTATTTCCTGCGTTACCGACGTCAGCTCATGCAAACCGATTACATGGCTCTTGGCGTGGCCTTCTTCTTCCTGGGTCTTTCAACCGTGATCGATGTGCTGCCTTTGCCAATAGAAAAGGATACTTTCCTGGAGGATGCGATGAAACTGCTGGGAATCGTTTCATGGACGGTCTACTATGTTCGGACAGTGGATCAGTTCAGTGAAGCTAAAGACACTGCTGGCGCACTTGAGTAACAATTGCCCATCTGACTTGTTCTTCCAGGTAATTCTTGTGATTTTTAGAAGCTGAAATTGGAATCTACCTGTATGCAGACAGAGTCATTCGATTACATTATCATCGGTGCCGGTGCAGCAGGCCTTCAGTTGGCTATGGCCATGGAAGATGATCCCTTTTTCAGCGCGTACAAGATCTTGCTGCTGGACGAAGCATCCAAGACTACCAACGACCGCACCTGGTCTTACTGGGAAAAAGGTCGTGGACAATGGGATGACTTACTCTGGAAAAGCTGGGGGCATGGGCGTTTCATGGCGGAGAATTTCGACTTACAGCTTGACTTGAGTCCCTACCGCTACAAAACACTGCGCAGCATCGATTTCTACCGTCATTGCCACGATAAGCTGGGCAGGAGCAAGAGATTGTGCTGGCGACAGGAAAAAGTGGTAGCGGTTTCGACTGGTCTCCAGCCACACGTCAGTACCTCTGAAGGAGGAATCTATACAGCCACGCATGTTTTTGATAGTCGGATCCCCGGCGAATTCACCGATGGACGACATACATACGCCAAAGTACTCCAGCATTTCAAAGGCTGGGTCATAGAGACCGATGCGGATTGTTTCAACGAGCAGGAATTTCTGATGATGGATTTTCGCCAGCGCTGGAAGGACACTTGTAGCTTCACCTACATACTGCCGGAGAGTCCACGTAAAGCCCTGGTCGAGTTTACCTTTTTTTCGCCCGAACTGGTCACGAAGGAAGAGTATGAAGCGATGCTGCAGCAATACATCCACCACCAGCTTGGTGCGAAAAACTACAACATCACGGAAACGGAAAGCGGTGTGATTCCGATGACCGATTTCCCATTCCACCATTTTCACGAGGAAGGGCTAACGAAGATTGGTACTGCGGGCGGATGGGTGAAGGGATCTACCGGATACTCTTTCTCCAACGCGGGAAGGATGGCTGCTCGTATGCTGGAGAATATCAAGGCCGGCCATAGACCACATTACCGTCTGCATTCTGTCCGGCATGCGCTCTACGACCGGCTTTTTCTGGATATTCTGGAAAAACGAAACGATACAGCCCCGGCCTTGTTCACGGAGATGTACAGGAAAAATCCGGTTACCAGGATTTTTCGTTTTCTCGACAATCAATCTTCCGTATGGGACGACTTGCGTATCATCACTTCTTTCAATCCGGTCCCCTTTCTCAAAGCCATTAGGCGGTCTTTCCGAAGCAAAAGGAGTTACCGTAAAAAACAAATAGCAGCATGACTTGTTTTTTTCACGCATCGATAGGAATATGAAAGCAGCAAAGCAGGTGGTTGTCGTTGGAGCCGGTCTAGCAGGCTTGTCTGCCGCTTTGCGGCTTCGTCACAAAGGCTATGCGGTTCACGTGGTGGAAGCCAACCCATACACGGGTGGAAAGCTGCATGCATTCTCGCAAGACGGATTTCGCTTCGATGCCGGTCCCTCATTGTTCACCATGCCCTGGCTGGTAGATGATTTGTTTCGGCTCCATGGCAAGGAACCAGAGGAGTACTTCAGGTACACCCGAAAAGAAACCGTATGCAATTATTTCTGGGACGACGGATTCCGATTCACCGTACCTGCATCGACAGAGCGTTTCATCGCCGAGGCCTCGGCCGCATTTGCAGAGCCTGAGGACAGGATCCGTGCATATCTGCAGAACGCCTCCAGTAAGTACGCATTGACAGGCAGTATTTTTCTGGAGAAATCCCTGCACCGGGCACAGACATTCATAAGCGCAGAGGTCCTCAGGGCGCTGTTGCAGATGCCCCGTCTGGATACCGGTATCACCCTGGACCGTGTCAACAGGAAGTATTTCCGTCACCCGCGATTGATTCAATTGTTCAACCGCTACGCTACGTACAACGGCTCATCGCCGTATAAGACGCCTGGAATCATGTCCATGATACCGCATCTGGAGATGGAGTTGGGCACCTATCTGCCGGAAGGTGGGATGCATGCCATTTCACAATCCCTTTACAGACTGGCTCAGGATGTAGGGGTGGAGTTTTCACTGAGCGAAGAGGTGCAGGAAATCCTGGTGCAGAAAGGCCGTGTGACCGGTGTGCGTACAAGCTCAGGACAGATGGCGGCGACAATCGTTGTATCTAACATGGATGTATATCCGACATACCGTAAACTCCTGAAGGATCAGCCACAGCCGGAGGCAGTACTCAACAGGGAGCGCTCCGGGTCAGCATTGATCTTCTATTGGGGCATCAACCGGCTTTTCCCTGAGCTGGATCTGCACAATATCTTTTTCAGTAACGATTACGAACAGGAGTTCGCATGTCAGTTCGACCATAAGACACTGGCCGACGACCTGACCGTGTATGTGAACATAACTTCCCGTTACCTGCCAGATGACGCACCTGCGGGTTGTGAAAACTGGTTCGTGATGGTCAATGCGCCTGCAGATAAAGGTCAGGACTGGTCCTTGCTCAAGGCACAGGCGAGGAATACCATTCTGAAAAAGCTGAGTGCAGCCTTGGGTGTCGATATTGCCGCGCACATAGTGACAGAATCAGTACTTGATCCGGTGGGTATTTATACGAAGACTTCCTCCCACCAGGGAGCCCTGTACGGCACGTCCAGCAATTCGCGTTTCGCAGCATTCCTGCGGCACCCTAATTTCCACTCTTCCATAAAAGGCCTGTATTTCTGTGGAGGCTCGGTGCATCCCGGTGGGGGTATACCTCTTTGCCTCATGTCGGGTAAAATTGTCGCTGACCAGTTACCCGTTTGCGCTACTACCTAAACGCTGAATGTTACTCGGTATGTTTCAACAAAAGTTCTTGCCTATTTTCTTTCTTTGGCTGACCCATGTTTCTGCGGTGGTAGGTATTGCTTGCGGATACGCGTCCTGGTTCCTCGCAAAGACACCAGCGAATTTGCTGCTCGCTTTTTCATTGATGGTCTTGCTGTATCCTTTAAAAAGTCGACAGGCCTGGAGCGGTTTTATCCTCTGTTTTCTGATTGGATTTGCAGCAGAGTGGGTCGGTGTCAATACCGGCTGGCTGTTCGGCGATTACCGCTATGGTGAAAATCTCGGAATCAAGATCGGAGGTGTACCCTTGCTGATAGGGGTCAATTGGGCGGTGCTCGCCCTTTCTACATCCTCCATAGCGCATAGTGTAGAAAAATGGTCTCCAGGTATCCGTTGTGCATTGGCGGCTACGTTGATGGTTGCGTTGGACGTACTGATGGAGCCGCTCGCGCCGCGCTTCGATTTTTGGTATTTTGCCAACAATGAAGTGCCGCTTTGGAATTATGTGTGCTGGTGGATGACGGGATTCATCATGCAGTGGCTCCTGTATGCAAAGTCAGTGAAAGGCGATGTGGTTTTTTCAACACACGTTTTCCTCGTGAATATTTTCTTTTTCGGAGCGGTTTGGCTGATCGCTTGATCAAATGCGGATAGCCCGGCACCGTAGCCGGTAATCGGGCTCTTCTACAAGGCGTTTTTTTGGATTTCTTCCACCACCATGGGGTCGAGTAGAGTAGAGGTGTCTCCCAGATTTCCCGTATCGCCTTCGGCGATTTTTCGGAGGATGCGTCGCATGATCTTTCCGCTTCTTGTCTTGGGGAGTCCGCTCACGAACTGGATTTTATCCGGCTTGGCAATCGGGCCTATGACTTTGCTGACGGTTTCAAGGATTTCCTTTCTGCGCTGTTCCGTATGGTCGGGCAAGCGGTCGCAAATCACGAATGCGTAAATCCCTTGCCCTTTAATGGCATGCGGATAGCCAACCACAGCGGATTCGATAACGTGTACATGTTCGTTGATGGCATTTTCCACCTCTGCAGTGCCAAGTCGGTGCCCGGAAACGTTGATTACATCATCCACACGTCCGATGATGCGGTAATAGCCATCGTGGTCTCTCCGGCAACCATCGCCGGTGAAATACAGTTGCGGATAACTGCTGAAATAATTCAGGCGGCAACGTTCATGGTCGCCGTAGGTAGTGCGTAGCATGCCCGGCCAGGGAAAGCGTATACAGAGGTTGCCTTCCACGCCATTACCCTCTATGATGTTTCCGTTGCTGTCGACAAGTACCGGCTGCACGCCCGGTAGCGGAAGTGTGGCGCAGGTGGGCTTCTCCGGCGTGATATGCGCGAGTGGCGAGATCATGATACCACCCGTCTCTGTCTGCCACCAGGTATCGACAACGGCACATCGTCCCTTTCCAATGTTGTCGTGGTACCATTGCCAGGCTTCTTCGTTGATGGGTTCTCCAACCGATCCTAAAGTTTTCAGGCTGGCTAACGAATGGGGATAGACGAATTCATCTCCGCAGGCCATCAGTGAACGGATGGCAGTTGGCGCAGTATAGAAAATATTGACCTTGTATTTATCGATGATGCTCCAGAAACGTCCGGCATCGGGCCAGGTAGGTATGCCTTCGAACATCAGCGTGGTGGCACCTTCGAGCAATGGGCCATAAACGATGTAACTGTGCCCTGTCACCCAACCTACATCGGCGGTACACCAGTAGATATCGCCTTTTTCGTATTGGAAAACATTCCGGAAGGTGTAGCCCGCCCATACCATGTATCCCCCGCAGGTATGTACAACGCCTTTGGGCTTACCCGTTGAGCCGGAAGTGTAGAGTATGAAAAGCATGTCTTCCGCCTGCATGGCGACAGGCGCGCACTCCGCTGAGCAGCCATCGATGGCTTCGTGCCACCAGATATCACGGCCTTGCAGCATCTCAACGGAGGCTGCAGTATGTCTTAGGACAATCACCTGCTTCACACATTCCGTCTTCGACAAGGCCTCGTCTACGATTTCTTTCAGGTCTATCACCTTCGCGCCACGGAAGGCGCCGTCGGCAGTGAGTACAAATGCACAACTGGAATCGTTTATACGGTCGGCCAATGACTGAGCTGAGAATCCGGCGAAAACGACGGAGTGGATTGCGCCAATGCGCGCACAGGCCAGCATGGCGATCGCCGCTTCGGGAACCATGGGCATATAGATACATACGCGGTCGCCTTTTTGCACACCCGATTTTTTCAGCATATTGGCTGTTCGGCATACTTCAGCATGCAACTGCCGGTAGGTCAGTTTTCGCTGCGGGTGGTCCGGATGATTGGGCTCCCAGAGGATAGCGACTTCGTCGCCCCGTGTTTCGAGGTGTCGGTCGAGACAATTTTTGGTGATATTGAGTTGAGCTCCCTCGAACCACCGCACATCCAGCCGGTCAAAATCCCATGACAAAACCGTGTCCCATGGTTTGAACCATTGGTAGCGTGAAGCGATATTCGACCAGAAATTCTCCGGGTCCTCACAGCTTATCCTGTACTGTTCCCGGTACTCGTCCAGAGATGCTATGCGTGTGTTCATATGCGTTGCTTTATTCAAATATACTATTCGGTCCTCAACTTCAGTGCGGTCTCTTCTCGACAGCTTGTGGGCCTCTCAGCAAAGCCTCTTCCATGGCGGAGTAAACCTTGATTTTTAGGAGCGCAATATCCTTTTCCGTCATTCCCCTGGTATCTATTTCAGGCAACCACTCACCATACAATGTACCTGGT
This sequence comes from uncultured Bifidobacterium sp., assembly GCA_964584995.1. Taxonomy (GTDB): domain Bacteria; phylum Bacteroidota; class Bacteroidia; order AKYH767-A; family OLB10; genus JAJTFW01. The sequence continues at coordinate 16,425 of CAZPCA010000046.1, forward strand.
CGCATCTCCAGCGGGCGAAGTGTTGAAAGGATTGTCTGCGCATTGTGTAGTACCAGAATACCAATCGGACATTGAGCGGCAATCGCCAGCCGGAAGGCTCCGTCTTTAAAGGGCAGCAGAGGTGCTGATCCGGTGTTGCGTGTGCCTTCCGGAGCCAGAAAAACGGAGATGCCGTCCTTCAATGAACGAAGCATCTTTTCCAGGCTACGCTGCCGGTCCCTGTGATCGGCCCGATTAACGGTGATGTACAGCCTGCGTATGACATACCCTATGACGGGAATCCACGTGAGTTCTTCCTTGCTGAGGAACCGCACGGTGTTGCAGGAGGATAGCGCATATGCTGGGATGTCGATAAAAGACCGGTGGTTGGCGACAAGCACATATACACCCTCTTTACGGGGAGCGTACCGGGTGTTCAAACGATAGCGAATGAAGAAAGCCCTGAAGAGGAAAAATGCCCAGTTGCGGGATAGGGCATGAGCCCGGTGCGGTGCCTTGCTTCTGTCTGTAAAGCGGAATACAATGAAGTAAAGAGGGAATACCGTCAGCAGTGAAAAAAGCATGGGTATTGCACAATAGAGCATGAACAGCATGCGTGCAAGTCGAACGGGTTGTTCCTGCAGCCGTTTCGTGTTCATGAGTATGCGGAATCTCTTTCCAGATTGTTGCAGACTAAATGCATGCTTCAGGGTGTGCTGAGTGCAACAGGCAGGATCTTACCGTTGAAGAAACGGTTCCCGTTCAATGTGAACCAGGCAACAAACTCACCCATTTCATTAGCTTGCAGGGGTGCCTTGTAACCGGGAAATGCCTGGGTCAACATCTCAGTCTGGACAGCGCCCAGGGCCAGGCAATTCACTTGGATGTGCTGCGCGCCAAGTTCGGTGGCCAGGCATTCGGTGAGTAAAGACAAGGCTCCTTTGCTGCTGGAGTAGGCACTGAGTCCGGGAAACTTCACACTTCCCTGAACGCCTCCCACAGAGCTGATATGCACTATGTGAGCTCCCTGCGCTTTTTCCAGGTAGGGAAGCAGAAATTCAGACAGTAAGAAAGGTGCGAATACATTGGTGGCGTAAACGCTCTGAAGTTCTTGTGCAGTAATGCTTCCAAACGATTTGTTGATCAGCATCCCGGCATTGTGTACTACGCCGTGGATCTCCCTTATGCCGTTTTCCAGAAGACAGTCACCTAATGGTGAAAAGTTGCCTTCGTTCAAGTCCAAGCAGAGAGGTATTAGGTCGCCGCCTGCCTTCAGTTTAAGGTCGGCAAGTTTTTCGCTGTTTCTTGCGAGGGCGATTACCCTGTGGCCTGCGCGTGCAAGCTGCAGAGCGGTCTCAAAGCCGACGCCGGAAGAAGCTCCGGTAATCAGCAGGTTTTTGCTTTCTGACATGGTGATTCGTTCAGGTGACAAAGGAATGAAATTATGGATTTCATACCTTTGAGTATGTCAAAATGCATGTTGAAATTACTTGCGGTGTCTCTTCTGCTGTTGTGGACACCGGTATTGATGGCACAGAATACTCCGCAGGATGCGACTGGTACGGAGGCCATACCTGCGCGGACTCCCATGCAAGACCGTTTGTTTTTTGGTGGCAACCTGGGATTGAGTTTCGGAAGCCTCACCTACATTAACGTGTCGCCGACGGTCGGTGTGCGTTTGACGGAGAAAGTCGGTGTCGGAGCAGGTCCGGTTTACTCATATTTCGAGGATCGCTCGGACCGCCGGAATGTGTACCGGACGGAAATTTTCGGCGGACGCCTGTTTTCCCAATATCAGGTCATGGAAAATGTGATGGTGTACGGAGAATATGAACTTGTCAATATGGAGG
>CAZPCA010000047.1:0-958 GCA_964584995.1 uncultured Bifidobacterium sp.
GTCCAATCGATAGGTTCACTGATGACTTCCCTGAAATACGCCATACGCGCCAATTCGAAATAGCTCAGATGATTGGCATTGTTCACATGCCCCATCTTGTCCACATCTTTGAAGCGAATCTGTATGGAAGTACGGTGCCGGAACCCGCTTAGGAAAGAATTATCCATGATACCGGCAAAGATATACCCTTAACGAAATGAAATTATCCTAATTTCGTATCAAACGGTACAGGATGAACTATGGAATGCTCTTAATCTGTCTTTTCGGGATGACAAGCTTACTCGGCTCCTGTCAATCCACGCTGGAGGGAGAGGGTCCGGTCAAAAAAGAAATTCGTCCACTCAGCCCATTCCGTCGGCTTGACCTGGAGATGCCTGCGGAGGTATCCTACATCGTTAGCGACAGCAACGCTGTCGAGGTGATCGCACAAAGTAATTTACTGCCGCATATAATCACCGAGGTGCATGGTGAAAAATTGACCATTGAAGCTTCTTCACCCCTACGAACAGGATTGAAAATTAAGCTCGTCGTACGCGGACCTGCACCTGAAAAAGCGGAATTGAACGGCAGCGGCGAAATCAACTTTGTGAATGAAGTATCGGCTGAGTCGATTGAGTTGGAAATTAATGGATCCGGCGATATGGATATGCGTTTAGACTGCAGCCAAACAGCTGTGCGCATCAATGGATCCGGCGATGTCCACCTGACAGGCCGCACCAGGCAACTTGATGCTGTCATCAATGGGTCAGGCGAACTACGGGCCATCGAACTGCGGGCTGAAGATATAAACCTGGACATACATGGTTCCGGCGAGGCCTTTGTTTCTGCAGAAAAAAAACTGAAATCCACTATCAATGGCAGTGGCAAGATCATTTACAAGGGAGACCCTGCACTTAAGAGCCAAATCAATGGCTCCGGCAGTATACAGAAATTAGAGCACAATGAGTAGGGAGCTTCT
>CAZPCA010000047.1:968-10830 GCA_964584995.1 uncultured Bifidobacterium sp.
TAGTGAACGGCGCCTACTGACTCCATGCTAACTGCCCTAATTTACGACTTGCTACGTGCCTAAAAAGAGAATACTCTTTCTTACATCGCGATTTCCCTATCCTCTTGAAAAAGGCGATAAATTAAGGGCGTACCATATCATCCGCCAGCTTTCCGAACAATTCGATATCTATCTTTTCGCACTCAATCAGAAAAAACCCGATCCAAAACAAATCGCCGCTTTACAACCATACTGTAGAGCGATTGAGACAGGTATCATCAGCAGAAAATCCTCTGTCATGTCGATGTTGAAGCATCAGACAATCCCCTTTCAGGTTGCTTATTTTTACCAAAAGGACATCGCTGACCATGTACGTCAATTCAGTGAAAAACATCAGACGGAAGCAGTTTTTTGCCATTTGATCAGGATGAGTGAGTATGCTAGATCACTCCACTCCCAAAATAAAGTGCTCGACTACATGGACGCCTTTTCAAAGGGAATGGAGAGGATTTACCGGAAGGGAAACTGGCACCTTCGTTTGCCCGCGTTTATTGAGTGGAAAAGGCTGAAAAAATACGAAGCTTCAATCTTCAAAGACTTCCAATTCCACACCATCATTTCTGAGCAGGACAAATCGCATCTGCAATTCGAGGGTGCCGAACAGATCAAAATCGTGCCGAACGGTGTGGACATGGATTTTTTTTATCCCAAAGCTTCCCCGAAAAAATTCGATATCCTTTTCAATGGACACATGGCGTATCCGCCCAATATCGCCAGTGCTCTGTATTCAGCAGAAAAAATACTACCTGCGCTGAGGAACCTAATGCCACAAGCCAATTTACTCATTGCAGGCGCAGAACCCGTCCGAAGCATCCGGGCATTGGAGAGCAATACCGTTGCCGTTAGCGGATGGATGGACGATATACGTGAAGCCTTCGCGCAATCGCGGGTGATGGTAGCTCCTATGCTCATCAGCATAGGACTTCAAAACAAGATACTGCAGGCCATGGCCATGAAAATCCCCTGCGTGATTTCTCCGATGGCCAATAATGCGCTGGGTGCAGTGCACGGAGAACATGTTTTCGTCGCTGAAACGCCGGAACAATATGCGAGTTACATCAGCCAATTAATAAAAGACGAAACACTCTGCAAAAAAATGACTGAATCCGCATATGCCTTCGTCAAGGAGCACTTCAGCTGGCACGGAGCGTTACGTCCCGTCATCGATGCTTTGCAGGTCTAAACACTTTTATGCGTCGAACCGCTCTTAATACTATCCAGTTCCTGGTTGAAGCGAATACAGACCTCGTCGATAATACGTCTAAGGAATTCGAGATCTGATTTCAGCTGCATAGCATTGCGTTTACGCTCCCTGTAATTTTCAATATTCCTCAAGGTATCCTTCAGCGTACGGATGCCGACACCCTCTATGGTGGGCTTAATCTTATGTGCGAGGTCCGCCACATCGTCGAAAGCGCCCGCATCGTATCGTGTATACATGCTTTCCACTGTTGCAGGAATGGTATCCAGAAAAAGCTTCAGCATTCGGGAAAGGAAGTGCGCGTCATCTTCCAAATCCCGCCTCAACAGATCGAGATTGTACAATTGTTGTTCACTCGTTGATGTAGGTCGCTTACGAACCGGGAACTTACGCTTTCGCATGGTATCCGACAACCAGTCCTTCCCGCGAATGTGCATGGCAATCTTTTTGTAAAGGGTCTCTTCTTTGAAAGGCTTCACCAGCCAATCGTTCATCCCTTGTAAAACAAACTGCCGATGTGCCTGACGGCCTGTATTGGCAGTCAAAGCAATGATAGGAATACCGGACCTGGAAGGGTCTTTCAACTCCCTGATTGCTCGCGTCGCCTCTACCCCATCCATCACCGGCATCTGAATATCCATCAATACCAAATCGTATTTATTGCCAGAAAGCAATTCGATGGCTTCTTTCCCATCGCAGGCGACATCCACCTGAAAGCCCCAATCGCGCAAAATGGCCTCGGTGATGAATAAATTCACTTTATTGTCCTCGGCCAATAGTATTTTCAGTGATCCCAGCTGATGATAATCCAGCTCAGCAACGGGCACATGAATATTCACAGGTTTCGCCTTTCTATAGGTGATTTCAAAACTGAAAACGCTGCCCACATCCGGCGTACTCCTTACATGAATTGTACCGCCCTGGCTTTCTATAAGATTTTTGGTGATAGTCAAGCCCAAACCCATGCCGGCTTTACGGTTGAAGCCGTTACTCACCTGCGTAAAACTCTCAAATATCTTCTGCTGCAACTCTTCCGGTATACCAATACCCGTATCCTCAACATTGAACCTCAATCTAACCGAATCGACTGTGCTTTCCACGACTTCGTGTGTCAGAATGACCTCTCCTCTGTCGGTATATTTAATGGCATTGTTCAATAAATTGAGCAAAATCTGACTCAAGCGGTACGGATCTCCATTGAGCAGTGGTATTGGGCTTTCACCCTTATGAAAATGGCGAAGGGTGAGATCTTTTTGTTCCGCCTTGAACATTTGCAACTGCACTGCAGTATCGGCTACACGTACAGGATTAAAGTCAACCTCTTCAAAGGTTACTTTACCGGCATCAATTTTCGCAAAGTCAAGCATATCATTGATGATGACAAGCAAGTTTTCAGCGGTCTGATGCAACACATCGGTGTAATCTCTCTGATTGGTAGAAAGGTTGGTTTTCCTAAGCAGGCGGGACATTCCTAAAATTCCGTTCAGGGGCGTACGTAGTTCATGGCTGATATTTGCGAGAAAGTACTCTTTTGCTTTAGAGGACTCTTCTGCGATTGTCTTGGATCGGACCAATTCAGCTTCCACCATCTTACGATCCGTGATATCCATCAATGTTCCGAACAATTTTCCAGAACCGGGCATACAGTTTTCCTGCAGGCGGCCTCTTCCTTCAATATGTTTTATCCGACCATCGGGGAATAGTATCCTAAACTCGATATTCCGCTCTTCGCCCGTACTATTTATATCATCGATAGATTGATCGAGGGCCGCCCAATCTTCCTCATGAATAGATGCGGTGAACTCTTCCACGGAAGGTGACGGAAGCGATACATCCCTTTCCCACATTTTATAAACCCCGGATGTCCATTGAATCTCGTTCTTCTCCAGATCCAGGTACCATGTACCAAGTTTTGCTATATCCTGAGCCAGCAAGAGGCTTTGCTCTTTGTTCCTGAGCTCAATCTCAAAGTTCCGCCTTTCAGTTATATCAATACAGGAACCGACCAAGACCTGATCTTCGATTTTCAGTCCTCCCAGCACTTTGGTATGCGTCTGAATATACTTGACTTTACCTGATGGTGTGATGATACGGTATTCCAACTCCCAGTATTCATTCATCACCCTGGTCTTTAGGGCTTCTGCCATCACCTTTTCTTTGTCCTCCTGCAGCAGGGATTCAAAGAAAAGCTGAAGATCAGGCTTCACAGACACATCAAATTCCCAAATACGGTACAATCCCTTCGACCATGTTATTCTCCCCGTAAGCGGATAGTACTCAAAACTACCCATCCTTGCCAACTCCTGTGCTTCATTGAGATTTTGCTCATTCAGGAGAAGCTGGCTTTCAATCCGGGTCGATTCGGTGATATCCATTTCAGAACCAAACACGGAAACGAGCTCGTTGTGCACATTGAATTGGGGGCGAATACGTGCCTTTAACACTTTCATTTGGCCCTCAACTATCACCCGGTGTATGAACTCAACATCTTCGTGTGTGGTCTTGACGCTGTCCAAAGCGGACCTGAAAACACTTGCCTCGTCGGCAGGCGAAGACAACAACATGACCTCCAAATCCGGAGTCGTATTTTCATTATTCAACGCATAGATATGGTACATACCCATTGACCATTCCAACGTGTTGTCTGCGAGGTTCCAGACCCAGTTTCCTGAGCGTGTCAACAATTGCGCCTCGTCAAGTTGCTTTTCTACCTTCTTTTGTTCAGTAATGTCCAGACCATGTCCGGTCATATACATCAGTTCTCCGCTGAGCGGATCGAATACCGGCGATATTTTGCGAATAAAATAGCGGATGTTCCCATCGCGGCCAACGAATACTTCTTCCCATTCAACAATGGACCTTTTCTCCAGCGCCTCTTCAAAACGTCTTCTTCGATTTCTGGCAATTTCTATATCGAGTCCCCTGAATGCGCAGTAATCAAAATCCGTTTTACCTACGAGCCACTCACGGATGATAGGATCCTTCACAGCGTACGGATTAACGTACACGTACCTGTGCTCTCTGTCGAATATGGCAATATCGCCATTCAGGTGTTCAAGTACGTTTCTGAAAAAAGATTCTGAATTCAACATCGGTTACTGCTGAAAAGCTTATATTTTTCCCTCTTTGATGAGCCTGTAAATTGTCGATTTACCTACCTCGAGTCTGCGTGCGACCTCCAGTACATTCCCATCGAAACGATCCAAATAGTGTCGAATGATCTTGTGATTGAATTCGTCGAGCGTAAGATCCTGATCCAGCAGATCCGTTGGCGTACGGGCTGCCGTGAACGATATATCGTCCACATCGATCACATCGCTGTAGGTCATCACAGCAGCCAGCTCCACAACGGCCTTCAGTTCCCTTACATTACCAGGATACCGGTAACTCATGAGCTTGTCCTTTGCCTGCTGGCTGAAAGATTTCCGATGCAGCTTATTCGACGAACAGAATGCATCCAAAAAATACCGGCTGAGCAGCAATACATCATTCATGCGCTCGCGTAAGGGAGGCAAATGCAATGGAAGACCCAGCAAACGGTAGAATAGATCCTCTCTGAAGTTTCCTGCTTTCACTTCAGCTGCCAGGTCCTTGTGCGTGGCAGTGATTATCCGGACATCGACGGGAATAGCCTTGTTGCTGCCAAGCCTGGTCACCTCCCTCTCCTGGATTGCTCTCAGCAATTTTACCTGCAGTGCTATTTCCAGATCGGCAATCTCATCCAGAAACAAGGTGCCGCCCGAGGCCTCTTCGAATTTACCCACTCTGCTTTGAATAGCTCCGGTGAAGGCCCCTTTTTCGTGACCAAACAATTCACTTTCGATCAGATCTTTGGGAATCGATGCCACATTCACCGCCACAAAGGGCTGCGCAGAACGCAACGAATTGAAGTGAATGGCCTTTGCCACCAGCTCCTTTCCAGAACCGGTTTCTCCGGACAATGACACATTGATGTTTGTAGCAGCCGCTTTACGAATTACATCAAAAACCTTCTTGATTTCATCACTGTTTCCTACAATCATCTGTGAGAGATCGTACTTGTTGCCCACCTGCGCCCGCAATTGTTTAACCTCAAGCGTCAAGGCCACATTCTTGCGGATATTGTTCACCGCATTCCACAATCTGTCACGGGTTTCTTCATTCTTCACGAAATAGTCGTATGCGCCTTGTCGGATGAGGTTCAAAGCGGTAGATATGTCTTCTTGTCCGGAAATAACCACCACTGCGGTTTCGGGAGAAAGGTTTTTCAGCCGCTGCAGCAGTTCATCGCCCTGCATATCGGGCAAAGAAAAATCCAGGGTAACAACATCCGGTGCATCCCGCATCGCCTCCAGGAGGGCCTCTGCCGATTCATACCGCGTCACCTGGTTATCCGGATTCAAGCCGAGATGATAGGACAGCAATTCACCGTACCAGGGATCGTCTTCGACCACAAAAATCCTCAAGGGACGGTTCAGGTTGTTCACAGACGTCTTGTTCATCTGTTCTCAAAGATAGAGAGATAAACGCAGAATACAGTCTACCTGCTGTTCAAGTAATTGCTTTAGTTTTGTCCTATGTCAGTCAGACACGATCCTTTCGCGGCGCTGCGATACGGCAATTACCGTTTTTTCCTTGCCGGGAAGCTGCTTCTGACCATCGCTTTGCAGATACAGATCATCGTGGCGAGCTGGATCATCTATGAGCGCACAAAGGATCCCTTTGCCCTTGGGTTGATTGGACTCACCGAAGCAATCCCAGCACTGGGCTTGGCGCTTCCGGGCGGCTTGCTGGCCGATCGCTTCAACCGGAAATCATTGATGCTCATTTCCACGTTTCTAATGTTGGCTGCTTCTGCGGGTCTGGTATTTTACACGGCCGGCAGCACACTTCCAGACAGCATATGGCCTGCCTATCTGGTCATATTCTGTGTGGGTATCGCCCGCGGCTTATACAATCCTGCACAATCCTCCATATGGGGACAAATACTGCCTGCTGAACATTACGTAAATGCATCTGTATGGAACAGTAGTTTGTGGCAGGTTGGCGCGGTAGTCGGACCGGCATTGGGAGGACTTTTGTACGCCACCATAGGCCCATACGCCACCGCATGGATCGTTTGCCTGCTCATAGGCATCACACTGATATGCTACGGCCTCATTGGCTACCGGCCGGTCATTAGCAGGCACATACAGGAGCCTGTTGTCGATTCCATCCGGCAAGGCATTCGCTTCTTTTTCCAGCAACAAGTGCTGCTATCGGCCGTAACCCTTGACTTGTTCGCTGTATTGTTCGGAGGTGCAGTAGCGTTATTGCCTGCATTCGCAGACCAGGTCCTGCACACAGGTCCGGAAGGGCTTGGCTATCTACGTTCGGCACCGGCCGTTGGAGCAGTGATTATGGCCGCCATCATGGCCTATCGCCCCCCTGCTGCGGGCGCAGGACGACTTATGCTGGCTTGTGTGGCGGGATTCGGTATTTGCATGATTGTATTCGCGCTTTCCGAACATTTATGGCTGTCTCTCCTTGCGCTCTTAGTGAGTGGAATGCTTGACAACGTCAGTGTAGTCATCCGTTCAACGATCCTGCAAAGTTTCACCCCCGAAGAGATGCGGGGAAGAGTTTCCGCCGTGAACAGCATCTTCGTTGGATCCTCCAATGAAATTGGTGCTTTTGAATCTGGACTGGCCGCCAAATTCCTGGGACTTGTCCATTCAGTGGTTTTCGGAGGATGCATGACCCTGGCAGTTGTAGGTGCGACCTGGCGCTATGCCCCGGCATTGAGAAAGCTGAATCTGTAAAGGCTCAATGATAAAAAAGCCCCCAATCGTCGCGGATATCCCGTGTGCGGTCAAATCCTTTCACCCATTCCAAGAACACCAAACGGAAAGCCTCAATCTCATCCCTCAGGACCTGCAGATAATGCGGTTCGGTAATTCCCAGCATCTTCAAACCTGAGGTCTGGGTGAGCAGATTACGCGCAGCCACCTTGATGAGTACTGCGTTCTCCATGCGCAACGTATAAAGATCACCGGCTTCTGCAGCAGAAATCTTCGAAGCCAGTGAGGCCGCATCGGTCAGCATGATTTCGCGGTAATGCGCCACAAGGTCATCGTCCTCCGGAAACGTTTCCACGATTGCACGCACCGTCTCATAAATCTGACGGGCCATACGCATCACAGGAAGCTTGCGGATGCGATCATGCTCTAACCTTATTTCGCGCTGCGCCTCACTGTTGGCCTGCTCGTCGTTAAAGGAGGCCTCGTCAAAATCATCGTCGTTGTTCCAAAACATACCAAAAACAAAGGGAGCTCTCAAAGGTAACAGGCATGGCAACTCAAGTCAAGTGAACAAGCAAAATAAATCCCTACTGCAGTACAGCTTCAAAAATGGAGTCCGGCATAGTATTCGGTGCAAAAGACGCGGCTTTATTGTAGCCTCAATTAGTAAATAGGTAGAAAACAATCTGTTAAACATTCCCTGACGCCTCTACAGTCAGACGGCAATCTGCCCAAGAACACTTACCTTTGACGACCTGAATTCCTATTGAGCAATGTTTGATTTTATCAATAAAGTCCTGAAATCATTTTTAGGCAGCAAATCCGACCGTGACCTTAAAGACCTCCTGCCTCATGTAGGAAAAATAAATGCTGTTTTCGATACGTTTTCCGGCTTCAGTAACGACGAACTGCGGGCAAAGACGACTGAGTTCAGGGAGCGGATCAACGGCCACATCCAGGAGATTGAAAACGAAATCGCTGAATTGAACAATTCATCCGAAGCAAATCCGGATATGGATCTGCACGAAAAGGAGGAATTGTTTGGCAGGATTGACGATCTCAAAAAAGAACGCAATCGGAAAATTGAAGAGATACTTGCCGAAATCCATCCGGAGGCCTTTGCCGTAGTGAAAGAAACGGCGCGACGCTTCACGCAACAAGAGTCGCTAGAAGTGACTGCGCACGAGCATGACCGCGAACTCGCCGCGCGTAAAAACCATGTCACCATTCAAGGTGACAAAGCCGTGTATCAGACGACCTGGCTGGCCGCAGGCAATTCTGTGCGCTGGGACATGATCCATTACGATGTTCAGCTGATCGGCGGAACGGTGCTGCATCAGGGAAAAATATCAGAAATGGCGACGGGTGAAGGTAAAACACTCGTAGCCACCCTGCCCATCTACCTGAATGCCCTGGCGGGGAGAGGTGTCCACGTCGTCACTGTCAATGATTACCTGGCCAAACGCGACTCTGAGTGGAACGGACCGATCTTTGAATTCCTTGGTCTCACGGTAGATTGCATCGACAAGCACCAGCCGAATTCTCCGGAAAGACGTAAGGCCTACCTGGCCGATATCACCTACGGCACGAACAATGAATTCGGCTTTGACTACCTGCGTGACAACATGGCGCGCAGTCCGGAAGACATGGTGCAGCGTGAACACCACTATGCCATTGTGGATGAGGTGGACTCCGTCCTTATTGACGATGCGCGAACACCGCTCATCATCTCAGGTCCTACCCCGAAGGGCGCGGACCAGGAATTCCACTCGCTCAAACCCAAAGTGGAGATCCTTGTCAATGCACAGCGCAACCTGATCAATTCACTGATTGCCGATGCGAAGAAATTCAGCGACAACAAAGACAAGCAGGAAGATGTCGGACTGATGCTGTTGCGGGCCCACCGTGGTATGCCGAAGCACAGGGCGCTGATCAAATTACTGAGTGAGCCCGGCATGAAAGCCTTATTGCAGAAGACCGAGAACCAGTATATGGCTGAGCAGGGCAGACAGATGCGCGAGAAGGTGGATCCTGAACTTTTCTTCGTGATTGACGAACGCAATCACAGCATCGAGATGACCGAAAAAGGAATCGACCTGATCGGACACAACACCAGCGATCCGCATTTCTTCGAACTCCCTGATGTAGGTTCCGAAATGGCGGATATTGAAAAATCCGGAGCCCCTGCAGAGGAAAAAGCGGCAAGAAAAGATACCTTGTTGCGCGACTTCGCCATCAAGGGTGAGCGCATACACACCATCAACCAGTTACTGCGTGCATATACCCTTTATGAGAAGGATGTAGAGTACATTATCCAGGAAGGTAAAATCAAGATTGTGGACGAGCAAACCGGTCGTGTCCTCGAAGGAAGACGCTACAGCGACGGTTTGCATCAGGCCATAGAAGCGAAGGAGAATGTAAAGGTCGAAGCTGCCACGCAGACCTATGCGACCATCACTCTGCAGAATTATTTCAGGATGTACCATAAGCTGGCTGGTATGACGGGTACTGCCGAAACAGAAGCCGGTGAATTCTGGGAAATCTATAAGCTCGACGTGGTGGTCATTCCGACACACCGCAAAATCAGCCGGAAAGACGAAGAGGACCTGGTGTATAAAACCACGCGTGAAAAATACAATGCCGTCATTGAAGAGATCGTACGCCTCACCCAGGCCGGTCGTCCGGTATTGGTCGGTACCACTTCGGTAGAAGTTTCAGAGTTGCTGAGCCGTATGCTCAACCAACGCAAGATTGCTCACAACGTACTCAACGCAAAGCTACACCAACGCGAAGCGGAGATCGTAGCACAAGCAGGTAAATCCGGTACGGTCACCATTGCCACCAACATGGCAGGCCGGGGTAC
>CAZPCA010000047.1:10840-17987 GCA_964584995.1 uncultured Bifidobacterium sp.
CGGATATCAAACTCGGACCGGGAGTCAAGGAAGCCGGCGGATTGGCCATCATCGGTACCGAACGCCATGAATCACGCCGGGTAGACCGTCAGTTGCGTGGTCGTGCAGGTCGACAAGGCGACCCCGGATCCTCCCAATTTTTCGTATCCTTAGAAGACAACCTGATGCGACTGTTCGGATCGGACCGTATCGCCAGCCTCATGGACCGCATGGGACTGAAAGAAGGAGAGGTCATTCAGCACAGCATGATCACCCGCAGTATCGAAAGGGCGCAGCGCAAAGTAGAAGAGAATCATTTCGGAACGCGGAAGCGCTTGCTGGAGTACGACGATGTCATGAATGCCCAGCGCGAAGTCATCTACAAAAAGCGCCGCCATGCGCTGTACGGTGAACGCCTCGCCCTTGACCTGCAGAACATGCTATTCGACCTGATCGAGAACTTGGTCAGCGAGCATCTGGAGAACCGCGATTTTGAGAACTTCAATCTAGACCTGATCCGCACATTCGCAGTGGAAAGTCCTGTGAGCGAATCCGAATTCTTGGCCGGCAAAACAGACCAGCTGACGGAAAAGATATTCCATGCTCTTGATGAACATTATCGTCAAAAATCAAAGATCATCGGAGAGCGGGCCTTCCCTATTATCAAGCAGGTGTTTGAGCAACAGGGTCAACAATTCGAAAATATCGTAGTTCCCTTCAGCGATGGCATACGTGGCGTTCAGGTATTGGCACATTTACGTAAATCGTATGAGAGCAATGGGCTGGAACTGATCAGGGCCTTCGAACGCAACATCGCTCTGGCACTGATTGATGATGCCTGGAAAGAGCACCTGCGGGAGATGGATGACCTTAAACAGAGCGTGCAGAATGCGGTCTATGAACAGAAGGACCCCTTGCTAATCTACAAATTCGAATCCTTCGAGCTTTTCAAGAAATTGGTCGAAGAAGTGAACCGCGATACCATGTCGTTCCTGTTCAAGGGACAAATTGCCGTGGAACAGCCGCAACAGGTAAAACAGGCACCTGCGCAGCAACCCAGTGACATGAGCAAGTTGAAAGCGACGCATGAGCAATACCAGCAGAACGTATCGAGCACTGCAGGACCCCGGCAAGAAGAAATGCCTCCGCAAGGACCACCTCCACCGCCCAGGCACGAGCCGGTGCGTAACGAGATGAAGGTTGGCAGGAACGAACCCTGCCCTTGCGGATCCGGAAAAAAATTCAAGAGTTGCCACGGAGCAATGCATGAATAGTGCACGAAGACCATATAAACTTCGATAAGGTCTTTTTTTGATTAAACCCGGAATGCCAATGGGCATCCAATGCCTTGTTGTTTAAATACTCGTCCTACATACCCTTCCTGTGCCTTTTGCTGATGGTTTCTGCCGAAGCTCAGACCCGTGTTGATTTTTCTTTTCAACTTGATGGGCATGCAGTCGAAACATACAGTAATTCCGATTCCGCATTCCACATCCGGAAGTTGAAATGTTACGTATCCAACATCCGGCTGAAAAACGGACAGCAAACCCTTGCAGTGTTCGGTGGAAAAGCCCTGTTGCTCGATGCTTTACACCATGAAGGAAACTACGCACTACTTCAAAAGATTTTACCAGGTGATGTCACTCAATTAGTCTTTGGACTTGGCATAGACAGTGTTGTTCAAACTTCCGGTGTGATGGACGGTATTCTGGATCCGGCTTCTGGCATGTATTGGACCTGGCAAAGCGGATATATACATCTCAAATTTGAGGGGCACCACCCACAAAGCAGGCACAGAAAAAAGGAGTTTCAATACCATATTGGCGGCTACAGACATCCGTACAATTCCTACCGCGAAATCACACTCTCTGCGAATAACTCCACTCAACTTGTAGTACGTATTGAGTTGCGCGCGCTGATGGATGCCATTGATTTTGCCGACAAAGACCATATCATGTCGCCTGGGGCAGAAGCGGTCCGGCTCAGCGATGCTGCGGTTCAGATGTTCACTCTGGAAACAAATGAAAAGAACTGAACTTCTGGTGCTCTTGGGACTGTTTCTGGCCACAGCCTACGGATTCTCGTTGCGGCATTCTGTGAAAGCTGATCATCCGCCACTCTGGCCTGTTCCCGTTCATGCTACGCCCGATAATCCCCGACTGGTCGCACTGGGTAGAAAATTGTTTTACGACCCCATACTTTCTGCCGACAGTAGCATCTCTTGTGCAAGCTGTCATTCTCCGTTTAACGCCTTCGCCCATAGTGATCATGCGCTCAGTCATGGTATCCACGATAGCATCGGGCGACGCAATGCGCCAGCCCTCTTCAACCTAGCATGGCAGTCCTCCTTTATGTGGGATGGTCGTTTTACAAATCCGCAAGAGCAGATTCACTTCCCCATCACTCATCCCGGTGAGATGGGAGAGACCATCGCAAACGTATGCGTAAAACTGAAGCGCAGCCAAGAGTACAATATCCTATTCAAAAAATGTTTTGGCAAGAAGCAAATCGATGAAGTACAGCTGGCAGACGCATTGTCCGCTTTCACCATGCAACTTGTATCGGATCAATCGAAATACGATGCAGTGAAATCCGGATTCGCGGTCTTCACTGAACAGGAGAAAAACGGATATCGACTTTTCAAAATGCACTGCAATGCTTGTCATACGGAGCCGCTTTTCAGCAACTACGCATACGAAAACAACGGTCTGGCTATTGACAGTCAGCTACTGGATGCCGGCAGAGCGGAAATTAGCGCCAGGCAAGCAGACAGTCTTCGCTTCAAAGTGCCGAGTCTGCGCAATACGGATTTCACTGCACCCTACATGCATGACGGACGTATCAACAGTCTGAGAGATGTATTGAATCATTATGACAAGCTATTACTACGCCCATCAAACTCCAATAAGGAGCAGTTCATCCAATTATCAGGGGCTGAGAAAACCGATTTGCTCGCCTTTCTTATCACCCTCAATGATAAAAAATTCGCTTTCAACAAGCAATATGGTCCTCCACCGTATTCGACCTCAAAAAACCGATAACCCAATCCTACACATGAAAAAAATAATCTTATCAATGCTCCTGATGGTATCAGGAATCATCGCATCCGCCCAAGGACCAGAAGTCACCAACTGGCTCATCAATACCACAGGACTAACGGCGAGGCATTACGTAAATGGGAACTCTACCCCCATAATTGACATAGATTCTGCCAACGTCCAGAAAGTGTATTACTCCGCTAACTGGGTGTATGTCCGTACCAAGGGTCTGCCCGGTTACATCACGGGGCCCTTTCTGGATGGCAATCCCTCCATCGCCCAAAACCAAAACGCCATCTTCAAGATTTCCAGGCTTCCAGTACAAAATACAGGCACGCCCACCAATACAACCGGTGGCAATATCGGTATTTTCATCAACGGAGTAGCTCTATTCGATTACCGCGACGGAGTATCCTGGAGAAACGCCAGCAACTCCCTGGCTGGCGGCCCCTTAGGAGGCATGGGGGATAATATTTGGAACAGGGATGCGGTAGTGGCTGAACGTATCGGCTTCGATTGTTCCAAGGGCCATCCGGCTATGGGCAATTATCATCATCATCAAAATCCGAGCGCTTTCAAACTCGACCTGAATGTCATCTCCACTGTCTGCAACCTTTACGATGCAGACGGATTGTATTCGATAGACAGCACTCAACATTCCCCACTAATCGGTTATGCCTACGACGGATTCCCGATTTATGGTGCGTATGGGTTTCAGAACACCAACGGCACCGGCCCTATTGTCCGTATGAAGTCATCGTATTTCCTACGGAATATTACAGTGAGGAACACGTATGCCAACGGCAATGCAGTTACTCAGGGACCTCCTGTAAGCACCAATTATCCGCTTGGATATTTCCGTGAAGACTACGAATACCTTAGTTCGATATTGTCCGACAGACTGGACGAACACAATGGTCGGTTTTGTGTCACACCGGAATATCCAAACGGAACTTATGCGTATTTCTGTACGGTCGACTCCAACTGGAACTCCGCCTATCCATACGTTGTAGGACCTACATTTTATGGTACAAGAACAGCATCCAAGGTTACAGCCATCACAGAGCCCGTCACTCAATACATCCCCGCCGCCACCGGCATGGCCAACTTACTAGAAGAAAACAAAATGGTACTCTATCCTAATCCTGCTGGAGACCTCCTCGCCATCCAACTTACAGGGCTGAACACAAGAGATATTCAACTATACCTTTCAGACCTTGCAGGTAGGGAATTGATGCAGACTACTATCTATCAGGGAAGCACCATCGGATATTTCGACACCCGAATATTGTACAGCGGAGAATACATTATTCACGCAAATGATGGAGGCAAGCACTTCACTAAGCGAATCATCGTCACTCATTAGAACGTTAGAAGTAATTCACATCTGAGGAGTGCTTAGGACTCCTGAATATGATTGAATCCAATCCTTCTCACAGAACTGGCAGGTGTAGTCATCATTTTTTTGAGGGTATCGAAAATCAATTTTATCTCGATGCTATTGCCTGCTACTTGCTCTTCGAGCTCTTTGAGCTTAATGACGATGTCTTTGTGCGTGATTAACCATTCCCTCATGGTGGTGAATGCACGGATGATTCGGATATTCATCTGAATGGCTGTATCGCTGTTCAAAATACAGGATAGCATCGTGACTCCTTGTTCTGTGAAACAAAATGGGGCATAGCGGGTCCCTGATTTTTCATCTGCTGCAACAGCGAACTCACGGCGCCAGTGCTCGAATTCACGCTGGTTCATTTCAAACATGAAATCGGTTGGAAAGCGTGCAATGTTTCTGCGCACCGCTTCTTTCAGACGCTTTGTTTCTACCCCGAACAGCAATGCTAAATCGCGGTCCACCATCACCTTCTGGTTTCTGATTTGATAAATTTTGCTGATCAGGTATTCTTCGGGTATTTCTATTGGATTATACATAAGTATTTGATATTGTATATTTTATGTTTTTGAGGTCGCAAATTGCGACCTCAAAATTGCAAGTGATTGATAACGTTTGGCTTATGCGAAAAAATGGCTTTGCAATTCATTGAAAACCAGTGCAGGTCAGGTGGTTTTACCCCAACCGGATCTGTCCATGCTACGGTAATTGATTGCTTCTGCCAAGTGATGTGGCTCGATAGCAGGGGAGCACTCCATATCAGCAATTGTACGGGCTACCTTGAGTATTCGGTCATAGGCGCGGGCACTCAGTCCGAGGCGCTCCATGGCGGATCTGAGCAATTGTTGACCTGGTTCGTTAACGCGGCAATGTTCCCGTAGCAGCCGACTGCTCATCATGGCATTGCAATGCGTCCCGGGATGCTTAGCGAAACGCTCCATTTGAACGCGACGTGCCTGGGTAACTCTTTGCCTGACTATTGCGCTGGATTCAGCAGCATGGTATGTGCTCAATTCCCTGAAGGGTACCGGTACCACCTCCACATGCAAATCGATCCTGTCCAATAAGGGTCCTGATATTCGCTGCAGATAACGGTCGACCACGCCGGGACCACAATGGCAGTCTTTTTCCGGATGGTTTAAAAATCCGCAGGGACATGGGTTCATGCTGGCCAGTAGCATGAAACTGCTGGGGTACTCCACAGCAATCTTAGCACGTGAGATGGACACCTTTCGGTCTTCGAGCGGTTGCCGCATCACCTCGAGTACAGCACGTTTGAATTCGGGCAACTCATCCAGGAACAAAACACCGTTATGTGCAAGTGAAATTTCACCCGGCTTGGGGAAGCCACCCCCACCGACGAGTGCCACATCGCTTACCGTATGGTGCGGCGACCTGAAGGGACGATGGCGTATCAGGCCGATTCCGCGTCCGAGCTTACCCGCCACAGAGTGTATTTTCGTGGTCTCCAGCGCTTCTTCGTTACTCAGTTCAGGTAGGATTCCGGGCATACGGCGGGCCAGCATGGTTTTGCCTGCACCGGGAGGCCCTATGAGAATTACATTGTGTCCACCCGCCGCAGCCACCTCCAGCGCGCGTTTGATTCCCTCCTGGCCTTTGACGTCGGCAAAATCAAGTTCCTTCTCAGCTGCTTCAACGTTAGATGGTTTTAGTTCCACCTTTACAGGAGCTATTCGCTGTAGGCCACTCAAGAAACCGATGACCTCCCTGAGTGAACCGACGCCAAAGACCTGTAGTCCTTCCACCACTGCTGCCTCCTGTTCGTTCAGTCGGGGAACAATGATTCCCTCGAAGCCCTCCTTGCGTGCCTGAATGGCCACTGGCAGAGCGCCCCGTACAGGCATGATACTCCCATCGAGCGACAGCTCCCCGAGCATCATGCATTTACTGAAGTAGCCGGAGGGTATTTGGCCAGATGCAGCCAGAATGGCCAGAGCGATTGGCAGGTCGTAGGCAGAACCCTCTTTGCGAATATCTGCTGGAGCCAGGTTGATAACCATGCGCATGCCGGGCCAGCGAAATCCGTTCACTTTCAAAGCGGCCTCAATCCTTGACTGGCTTTCACGGACAGCATTATCCGGCAGACCCGACCAAAAGGTTTTAGGTTGACCTTGCGCCGCATGTACCTCGATGTTCACGGTCACGGCATCTACACCGATGATGGTGGCGGCGAACGCCTTCACGAGCCGCGAGGGTAGCGGCTCAACAAGGGTATATGCTTCGACTTCTGCGTTGTACTCTTCTGGTTCCATGGATGATTTTTCGCAAACATGCTGAATCTGCCACAGAATAGCCGGGGATAATTACTTATAGTCGTTTACCGGAGTTCAGCACTGATTCTGCACCTCAGGTTTCCGGGTAAAAAATGAAAAAGCCCGCATCACTGCGGGCCTTTCACATGATTTAGAGAAATCTTAGTAAATGAATTTACGGTTGACCTTGCCCTCCTGATTCTGAAGTACAATGAAGTACATTCCGCGGGGCATTGCGGTATTCAACTCGAGACGGTTCACTCCAGGAGTAGCATTCACACCATCCTGCGTGTAAATCACCCGCCCACTGGCATCGGTAACAACGGCAGTCAAGGGCAACTCGCTATTGTAAATGAATTCTACCATGAACATCCCGTTAGAAGAAGCATTGCCGTACACATTCGTGATCTCAAAGCTCTTCTTCTCTCCAAAGTATACAGGACGCAATTCGGAAAGGGTTTCCT
>CAZPCA010000048.1:0-11990 GCA_964584995.1 uncultured Bifidobacterium sp.
CCAGCGGGCGAAAAGGTGCCGAGTGATTCCCAAAAAGAGAAAATAATTTCCGGATTCAGGAAAAAACTACAATTGTTCTGTTTATTTTTAACCTTGTAGTTTCTGTAAAGTGTTAGATATCAATTAATAGTTAGAATTTATAATTGTCTGGCACAACATTAGAACGTTCAAAAAAACCAAAACCTATACACCATGCGCGTAAAAATTTCTTTTTTAAGGGACCAGATGTCGGCCAATACCATTCCGCTGCACCATCAATCCCTGATTGCGGATAGTTTGAACCAGATCCTGGAAGTGACAGGCGGAGACAAAACCCAGTTCAACTTTTCCAGCTTGAAAGGCACATCCAAGATTCAAAATGGCTTCATGCGCTTTCTGAGCTCAAAGGTCACGCTTGTGCTTTCTTCCCGCAACGCTGAACAATTGGAGCAGTTGGTGGCGAAGGTGTTTGAGGCGCCTTATTTCGCTGTTGGGAAAATGAACCTGATGCCCAGAAGCCACGAATTCATTGCCGATCCTGAATTCGCGACCAAAATGCGCTATTTGTGTATCAGTCCGCTGATTCTGGTGGACCCCCATAATGATCCCGATAAGAGCCAGGTAACCATTGATCCCACTTCCCAGGAGTTTTCGGATGTGCTTTACGAGCAGACCTTGGACCGGATGGAGAAGGCGGGGTTTTCTGAAGCAGACCTCAATAATTTCGCGGAGTTCGATGTGCAGCCTGATCATGAATATGTGCAAAAGCTGAACGAAACAGGAAAGAAATTCGCACGCTACTACCGCGCTACAGATGGAAGCACCATGATGGGTTATCTTTTGCCCTTCACTTTGCATGCCCATCCCGATGTCCAGAAATTCATTTGGGAGTCTGGCGTTGGGGCACTGACCGATCAAGGCTACGGCATGGTGGACCTGGTAAAAGCCTGAACAATTTGATACTTGAATTTACAGGGCCGGTGATAATCTCATCGGCCTTTTTCTTTTGAAGCTTTTTTTCCTACCCGAATAGTCGCGCTTTATTATTTTCGCTGCCTCACTCGCTCCCATGCGCAAAGGTTCCTGGCCCGTCATCCTGATCATTTCGTTTTTTCTGCTGACGGCTTCCTTGTTTTTATTGCGTCAGCCTATGTTGGATTTTGCGATCAACAAGGTGAGGGAGAAGTTCGATTCCCGCTACAAAGTGGAGTTGAAAATCGGAGAATTCGGATTTTCGGGCGTTAGGGAAGTGTACATCGAGGATGTTTCGCTGATTCCCGCGAATGGTGATACGCTACTGTCGCTGGGGAGCTTCCGGGCGAAGTTGAGCTTGTCGAGGCTCCTCCGCTTGCAGATAGGATTTCGGGAACTATGGGTAGAGAATGCGCATCTGCGACTGGTGAAAAGGGATAGCACTGATAATTTTTCTTTTTTGTTGAAGCGTGATAAGGAAGGGGGCGAGGATACAGTGCAGCAAGTGAACGCAATCGGCTACAATGAACGCTTTCTGGCCATCCTTGAAAATGTAAACAGGGTGTTCGATGAGCGTATCGAAATGAAGGACCTGAAAGTCAGTTATACGAACGGTACCGTAATGGAGATGGTGAAAATTCCGGAGCTTTTTTACGACGGAAACGATTTCAAATCAAGCGTGGTGACCTCCTCCCAGGAGGGTGTGAACCTTTGGATGGTGAATGGGGTCGTGAAGCCTGATGATCAGATGTATACTTTCCATCTTCAACGAAGCCGCGGAGATGTGTTTGCGCTGCCCTTCCTGGATCTGGTGGACGGGTTCAAGTTGTGCATGGATTCGGCGCGTGTGCAGCTGGAAGTGCAGGAGGAAAACGGCCTGACCCGCCTTCAGGGGCATTTCGATGTGTATAACCTCCTGGTAAATCACTGGAGGATCGCTCCGGGTGATGTCCGCTTTCCTGCGATGGAGTTCGCGATGCGATCATTTTTTGACACAGATAGTCTGGGTCTGGATACGGGTACAGTTTTCAGTATGGGCAGGCTGCCGCTACGGATCACGGCATCGTATAGCCGAAGTGCAGAACGTATGTTCAGGCTGAATGCCGGCTTCACCACTCCCTCCGCGCAGGGACTTTTTGATGCATTACCTCAGGGAATGTTTTCTACGCTCAAAGGCTTCAAGGCATCGGGCAACCTGGACTTCAATCTGGCTACGGTGATTCCACTCGACAGGCCGGGTGAACTCGTTTTCGAAGCGGGCATGAAGCAAAAGAACTTCCGGGTCGAACGTTATGGTTCGGAGAATTTTTCCCGGATAGCCGGACCATTTTCCTTCCTGGCTATGGATGGCGACCGGCCACTCAGGAGTTTTTCCGTTGGACCTGACAACCCCTCCTTCACGCCATTGCCTTTGATTTCCCCCTACTTGCAGGCAGCAGTGCTCACCGCTGAAGATCCCGGATTCATGCAGCACAATGGGTTTGTCGCCGAGTCATTCCGCGAGTCCATTGCGACCAATATCCGGCAGGGTCGTTTCGCCCGCGGTGGAAGCACCATCAGTATGCAGCTGGTCAAAAACGTGTTTCTCAGCAGGAATAAATCAGTGAGTCGAAAGCTGGAAGAGATTCTCATCGTTTGGCTCATAGAGCAGAACCGACTACTGAGCAAGGAGCGCATGCTGGAGGTGTACCTGAACATCATCGAGTGGGGCCCCAATGTGTACGGTATTGGTGAGGCTTCCCGTTTTTACTTCAGTAAGTCGCCCGCTGAACTCGATCTTGCTGAGAGTATATTCCTGTCCAGCCTGATTCCAAGTCCCAAGTATTTCCGGTACCGTTTTGACGCGAATGGAGCCCTGAAACCCTATTTGGCGAATTTTTTCAAATTGGTCAGTGGTCGTCTGGTACACAGAGAGAAAATCTCGCAGGCAGAGGCCGATAGCCTGCAACCGGTAGTCCGGTTACAGGGACCTGCGCTACAGTTTATTTTACCTGCGGATACCGTACCAGCCGATTCCCTGCTGGAGGAGCTGAGTCCCGCCCCGGAGTTGCCTGCCGACTAATCAGAACAGCTACGGTTTTGTATTTTTGATACCATGAACATGAAACGGTATGCGGTGGTATCCGCAGTGGTGCTGGGACTAAGTGCAGGTTCCTGTACACAGGAAAAAAATTCGACAGCGGCTAGTGATTCGACAGCCACCTGTGCACCACTCAATCCGAATGGCGACAGCGAACTGGCCATCATGATGCGGAACATGGCCCTGCTTTCCGAGGCCAATGCCGCGGCACTCAGGGAAGGGAAAGAGCTGGTTGCGTACGATGGTTCGTTCTCTGGCATGTTTCAGGCGGAGCGCAGCATGAAAATCGATGATGTCCTCTTCGAAGGAATGGGTAAATCCTATCTCGCGACACTCGAGCAACTGTACAAGGCGCCGCCGGAAGAAAGGGTGGCGCTACACAATAATCTCATTCAGACCTGTCAGGCCTGCCACGAGCAGTCGTGCAGAGGTCCCTTGAAGCGGATTGATAAAATGCTGGTGAAGCTGTGATGTGAGTTTGTTCCGCACGCGTGAAGCGGATCATTTTTCGGGCTCAAAGTCGAGGCTCACCGAATTCATGCAGAAACGCTTGCCGGTAGGAGGGGGACCATCGTCGAAGATATGGCCGAGGTGGGCGTCACAACGTCCGCAAATCACTTCTGTTCTGATCATTCCATAGCTCTCGTCGAGTTTGTACACGACACTTTTTGGGCGTATGCTCTGATAAAAACTCGGCCATCCACATCCGGAAGCAAATTTGCTGTCAGAGCGGAACAAAGGATTCCCACAGGCAGCGCAGTAATAGGTGCCGTTTCCTTCGTGATTCCAAAATTTTCCGGTGAAAGCCCTTTCTGTTGCAGCTTCTCGCGCTACGGCATACAGTTCTTCCGATAAAATTGTTTTCCAGACCGAATCGGACAGTTCCAAACGGCTGGTATCAGTACGTGAATAATAGGCGTGGTGCAAGCTTGAGTCGTTTTGTTCAGACATGGTGGTGGTTCTATGAACAGTTTGGCCTGAACCGCAAGAAGCGGTAAACAAGCAGCAGAAGGTCAGTAGGTGAAAGGCCTGTAATTTCATTCCGATAATGCAAACAACAATCAGGCCGTTAAAAGGTTCAAGTCCTATCTGTTGATTTTAATTCGTTGATCGTGTGACTTTGCAAAAAACAAAACCTGCCGGGGCGGGCGGTGTCTCTGTGACCCTCAGTGAACTTACGGCGGGGCTCGTTGTATCTCCATGTCCCTAGTGTCCATGGTGAAAAATCCGGGTACATCAGGAACTGGGAGGCGTGTATCTCCATGTTCTTAGTGTCTCGATGGTAAAAAATCCGAGTCCATCAGGGGCGGGGGCTCCGTGTGTATCTATGTCCTCTTGTCTCCGTGGCCAAAAATCCGAGTCCATCAGGGGCGGGGGCTCCGTGCACCTCTATGGCCTCTTGTCTCCGTGGTAAAAAAAATCCTCGACCAACAGGGTCATTAGTGGTAAAATCGTAGACCACGAGGGGAGGGGCTATGATGAAAAAGCCCCTGACGTGGTGATAGTCATACCGTACGGCATGCCTTGCTCAATTGATTTTTCAACCTTATGGGACAGGTGAAAACTTCGTATGAAAATGTTAATCGCCCTATATACAATGGCTTATTCTTTCTTTAAACTATTTTTCAGCCAAATCTTGTTGAAAAAGGAACAAAGGGGTAGTGCAGCTTCTGCCCCTTGTTGGTAACTTTGAGAGGTGGTGCCGCCTTTAATTCCGATTTTTGCGCCCCGCATTTTCTGAAATGTAGCAGTAAAATTTATGGCGAAGAAGCAAGCAACATTGGATCACAATTACACAGAAGACAGCATCCAGTCACTGGACTGGAAAGAGCATATCCGTCTCCGCCCGGGGATGTACATCGGCAAGCTGGGCGACGGTTCGGCAAAGGACGATGGCATTTATGTTTTGCTCAAAGAGGTCATCGATAATTGCATCGACGAATACGTGATGGGCTATGGCAAGGAGATTGAAATCGAAGTGAAGGATGGTAAGGTCCGTGTAAGGGATTACGGCCGTGGAATTCCCCTGGGTAAAGTGGTGGAATGCGTGAGTAAGATCAACACGGGAGGGAAATACGACAGTCAGGCATTCCAGAAATCCGTAGGACTGAACGGAGTGGGTACCAAAGCGGTCAATGCCTTGTCTTCCTACTTCAAAGTGCAGAGCGTACGTCAGGGTAAAACGACCTGGGCTGAGTTCGACCGCGGGGAGATCACACAGACGAAGAATGAACAGAAGACCGGTGCCGACGACGGAACAGAAGTAACTTTTATCCCCGATCAGGATATTTTCCTGGACTACGAATTCCGCATGGAGTACATCGAGACGATGGTGCGGAACTACACCTACCTGAACGTAGGCTTGAAAATGGTCCTCAATGGTCAGGAGTTTAAAAGTGAAAACGGACTACTGGACCTGCTCAATGCCAATATCTCCGACGAGAGGTTGTACGAAATCATTCACCTCAAAGGGAAAGACATCGAAGTGGCCTTCACCCATACTACTTCCTACGGTGAAGATTACTACAGCTTTGTGAACGGTCAGCATACCACACAGGGCGGAACCCACCTCGCTGCATTCCGCGAAGCCATCGTGAAGACCGCACGCGATTTCTACGGGAAGGATTTTGATCCCAGTGATGTGCGCACTTCCATCACCGGAGCCATCAGTATCCGTATCCAGGAGCCGGTTTTCGAGTCGCAGACAAAAACAAAACTCGGCTCCTTGAACACCTATCCGGGTGGTCCTTCATTACGGAACTGGATCAACGAATTCGTTTCGCAGCAGCTGGACAATTACCTGCACAAGCATCCGGAAACCGCCGAGGCCTGGAAAAAGAAAATCCTACAGAGTGAACGGGAGCGCAAAGAGATTGCCGGTATCAAGAAGCTGGCCAATGAAAGGGCTAAAAAAGCCAATCTGCACAACAAGAAACTTCGGGATTGCCGTGTGCACCTTACCGATGTGAAAAATCCTCAGCGCCTGGATACCACCTTGTTCATCACCGAGGGCGATTCCGCCTCGGGCTCGATTACCATAGCACGCGATGTCAATACGCAGGCGGTATTCAGTTTAAAGGGAAAGCCCCTGAACTGCTTCGGACTCACCAAAAAAATCGTGTACGAGAACGAGGAGTTCAACCTGATGCAGAATGCACTCGATCTGGAGGATTCCATTGAGAACCTGCGTTACAACCAGATCGTAATTGCTACCGATGCCGATGTGGATGGCATGCACATCCGATTGCTGCTGCTCACCTTCTTCCTGCAGTTTTTCCCGGATCTGGTGCGCAACGGTCACGTCTTTATTTTGCAAACTCCCCTCTTCAGGGTGCGCAACAAGAAGGAGACAATCTATTGCTACAGCGAACAGGAAAAGCAACAGGCCATACAGAAGCTGGGCCCCCGGCCGGAGATCACCCGCTTCAAGGGCCTGGGGGAAATATCTCCGGATGAGTTCAAAGCCTTCATTGGCCGTAAAATGCGTTTGGATCCTGTCACACTTACCGGAGAAACTTCGCTCCACGGATTACTCGATTACTACATGGGTAAAAACACACCGGAGCGGCAGGAATTCATCATCCGTAACCTGCGTATCGAGGAAGAGCTGGAGCCTTTGGCCCCGGTGGAGGAGATCAACGCAGAAGTCCAGGAGCTGGCCTGATGCCATCCGGATCCACAGATTATTTTGTAAACGAATCGTAGTGCTGAATATATGTCCTTAGAAAAAAATCAAAGCGGTAGTCCGGCCCAGGGCGAACATCACGGGCAAGTATCTACCATGTACGAGAGCTGGTTCCTGGATTACGCATCTTATGTGATCCTGGAGCGTGCGGTGCCTTACCTGGACGATGGCCTGAAGCCTGTGCAACGCCGCGTCCTGCATTCGATGTGGGAACTGGAAGACGGACGTTACAATAAGGTGGCGAATGTCATCGGCCATACGATGAAGTACCACCCGCACGGAGATGTCAGTATCGGTGATGCATTGGTGCAGATGGGGCAAAAGGACCTGCTCATCGACACCCAGGGAAACTGGGGCAATGTGTACACCGGCGATAGCTCCGCCGCGGCACGATACATCGAAGCCCGACTGAGCAAGTTCGCCCAGGAAGTGGTCTTCAATCCCAAAACGAGCATATGGCAGTCGTCGTACGACGGCCGCAACAAGGAGCCCGTAACGCTACCGGTCAAGTTTCCCTTGTTGCTGGCGCACGGAGTAGAAGGAATCGCCGTTGGACTTGCCTGCAAAATTCTGCCTCATAACTTCTGTGAACTGATCGAAGCATCCATTGATGCGATACGCGGAAAAACCATCAATATCCTGCCCGACTTCTTCACCGGAGGTGTCGCAGATTTTTCGAAATACAACGACGGACTGCGTGGAGGAAGGATCCGGGTCCGTGCGGTCATCGAGAAAGTGAGCAAAAAGATGCTCGCCATCCGCGAAATTCCCTTCGGCACCACTACCTCCTCCTTGATTGATTCCATCCTGGCCGCCAACGATAAAGGTAAAATCAAGGTGAAGAAGGTGGAAGACAATACCGCAGCGAAGGTGGAGATTATCATTCATCTGCATCCCGATTCATCGGAGGATGTGGACAAGACCATCGAGGCCTTGTACGCCTTCACCGACTGCGAAGTGAGTATATCTCCCAACTCCTGCGTGATTGTGGACGGTAAGCCTCTATTCTTATCGGTCAATGAAATCCTTCGGTTGAGTGCGCTCAATACGCAGGAATTGCTGCGCAGGGAGCTGCAGATCCGCCTGGCAGAACTTGAACAGGACTGGCATTTCAGTTCACTTGAAAAGATATTTATCGAAAAACGAATCTACCGGAACATCGAAGAGTGCGAAACCTGGGAGTCGGTCATCGCAACCATCCATGCCGGATTGAAGCCCTACAAGAAGAAGTTCTATAGGGAGATCACTGACGAGGATGTGACCCGCCTGACAGAAATCAAGATCAA
The DNA here is from genome assembly GCA_964584995.1 of uncultured Bifidobacterium sp. Taxonomy (GTDB): domain Bacteria; phylum Bacteroidota; class Bacteroidia; order AKYH767-A; family OLB10; genus JAJTFW01. The sequence continues at coordinate 8,003 of CAZPCA010000048.1, forward strand.
GCGCATTTCCAAGTTCGATGCGTTCAAGGCGGATGAACATATCCGTGGCGTGGAAGAAGAAATGGCAAGTGTCAAACACGACCTTGACAATATCAAGAATTACACGGTAAGCTATTTCAAGAATCTGCTCAAGAAATACGGCAAAGGCCGCGAACGTCGTACCCAGATTGCGGAGTTCGAAACCATCGTGGCCTCCAAGGTGGTCATCAATAACGCGAAATTGTACGTGAACCGCGCAGAAGGATTCGTAGGGCACGGACTGAAAAAGGACGAATTCATCAGCGATTGCTCCGATATCGACGATGTCATCGCCATCACTTCCGATGGTAAGCTGGTGGTGACACGTATCCAGGACAAAGGCTATGTGGGGAAGGACATCCTGCATGTCGCAGTCTTCAAGAAGGACCAGGACGAGCAGACCGTGTACAACCTGATTTACCAGGACGGTTCCAAGGGGGCCATCATGATGAAGCGCTTTACGGTAGGAGGGGTGACCCGCGATAAACCTTACGATCTCACCAAGGGCACCCCGGGTAGCAAGGTCTTGTTCCTGGCAGTCAGTACGCCACAGGATGGGCCTACCGTGTTGGTGAAACTACGTCCCAAGCCCAAACTGAGGAACCTGGAGTCAGTGGTGCATTTCGGCAGCCAGCTCATCAAAGCACGCGGGGTGCAAGGCAATGTCGTTACCAAGTTTCCCATACTGAAAGTGACACCGGCCACTCCAGAACAGGAGACGCAGTTGCGTAAGAAGCAACCGGAACTCTTCCTGCCGGCATCCCGCGATGATAAATCGCAAATGAAAATGGATCTTTAAATCATAGGGCCGGTGAATGCCGGCCTTTTTTCTGCCCATGGATATGAAACTTCACCGCTATGTGTACGCCGCCATGGATGTGCTGCGGGACTATTCGGTGGATCTTCCTCTGCAACACCACCTGCGCCACTTCTTCCGGGTAAACGGCAAATACGGCTCCCGCGACCGTAAGTGGATCAGGGAGCTGTGTTATGCTTATTTCAGGACCGGCGAACGGTTCTCCGGTTTGTCCTTGCAGGAGCGTATCATGTTTTCTTTTTTTCTAGTACATCAGGTCAACGAAAGATTCGCGAACGAGATTGTCGGCCCACTTTCTATCGGTGAACCCGATTTTTCGCAGGAGCGATCTGCTAAACTGAAACGTCTGCAGGCGTTGACGCCGATACTACTGACGAAAGATGCGTTTTCTTTCGAGGGCAATTATTCCGCTTCATTGAACGTGGAGCAATGGATGCAAGCCCTGAACGATCAGCCGGAAGTATGGTTGAGGGTGAACAATGGGTTTTACGAGAAGGTGTTCGCAGCTCTCACCGATGCGTCTATACCTTTCATCCGACATCCTGAACTTCCGTTGGCTTTGTCATTGCCTCCCGGACTTGCCGTAGACAAAACTCCGGTGATCGGGAATGGCTGGGCAGAGGTGCAGGATCTCAGTTCGCAAAAAACCTTGCAGGGTCTGGAGTTTGCCCCGTATTCGGAGTGGCTCGATGCCTGTGCGGCCTCCGGAGGAAAGAGCCTGTTGCTATTGGCAATGCAAGCAAACGTGCGTCTGACTGTAAGTGACAATAGGGCCACCATGCTTGAAAACCTGCAGGAGCGTTTCAAGCGCTGCGGCGTGAAAAAATATACAGCCATCGTGCACGACTGGACCCAAGGAAACCCTTTTGATACGGATAAAAAGTTTGATGGCATCCTTGCGGACGTTCCTTGCACCGGCTCCGGAACATGGGCACGAAGCCCGGAGCAAATGGCGGTTTTCAGTATGGATAAACTGAACGCCATGGTGCAGCTTCAGCGCAACATACTTCAGTCATTGTTGCCCTTGCTAAAGCCCGGAGGACGCCTGATTTACATCACCTGTTCGGTGTTTGCTGCGGAAAACGAAAATCAGCGGGAGTGGTTGCAGGAAAACGGACTCCAGCTCCTCGACGAGCAGCTGTTCCAGGGAAGTACTGAAAATGCCGATACGCTTTATAGGGTCGTTTTGCAGGCGATGTAGATTCCTTGATTCACTTTTCTGAATGCCATGTTTCAGAAGGGGAGGCGTGCCAGCGGAACGATATCCTGGTCGCAGAATTCTCCGGCTAAAAACTTATAGTAGCCAGCAAGCGCGATCATGCCTGCATTGTCGGTGCAGTATTCAAAACTGGGAACATGCACCTTCCAGTTGTTTTTAATGGCCAATGCAAAGAGTGCTTTGCGCAACCCGGAATTGGCCGAAACACCTCCGGCCAGTGCAATTTCGGTGATGCCGGTTTCCCTGACCGCGAGTGTGAGTTTTTCCAGCAATATCTGAACGATGGTATGCTGCACACTGGCGCAAAGGTCTGCCATTTCATCGCCCGGGAAATCGGGATTGGCCGATTGTTGTTTCTGCAGGAAATACAGCACGGCTGTTTTCAGACCGCTGAAACTGAAATCGAGATCCGGTGCGAAAGGGTGTGGGAAGGGGAATTTGTAAGGATCACCTTCTTGAGCGAGCCGATCGATCAGTGGACCGCCGGGATAAGGTAAGCCGATCATTTTGGCTACTTTGTCGAAAGCCTCACCGGCAGCATCGTCGCGGGTCTGACCTATGATAGTCATATCGAGGTAATCCCGTACGACGACCAGCTGGGTATGACCTCCCGACACCGTCAGGCAGAGAAAGGGGAAAACGGGAGGTGAAATGTCTTCTCCTGCTCGGGCAGCAAAATTCGCCACGATGTGTGCCTGCATGTGATGGACATCGATCAGCGGAATATCCAGCGCGAGGGCCATGGCTTTGGCAAAGGTGGTGCCTACCAGTAAGGAACCCATGAGACCGGGGCCGCGCGTGAAGGCGATGGCTTGCAGGGCATCGGCCGAAATACCGGCTGTTACAAGGGCATCGTGCACCACAGGAATGATCTGCTGCTGGTGAGCCCTCGATGCCAGCTCCGGCACTACACCGCCGTAACGTGCATGCACCTCCTGGCCGCAGATCACGTTCGACAAGATGATTCCGTCGCTGCATACGGCTGCTGAAGTCTCATCGCAGGAGGACTCTATGCCGAGTATATACACAGGCGCCTTGTTCATAATACCTTCACAAAGGTAATTGAACCTTCGCAATTCCCTCTAAGTTTGGGTGTATTACGCTCTGGCAGGATTGTCGACTTGAAACGCAGAATCAGAAATATCATCATCGCCTTTTTGGGCTTTATCCTCTTGTTGATGGTGAGCGTAAGGTTGGTCATCAAAGTGCCCCTCGTACAGACCTGGCTGGTCAAAAAGGCTGCCTTGTGGCTCAGCAGTGAACTGCAGGTACAGGTGGCAGTCAAAGCCGTAGACATCAAGTTTTTCAGGAGTGTTGAAATCGAAGGGCTTTTCGTGCAGGATCAACAACGCGATACAATGGTCTATATTCCGGTGTTGACCGCTGAGATAGGAAGTTTCAATGTCAAAGCACAGAAACTGGTTTTTTCTTCCATCACCATCGATCAGGCACGTATCGGTATCAAGCGCTACGCATCTCCAAGAGCGTATAATCTGGATTTTCTTATCGATTATTTCAGCAGCCCATCGACAGACACACTGCCGAAAGCACCCTGGCAACTGAAGATAAAAAGTGTGCAATTGACGGATTGCCACCTTAGCTACCGCGATCTGAAATACAACGACCGAAGCAATGGAATAGACTGGGATGATCTTGTATTGCGGAATTTGAATGTCAAGGTCGATGACTTGGTGCCTTCCGGCGATACGCTAGGTTTCACTGTGAAGCACATCTCGTTCACCGAACGCAGCGGTTTCAAGGTGAATGATTTTTCTGCCAACACTACCATGGCTCCCGGAAGGATGGAATTCGAGGGGCTTTCGATAAGGTCAGATTCTTCGGACATTCATGCGGATATTCGCTTTGACTACACGGATATGGACGACTTTCAGGAGTTCATCACCGATGTTCGCTGGAAAAGTGATTTTGCAAAA
>CAZPCA010000048.1:12000-17830 GCA_964584995.1 uncultured Bifidobacterium sp.
TTGGGTTTCTCACGACAACAACGCTATTTTACAGCAAAATCAAAAATTCATTTCGGAGACCTCACCTATTTCGCTTCAGAGCTAAGCAATTTGAACAGAGGAATTGAAGTGAGCGGTAAGTTTTCCGGTACGGTGGACAGGTTCAAAGGCAAACAGGTAAATCTGCGCTATTCAGACAATACCTATTTCCGCGGTAACGTCAGTATGTCTGGATTGCCGGATTTTGAGGAGACCTACATGGAAATCAAAGTAGATCAACTCGGATTCAATAAACGTGATATCGAAACCATCCCGGCATGGCCCTTCGATAGTTTGAAGTTGATTCGATTGCCGGAGCAGATTGCGCATCTTGGCAATGTGGTTTTCAGAGGAAGTTTCAATGGCTTTTACAACGATTTCGTTGCCTATGGCAATGTGAACACTGCATTGGGGTTCATCAGCTCTGATCTCAACCTGAAAATCGAGGCTGCGGATAGGAAAACTGCCTATGCAGGCAAGCTTGTTCTGGATGAGTTTGAGATCGGTAAGCTATGGGATAGACAGGATTTGCTGGGGCGAACTACCTTGAAGGTCGAACTGAGTGGCAGAGGGTTCGACTTGAAAAATGTGGACGCTAGCATTACGGGGGAGGTGAGTGCGCTGGAATTTTACGGCTACCGTTACCAGGGCATCGCATTGAACGGCCACATCGCACAGAAGTTGTTTACAGGGGCCTTGCAGATCGATGACAAGCACCTCGATTTAGGTTTCGATGGAGTGATCGATTTATCTAAGGAAATTCCAGCGTATAATTTCAATGCTTCGGTGCATCAGGCGGATCTGACCGAATTGGGCTGGCTTGAGCGGGATTCTTCCGCAAGCGTACGCGCCGATCTATCCATATCCATCGTCGGTAACTCTATCGATAATGTACAAGGCAATCTGCAGATCGACGATTTGCTCTACAAGGAAGGGAATCAAAAGGTGGTCGCTGAGCGCATTTTTATTGAGTCCGAAATAGGGGTAATGCGGGAAATGCGTCTTCAGTCAGATATTGCTGACGCGCAGATTACCGGTGATTTCACGTTCTCAGCACTGCCTCAGACTTGGAGACACTTTGTGTCCAATTACTTCCCTGCTTTGCTCGAGAAAGACAGCCGTCGTCCGGTTAACCAGCAATTCGATTTTTTTGTCCAGTTGAAAAATACCAGCCAGGTGCTTGGAGTTTTTTCTCCCGGACTGCTTATTCAGCCTTCTACCCGTCTGGAAGGTGCTATCCGTTCCGATTTGAATGAGTTGTCATTGTTACTGAATTCAGGTGGTATATCCGTTGGCGGTGTGGAAATAGTGGATATCAAGATTGACGGACATACAGAGGAGGGAGACTTGAAATTTGCCAGTAGCCTTCGGGAAATTACGCTGAATGACAGTGTCTCCCTGACCAAGGTCTCCGTGAACGGATTCACCAACCGTGACACGGCGAATGTGCTTGTGCGTTTCGCAGGAGAAGATTCCAGCCATTCCTGCTTTTCCTCTTATTTCCGTGCCGGATTCCTGAAAACCGGGTACACACTCATCAATGTTCAACCTGAAAAGCTGCTTTACCATGGTCAACCGTGGACGCTCGACTCACGGAATTACATCCTTGCGGACAGTACCGGTTTCTTGTTCAATAACCTGATACTTTCGAACCAGTCACAGCAAATTGGAATGAGTGGCATACTCGGGCAAGATTCGTCTGCGCGCTTGCAAATTGACTTGACCGATTTTCAGTTGAATATGCTGAACGATGTGCTGAGTCCGTACAATGTGCATCTTGGTGGAATTGCCAATGGCTTCATTGAGTTTTCCTCCGTAGGTAGAAGGCCGGCATTGAACGCTGGAATAGATGTAGAGGGGCTGACCTGGTTTGGGGATTCTCTGGGTGATGCCGAAGTGAATGCAGACTGGGACAGTGAATCAAACAGGATTGATGTGACGGGCAATGTTACTCGGGGCGGATTGAAAAATATTCAGGTCAGTGGGTATTACGAAGTCAACGAGCAGGAAGACGAAATGGATTTCACCGCTAAAATCCAGAAAACCTATTTGCAGTCCTTCAGCCATTATTTTGACGACCTTGCATCCAATGTGAGCGGTATCGTGAGCGGTGAACTTTATTTGAAGGGGGCAGCGAATAAACCGGAATTGACCGGAAAGCTTTTGTTGCAAAAAGTCGGTTTTACCATTGACTATTTGAAGTCCAGTTATTCTTTTTCCACAGAGCTGGATTTCCTGAAAGATAAAATCGTGCTGAACGAAATCAGGCTGAACGATGCAAAGGGCAATGTTTCATTGGCAAGCGGAGAAAACCGTCAACGATACCTTGAAGATTTAGAGCTGGATATCGACGTGAAAGTGAACAAGGCTCAGGTGCTGAATACCGGACCTGCCGACAACGATATTTTCTACGGTTCAGCTGTTGCCAGCGGTTCGGTGAGTATCGATGGTCCGCTCGACTACATCACCATGAAGATCGGCTTAAAGTCCGAGAAAGGGACTAAGATTAGTTTGCCCTTGAGCAACCCTGAAGAAGTGAGCAGAAGCGGATTTGTGAATTTCATCAGTACAGTACTCGATACGGCTTCACAGGAATCATCCGGTCCGGATTTGAGCGGCATCGAACTCAGTATGGATTTTGAAATCACGAAGGATGCAAGCATCTATCTGATCTTTGATTCTAAAATCGGCGATGTTATCGAGGGGAGGGGAGATGGCAATCTCACCATGACCATCAGTCCGGCGGAAGACCTCAAGATGTTCGGCAATTTCGTCATCGACGAAGGGAAGTATCTCTTCACTATGCAGAACATCATCAACAAGCCCTTCTACATCGACAAGGGTGGTTCTATCCGATGGACTGGCGACCCGTATGATGCAGAGGTCAATTTAAAAGCTATCTACAAATTGCGGGCTGGATTGTACGATCTGTTCCAAGACAGCAGTTTCCGTAAGCTTGTGCCTGTTGACCTCAATCTTCAACTGACCAATAAGCTGTTCAATCCTGACATCGGCTTTGAAATCGTTGTACAGAATATCGATCCGAACACTGCCAATCAAGTCAAGCGCCTCATCAATACAGAAGAGGAAACATACCGTCAGGCGGTTTCTTTGCTGGTCATGCGTAGGTTTTCGCCACCGAGTGAGATTTCCAACCGTACCGCAATCAATACGGGTGGAGTGGTGGGAGCCAATGCTTACGAAATGCTAAGCAACCAGCTAAGCAATTGGGCATCGCAGATAAGCAATCAGGTGAACGTTGGGGTGAATTACCGCCCGGGCGATGCCATTACCAGCGAAGAGCTCGAGGTCGCTCTTTCTACCAGTTTTTTCAACGACAGAGTGACTGTCGATGGCAACGTAGGTATGGCCAATTCGAATGCAGCACAACCTGCAGCAGGAAGTAATCAAAACGCATCCAACCTCATCGGTGACTTTACGGTCGAGGTCAAGGCCCGCCGGGATGGCCGCCTAAGGTTCAAAGCATTCAATCGGTCGAACAATAACTCCCTGATCAATAACGTCAATTCCCCTTACACCCAGGGTGTAGGGGTGTTTTACAGTCTTGAATTTGATTCCTTCAAAGAGTTACCTCATCGGATTGCCAATATCTTCCGGCGTAAGTCGAATAAAAAGGCGGAAGCCGGAAAAGATAAAAAAGGCTGAGATCCGTGTTTTTTTGTAGCGTGGGGGAGACTCGAACTCCCGACCTCAGCATTATGAGTGCTGCGCTCTAACCGGCTGAGCTACCACGCCAAACCAATGATGGTTTAAAAGGGAGGGCAAAAATACCAAAAACGCTTGTTGCAGCAAACCTACTGGGCAAATTTATCCCGCTGAAGATGAGAAGACTGAAAATAGAGCAATAGTTGACTTTTCTTTTTTGATCATTTACCGGGAAATTGAATTTATTCGTCGCCTAAACCAGGGCGTTCACCCTCTAATACGGATGATTAGCCAATCTTCGAGTCCTGCTTGCGCCTTCGATGTGTAAATTAATACCCGGATGAGTCCATCTTCTCAAAACCTTTATTTCTGTATGCGATCTATTTCTACTGCCATATTTCGAGTTCTCCTGACCGTTCTTTTCCTCTGTTCCTTCCTCCGAATCCAGGCTCAGATGAGCTATACTTTTGCACAGACTTCTGAGACGTATGTTCCGCTCTCTACCTTCACCACGCTGGCCACTGCCAGCACCACAACGGGCGCGACAGCCCTCGACAATGTCTCGTACGCATTGCCGGCAAACAGCATCCCGTTTCCATTCTATTTCAATGGTTCGGGGTACACAACTGTCTCTGTTTCTACGAACGGCTTTTTGACCTTTGGCGGTACTCCATCCGGTACAAATGTCAATCCTCTGGGTTCTACGGCAGTGGGGGGGGGATCCAATGGATATTTCGGAGCTGCAGTGGCATTTGGTAGGGACCTTATCGGGGTTTTCAACGCATCCAATCCTGCCAACCCTGACACAATCGCGAACATCCGCTACGGCGTAACAGGGGTCGCTCCCGACCGTAAATTTGTGGTGGAATGGAACAATTTCCGTCCTTCGGGATCCGGCGGTTCTGCATTGGCAGTCATCAACTTCCAGATTCGTCTGACCGAGAGTACGGGTATCTGCGAAATCGCCTACGGTTCATTTTCTAGCACCACCTGGGTGAACAGTACTGCCCAGGTAGGACTTCGCGGAGCCAGTAACACAGTCTTCTTTAACCGTTCACTGGCCAGCGGGCAACCATGGACCAATACGTCTCAGGGGGCTACGGCCACCTCGACCTGTGCGTACACTGCAACTGCGTTGCCGGGCAACGGACTCGTGTATCGCTTCATCGCCAATTGTCCTTCTCCAAGCAACCTTTCTATTCTAGATCTCACAGCTTCATCGGTCCGCCTGAGGTGGAATTCAGGGTCTGTAGAGGGGACATTCCCGGGTGCTACGTACTCTGTGGAGTGGGGACTCAGCGGTTTTACTCCCGGCACAGGTACCATTGTCAATACCAATGATACTTTTCTGCTGCTGAATGGTCTGACTGCGGGCACAGCCTATCAGTATTATGTCCAAAGGAATTGTGCTGCGAGCGGTAATGGCATCAGTGTAAAGGCCGGACCCAAATCGTTCACGCCGGGTTTACTGGCAGAAGATTGTGCGGATGCGCAATTGATCACAATAGCGGTCAATCAGTCGGCCTGTGCTTCTACCACAGTGACCAGCGGAAGTTCTCAGAATGGGCCGAATGCCCTTTGCTCTGATGCATTGGGCGGTAATTTCCCTGATGATGACAAGTGGTTCAAATTCGTGGCTCCCTCCTCGGGAAATGAAATTGTGATTACCACCACGGCAGGAACAATCAATGACTGGGTTATGGAAGTATGGACGGCTTGTCCGGCCGGCAATGCCAGCAGTTACTCTTGTAGTGATGATTTCAACGGTGGCATGCCTGAACTGAGGTTGTGCCAAAACGAATTTCAGCCTGGCCAGACCATTTATGTCCGTGTATGGACTTACAGTTTGAATGCCAGCGGTACAATGGGCTTATGCGTCTACGAGGCCGCTCCCTGTCCCATTCCTCCGGCGTACGATAATTGCATTTCAGCAGAGCCCTTTACTATCAATCCTGTTCTCAGCTGTCCTGCGGGTGCGCAAGTGTTCACGACTCTTTTCGCCACACCTTCAGTAGGAGGGGATAACACGGCGGACGACCCTTCCTGTGATGCAAGCGCATCCCTGAACGATGTATGGTTGCGTTTCAATACGGGTACTTCTGGTACGTTCAATGTGAATTTTGGCTTGCTCACTGCCACGGATTTG
>CAZPCA010000049.1:0-17742 GCA_964584995.1 uncultured Bifidobacterium sp.
TGTACTCAGACCGCCACCTGAAAATCACGCAAAGCATCGTTCAGCGATGTTTTCTGGTCTGTACTTTCCTTTCTTCGTCCGATGATAAGAGCACAGGGAACCTGGTAATCTCCTGCCGGGAATTTTTTTGTAAAAGATCCCGGAATAACTACCGACCGCGCCGGGACCCGTCCCTTGTACTCGACCGAATCCGATCCTGAAACATCGATAATTCGCGTCGATTGTGTCAGCACGACGTTGGCACCTAACACCGCTTCTTTTTCGACATGTACGCCTTCCACTACGATGCAGCGGGAACCTATAAAACAATTATCCTCTATGATTACGGGCGCTGCCTGCACCGGCTCCAATACTCCGCCAATGCCTACTCCACCGCTCAAATGGACGTTCTTGCCGATTTGCGCACAAGACCCTACCGTAGCCCAGGTATCTACCATTGTGCCCTCGTCCACATACGCGCCTACGTTCACATAGGATGGCATCAAAATCACGCCCTTCGCCAAAAAGGCGCTGTACCTGGCGATACCGTGAGGAACCACGCGAACACCCAAATGCTCAAAACCCGATTTCATGGGAATCTTATCGTAAAACTCAAAAGGTCCAATCTCGATGGTTTGCATTTTCTTGATGGGGAAATACAGGATGACAGCCTTCTTCACCCAATCGTTGACAAGCCAACCATTGGAAGAGGGTTCCGCGACCCGCAACTGACCCTGATCCAGTAAACGCATGGTTTCTTCTATGGCATCACGAGTATCTCCTTCCTGTAAATATGCGCGGTTTTCCCATGCCCGCTCGATGATTTCCTTCATGTATCGTGTATTGAAGGGTCAAAACTAATAAACTAAGCAGAAGCTGCGTATTTTTGCAGGCATGGGCAGGATTCTCGCCATCGATTATGGCAGCAAAAGATGCGGACTCGCGGTGACGGATCCGACCCAGACCATTGCCACAGCATTGGAAACAGTGGCAACGGCCAACTTACTGGATTACCTCACTGGCTATATTTCAAGAGAGCCGGTAGAACGATTCATTCTGGGCGAACCTAAACGTCTGAACAATACCTTGTCGGCAACTACCGAAATGGTGCATCGCTTCGGCCAATTACTGGCCACACGATTCCCGAACATCCCCGTACAACTCTACGATGAGCGGTTCACCTCTAAAATGGCGAGCCAAAGCCTCCTCGAAAGCGGTCAATCTAAAAAAACAAGACGCGACAAATCCATCCTGGACCAGGTCAGCGCTACCATACTCCTGCAGGATTACCTCAACAGCATCCCCAAACCATGATTTACCCTATTGTCGCCTACGGCGATCCCATTTTACGAAAAGTCTGCGACCCCATCGACAAAGACCATCCAGACCTGAACAAGATTATCGAAAACATGTTCAAGACGATGTACCATAGTCAGGGTGTCGGACTTGCCGCGCCTCAAATAGGTTTGGGCATCCGGCTCTTCATTGTGGACACCACTCCTTTCAGCGAAGATGATCCCTCATGCGATGGCTTCAAAAAAGTATTCATCAACGCAGAACTATTGGAGGAATCGGGGGAGCAAAAGAAGTTCAACGAAGGATGCCTGAGCATTCCCGGCATACGCGAAGATGTGAACCGCAAATCCGGCATCCTGGTTCGCTACCAGGATATCAATTTTGATACACATACGGAAGAATACACCGGCATACGCGCACGCGTGATCCAGCATGAATACGATCACATACAAGGCAAGTTAATGATCGACTACATGACTCCATTGAAGAAGTCGCTGATGAAAGGGAAGCTGAACGATATCAGTAAGGGAAAAGTCGACGTGGATTACCGTATGCGTTTTCTAAAATCCCGTTGACACCAATGCACATGTCTTTACCGGTCTTCCTGACAGGATTCATGGGCGCAGGAAAAACCAGCGTTGGCAGGGAACTGGCGAAAGCATTGAATTGTCCTTTCATAGACCTGGACGAGGTGATTGAGAAATCTTTTGGCATGCCTGTCGCGGAAATATTCGCATCGGTGGGCGAAGATGCATTTCGCCTTTCCGAATCAAGAACCTTGCTGGACATATCCTCTGACAGTTTACTGGTGGTGGCCTGCGGAGGAGGTTGTCCGGTGTACAAGGACAACATGCAAATCATTCACTCAAAAGGCATCAGTATATACCTGAAATGCCATCCAGGAGTCCTGTTCCACCGCCTCGCTCCGGAGAAGAAAAATCGCCCTTTGATCGCTGATATCCCCGACCTGGAGTTGATGGAATTCATATCTGAATTATTGCATCAACGCCACCCCATATATAAAACAAGTCACTTCAGTGTGGATGGGCATGGCACTCCGGTGGAAGTGTGCGCTAAGATTCTGGAAAAACTGAAAAACTGAATCACCAGTTCTTCTCCGGATTGCTGCTATTGACCTGAAATTTCTTCGCTTTCTCCTTTTGAAGGTCCTTCTCGTCGTTCTTTAGGGCTTTCAACATCCGCTCCGCCTCTTCCTTGGTCATTTTAGGCTGCTTTTGCTGTTGCTGCTGTTGCTCTTTTTGTTGCTGCTGATCCTGCTTTTGTTGCTGATCCTGTTTTTGCTGTTGCTGATCTTTTTTCTGCTGCTCCTTCTTATCCTGTTTATCCTGCTTATTGTCTTGATTCTGCTGTTGCTGCTTGAGTTTTTTCAAGGCATAGGATAAGTTATAGCGGGCATCCTCATCGGCCGGGTTCAACTTCAAAGCTTTTTTATAGGCTTCCACACTCTCCTGCCATTTCTCGCCTTTCATCAAGGCATTTCCCATGTTGTAATAAGACCTTGCCTGCGCAGCAGGATCTTTCTCCAATGTTGCGGCACTGAGGTATTGCTGAGCAGACTCTTCACTTTTACCCTGTCTGTACAGCGCACTGCCCAGGTTATTACCGGCAGCATACTGCCGGGGATCTTTTGCGAGCGCTTTACGGTAAGCATCTTCCGCATTACGGAAACGTCCTTTTTCGTACTCACGGTTCCCCTCACCGGTCTCCGCATACTGTGCAGAAACACTTTGCGCCAACAAAGCCAAACACACCATCATAAAAAAAACTATCCGTGCTATCATGTTTGATCCTTCTTTTGAACATTGAACAGATTTAGCGAGGCCAGCCATTTGCTTTTCCTCTCCCCTAATGCAAACTCGAAGAGCATCAGAAGAAGCGCGGCCCCGATGAAATACTGGAATTGATTTTCAAAGTCCGTATACATCTTGGCCTTGAACTCCTTTTTGTCAAGGGCGTTGAGTTCCTTCAACACCAAAGATATCCCATCGTCTGAATTGGTCGCCCTGATGAACCTACCATTGCCAGCAGATGCGACTTCCTCCAGCATCTGAGCATTCAGGCGGGTCACTACTGTTGAACCTGCATTATCCTTTCGAAAGCCCACCACCGCTCCATTGTTGTACACCGGTATGGGTCCGCCTTCCACGGATCCCATGCCAATGGTGAACACCTTTATTCCGGCACTGGATGCATTCCTTGCCGCTTCAACAGCATCGTCTTCGTGATTCTCTCCGTCGGTGATGACCACGATTGCGCTATGCTTCCCTGTCGTATCGGTGAAGGAGTTCCGTGCGAGATCAATGGCCGCACCGATAGCAGTACCCTGGGTAGGCACAACATCCGTACTGATGGTCTCGATAAACATTTTCGCTGCATTGTAATCGGAAGTGATGGGCAACTGCACATAGGCATCACCTGCAAAAACGATGATACCAAGCCTGTCGCCCTCGAGTTTATCCACCAGACGGCTGAGTGCCTGTTTGGCCCTGCCGATCCTGCTGGGCTTAAGATCTTCTGCCAACATACTGTTCGATACATCCACCGCCACAACGATGTCTGCGCCCTTCCTTCTTACTTCTTCCAAGCGTGTACCGATCAGGGGTCCGCACAAGCCGGCCACCAATGCAGTCAGCGCGAGCATCAGTAATACAAACTTTATTCCCGGACGGGAAATTGACACCGAAGGATTCAATTTACGGACCAGCAGTGCGTCACCGAAATTCTGCACTGCTCTTTTTTTCCAGCGCTTCATCCACAGATAGCATACCAGCACCAACGGTACGAGCAAAAACAAATACACCATGTTCGGATGGTCCAGCTTAAACATATCTGTCAGGGCAAGCTTCTGAAATAAGTATAGCGAAGTACGAGTTCCGCAGTGAACAGGGCCGCTGCAATCAGTGCAAAGAAGAGATATTCCTCCGTGTATCTGCGGAATTCGGTCACTTCAATTTTTGATTTCTCCATTTTATCGATCTCGGTAAATATAGCTTCAAGTTTCTTGTTGTTCACGGCGCGGAAATACTTGCCGTCGGTGGCGGTGGCCACATTCGACAACAATTCCTCGTCGATCTGCACTTCCACGTTCTGGTACTGGATTCCAAAAATGGTTTTAGTCGGATAAGGAGCTGTTCCGCGGGTGCCGACACCGATGGAATACACCCTGACTCCGAAGGTGCGGGCAATTTCACCGGCGGTAAGCGGAGGGATGGAACCCGAGTTATTGACCCCATCGGTGATGATGACCACCACCTTACTCTTGGTAGGTGCATCTTTGAGACGTGACACTGCGGTAGCCAGACCTTCGCCGATGGCCGTACCGTCTTTCAGGGATCCGGATTTGACATCCGAGAGCAGTGATTTCAGTACTCCGTGATCCGATGTCAGTGGACATTGTGTAAAGCCCTGACCGCTGAAAATAACGAGTCCGATCAGGTCGTTCGGACGCCCGTCGATGAATTCCATGGCGACTTTCTTGGCCGCTTCAATGCGGTTCGGACGAAAATCCTCTGCCAGCATACTGGACGAAACATCCATAGCGAGCACGATGGAAATACCTTCTGTCTTCACATTCGAACCTTTGGAAGAGGACTGTGGACGCGCCAGCGCAATCACCAGCAAGACGACTGCCATCACCCGCAAAAAGACAGGAAGGTGTACAAGGCGCTGCCGCAATGTAGGCTTGTAATGGCGGAATGCTTCCGTTGTGCTGATGCGCAGGTTTGGACGTTTGTACCGTTTATACTTCCAGAAATAAAACAGCATGCCGGGTACCAGCAGGAGCAACCACAAGAATTCGGGATGTTTGAAATGTATGCCGCTCCAATCCGGTATCATCGCTGCACCTCCCCTTCCGAATTGCCAATGGCTTTTCGTTCCACCATTGCCGTACGCTCAATGAAAAACCGCGACAAGTGCATCGACGATTCACAATCGCTGCCCAATGGGGTCATACGGGCGAATTTTACCAGATCCGCCAATTTCAACAGCCGCTCCAGGCTCTCACGCGTTTCCTGATCCAGTTGAAGTGTGAAGCCATGGGCCAGCAATTCGTCGGAAGTTAGTTCGAGGGCGTTCACCAGCCAACGTTTTTCGATGTACGCCCTTACAATGTCCGTCAGGCGCGTATAATACTCCTTCATCCTGCCGTCCTGCCATACCTTTTCTTTTTCCAATTGCTCCAGCGCCTGCAATGCTTCCACGTGTGGAGGGATGATTATCACCGGTGCATCGACGGGAACCACTTTTCTCCGTCTGCGGCGACGGATATACCAGACTACAAGCGCTGTGATCACAACCAGCATCAGAAGTATAAAACCGCCCAACATCAGCCAGTAAGGGTCGAAGGGAGCAGGTTCCAATGGACGAATATCCTTAAAAGCCTTGGTCGTATCGACCGGTAGGGTCTGCACTTCAATCCGGATGGCATCCGTGTATATGAGCGCTGCTTCTCCGCCTGTGCGTTTGTAATTGAATACCATCTCCGGGATCAGGTATGTACCGGAATCATAGGCCGAAACGGTCAATGTTTGCGAACGCAGCAATACCGAAGGATCATCGACCTTCAGCGTATCCACTTTACCTGGCTGTATGATTTCCAGATTGCCCAGACTGTCCGCGAAAACAGGCCAGGGGATATCAGCGTTCTTTGGCTGACTCAGCTGAAGAGTGACCTGCAGGGGCTGACCTACCAGGATAGAAAGGGTATCGGCCTTCATGCTTGCCACCACATCCTGTGCCTTTGCCGAATACATGGACAAAAGCAAAACGAACAGACACATCAATCGACTGCGCATTACCATCAACGTTTTTCCCGCTTCTTGAAAAGATTTATCAGTGGTTGTACATAGGGCTGGTCTGTCCTGAAAAGGGCATGGTCCACTCCACACTTGTTGAGAAGATCCACCGTTTGCTGCTGGCTTTGCCTGAACCATAAAGCGTAGTCGCGTCGCACGTCCGCACTGCCCGAGTCCAGCAAAGCCATCTCACCGGTCTCCGCGTCTTTGAAGCGGACCAATCCTACATCCGGCATTTCGGCCTCCCTGACATCGTAAATCCGAAGGGCTGCCAGATCGTGTTTACGGGAAGCCACTTTGATGGCATCCTCGTAACCGTGTGCCATGAAGTCAGAAATCAGAAAGGCGATGCAACGCTTTTTAATCATGTTGTTGAAATAACGCAATGCAACACCAATATCGGTCCCTTTCCCGCTGGGCTGGGTCGTGATGAGTTCACGGATGATACGGAGTATATGCGTCTTTCCTTTCTTGGGAGGGATGAACAATTCTATTTTATCACTGAACAGGATAACACCTGTCTTGTCGTTGTTTTCGATGGCGGAAAAAGCCAATACCGCCGAAAGTTCGGTGATGAGGTCGCGTTTGAACTGGCCATGTGTACCGAAACTTCCCGAAGCACTCACATCCACCAGGAGCATAACGGTCAACTCGCGCTCCTCTTCGAAGACCTTCACATAGGGATGATTGAAGCGCGCCGTCACGTTCCAATCGATGGTGCGGATGTCATCCCCGGGGATGTATTCGCGCACCTCACTAAAGGCCATACCCCTGCCTTTGAAGGCGGACTGGTACTCGCCGGTAAATACCTGGGCGGACAGTCCACGCGTCTTGATTTCAATCTTCCGTACTTTTTTGAGCAGCTCCGCTGAATCCATTCCGCTAATTCCTTACGGTACTTCGACTACGTTCAACACCTCGTTGATGACGTCGTCAGGTGTAATGTTCTCCGCTTCCGCCTCATAGGTCAGACCGATCCTGTGGCGCAGCACATCCTGACTGATCGCCCGCACATCTTCCGGGATTACATAGCCCCTGCGTTTGATAAATGCATAGGCCTTTGCAGCCAAGGCGAGATTGATACTCGCACGCGGAGAGCCGCCATAACTGATCAGATTCTGCAGTCGCTTGAGGTTATTCTCCTTTGGAAAACGTGTCGCAAAAACGATATCGAGGATGTATTTTTCAATTTTCTCATCCATGTACACGCTGCGCACAGCATTGCGTGCCTTGCTGATGGTGGCCGGATCCAGTACCGGATTAACTTTAGGGAAATCCTGAGCGAGATTCTGACGCATGATCAGACGTTCATCCTCCTTGGTTGGATAACCTATCACCACCTTCAGCATGAAACGGTCGAGCTGTGCTTCCGGTAGCGGATACGTCCCCTCCTGCTCTACAGGGTTTTGGGTGGCCAGAACCAGAAAAGGTTCTTCGAGCTTAAAGGTCTCGTCACCGATGGTGACCTGTCTTTCCTGCATCGCCTCCAGGAGCGCACTTTGCACCTTGGCCGGAGCACGGTTGATCTCATCAGCAAGAATGAAGTTGGCAAATAAAGGACCCTTGCGAACAGTGAACTGATCCTGCTTCTGGTTGTAAATCATCGTACCCACCAGATCTGCAGGCAGCAAATCGGGTGTGAACTGCAAGCGGCTGAATTTGGCATGTATGGCAGCACTCAGTGATTTTATGGCCAGGGTTTTGGCCAGACCTGGAACTCCTTCCAGCAATAAATGACCATTGGAGAGAAGCCCTATCAAGAGGCGGTCCAGCATGTATTTTTGTCCAACGATGACCTTCCCCAGCTCCAGGTTGAGCAATTCAATGAAAGCGGACTCTTGTTGGATTTTTTCGTTTATCTCTCGGATATCAACCATTTTAATTTGTCATTTTACGTCTGCAATTTTAGGGGATAAACTGCAAAATCGCGGCAGTCATTGCCGCAACTTATGGTTAAAGTCTTGTTAATAAAAATCGGTTATCCCCGGCTCACATCCTGACCCTGGGATCAAGCCGTGCGTACAAAATATCGACCAGTACATTGATGAGCACAAAAAAGACGGAGACCATGAGTACAGAACCCATCACCACAGGGAAGTCGTAATGCTCCAGCGCATCGACCGTGACCTTGCCAACCCCCTTCCAGCCGAAAATATATTCGATGAACACCGCTCCTGCCAGTAAGGATCCAAGCCAGCCCGATACCGCAGTGACCACCGGGTTGAGGGCGTTACGCAATGCATGCGTCACCACCACGCGCAGGGGTGAAAGTCCTTTTGCCCTGGCAGTCCGTACATAATCCTGACTGAGCACCTCGAGCAAGGATGAGCGGGTGAGCTGCATAATGACCGAGAGTGGCCGAATGCCCAGCGCAAGAGCGGGTAAAACGAGGTTCTTCCACCGGATCTGCAAACCGTTGAATGGATCCACCTCGTAGAGACTACCGGTCATCTCGAGACCTGTCCAATCGCGCCACACAAAGCCGAACAACCAGGCAATCAGAATGGCAGCAAAAAAGGAAGGCACAGACATTCCCAAAACGCTAACGATAAGGTTGAGGTGGTCGTCCCATTTTTGAAAGCGAAGTGCTGACCATGTCCCCAATGCAATACCGATCACGGTAGCGAACACCAGGGAAGCCAATGCCAGCACCACAGTGCCCGGCAAAGCATCCAGCAAGATAGCGGTCACCTCATCCCGCGACTGATAAGAACGCCTCAGGTAGGGAGATTTCCAATACAGGGATTGACCGCCCCAGGGGATGAGTTCGGTCAGTGATCCGTATTTCGCAGCATCCGCGAATATCCGCGAAGCGGTATCGGCATTGTTCAGCACACTCAAGGGAGAGACATCGTTGACATAAAACAAAAACTGCTTTACCTGAGGCAGGTCGCGGCCAAGGTCCTTGTTGATGGTCTCTACCGATGCAAGATCGGCCCGCTGCCCGAGAATCATCCGTGCAGGATCACCGGGCAAGACATTGAAGAGAAGGAATACCACACAAACCACTCCGAAAATTACGAGCAGTCCGGCCAGTGTCTTCTGAAAAAGTAAATTCAACAACGTCGTTTTATTGTTGTTTTTTCAATTCGTTGATCAGTTCCTCTGACTTGAACTTTTTATCGTCGATGCCCACCCAGTACTTACGAATGTTTCCGTTCCATAGGTAAAACACGCCAGGAGTGGATCCGTCACTGCCGATCGTTGTCCAGAAAGTCGGGATGTCTAACACTCTGTAAGGAAATTCGCGGCCCGCAATTTTGAAAAAATCAGGAATCAGATGGGTTTCTTCGTCCATGAAATAGATAGTCACAGGCGGAAAACCCTTGACCTCCTTGCCCATACGGTTCAACTCTTTGGCCGTTTCCTGGCAGTGATCACAGCCGGCAGCAAAGAAGCAGAGCAGGCGCTTTCCCTGATCGATGTTCACTTTTTTTCCGCTGAAAACATTCAATTCCGAGAACCGTGATTTCACCTGTGCGGGTCCAGCCGGTATACTTCCAACCGGAGCTTTCACTACCGTATCGGAAGATTGCACCTTCACTACAGAGGTGGACACAGGATCTGCCAGTGTATCCACTGCTATCGCAGAGTCTGCCAGCCATGGATCCGTCGCAGAAGTGTCGAAGGCAGTGGACTCATCGGTGACTGCAACATCGGCTGATGCCGCATTGGCGCAAGGACAGAATGGAAACGCAATATAGGTCAGCAGGCTGCAGGAAAGCCAAATAATCAACAATACAGAGAAGCGGTTTTCTCCCTTCGGCTTATCGGCCGATTTGGAATATAGCAGCATCAACAACGCGATGGTGACGATGTTCTTCACGAAAGCCTCCAGAGGAGTCATCGGAATCAATTGACCAAAACAACCGCAATTGCCATTCATGGCTCCATGCTTGACCATCTCAAGAACAAGGTGCGCACAGAATACCGTGAGTAAAGCTATGGTAGCCGGAATCACGATTTTACGGAGATAGTGTCCCTGCATGATAGCGATGCCAATGGCCAGTTCCAATCCGAGCAGTGCGCGCGTGAAATACGGGGCCTGGCACCAGGAGGTCAAACCAAGATCCACCAGTTGCTTGTCAAATGCCCAAATGGGAAACATTTTGGCAACGGCAGAAAGGATGAAAAGTCCGAAAATCAATAAGCGTAGCGACCAGGTGAGCGGAGTGTGACGCATAGTGTTCATGCTTTTTCAGGTGTTGAAACTTTATTTTCGTTGAGTTTGATGAGTGCGAAGACGGCATAATTGATGATGTCTGCGTAATTGGCACCGACTCCTTCACTGATGATGGTATTGCCGTCGTTGTCTTCAATCTGTTTGATGCGCAACAACTTCATCAGTATCAGATCTGTCATGGAACTCACCCGCATATCGCGCCAGGCCTCCCCGTAGTCGTGGTTCTTGTCCATCATGAGAGCTTTCACCTCTGCCACTTCTTTTTCGTACAACTGCAGGCCTTCTTCCGCCTCCATGACCAGATTGACATTCGAATGCTTGCTCAACTGAATGAGTGCCATCACTGCATAATTGATGATGCCGATGAACTCCGATTCGATTCCATCCATCACCCGCTGCTTACCTTTTTCTTCGATGCTACGGATCCGCTGTGCTTTGATATAGATCTGGTCCGTCAATGAAGAAGGACGAAGTATGGTCCAGGAGGAGCCATAGTCCTTGTTCTTCTTCAGGTAGATATCTTTGCAGCGTGAGATGGCCTCGTCGTATTGTATAGAAGTGGTGGAAGACATGCGCAATGTTACACGTTAAGGAATGAAAATACTATGAGTAAAGAAATCGTATCGTTTCCGGCTCCATTCATACCCTTCAGCCTTAATTGCCGGGGCAGATTGTTCGCTGTGGACAAGCCGGTGGTGATGGGCATATTGAATGTGAGTCCGGATTCGTTTTTCGACGGAGGCAAATTTACCGAAGAAAGCAGCATCCTTGAAAAGGCTGCGGAATTAATTGCCGAAGGAGCGCAAATCATTGATATTGGAGCTGTTTCATCTAAACCCGGAGCCCACTTCATTACAGAAGACGAAGAATGGAAGCGGCTGGCTCCTGCCCTGGAACTGGTGGTCAGGCACTACCCCGGCACCTTGATATCGGTCGACACCTGGCGCGCTGCCATAGCCCGCAAAGCGATAGAAAGAGGGGCACATATCATCAACGACATTTCCGGCGGACAGTTCGATGTGGAAATGTATTCCACTGTTGCCAGACTTGGAGTTCCATACATCCTCATGCATATCCAGGGCAGCCCGGAAAACATGCAGCACAACCCCAATTATGCCGATGTCGTCTCCGAGGTGTTCCATTACTTCAGCGCGCGTATCGATCAGTGCCGTCAGGCAGGTATAAAGGACCTGATCATCGACCCGGGATTCGGCTTTGGAAAAACACTTGAACACAATTACCGCTTACTGTCGCACCTTTCCACCTTCCAGACCCTTGGATGTCCACTTCTTGCCGGCGTATCCAGAAAGTCTATGATCAATAAAGTACTGGGCATCACAGCAGCAGAATCCCTGAACGGAACCACCGTCCTCAATACGCTCGCATTGATGCACGGTGCTGCCCTGCTGCGGGTACACGATGCGCGACAGGCACGCGAGGCCATTCAACTTATCCAACAGTACAGGCAAGCAATGTAGATGCCCATGAAAGCTTTTCTCTCCAAAACATCCTACCTGAAAGGAATGCAGTGCGACAAGGCGATTTACCTGTATAAAAAACATTTCAAGCTGCGCGACCCGGTAAGTCCGGAGAAGCAGGCGAAATTCGAAAAGGGGCACCGTGTAGGTGAACTGGCCCGGGGACTGTTCCCAGGAGGTACGCTTGTCCACGTATCCAAAGGATACCGTTACGAAGAAGCTGTTCGCACCACACAAGCGCTGATAGAAAGCGGATGCACGAGCATTTACGAAGCGGCATTCGTCTTCGACGGCGTGCTCGTGTATGCGGACATACTGGTTAAAACACCGGAGGGATGGCACCTGTACGAAGTGAAGAGCAGTGAGCGGATAAAAGACATTTACAAAGACGACCTCTCCCTGCAATATTACGTATTGAAGAGCAGCGACATTCCAATCGCAGGCGCAGGCATCGTCCACCTACGGCAAGCATACAATTCCCTTCAAAGTGACATCCCTCTGGACGCCCTGTTTGAAATCACCGACTTCACCGGGCACTGCCTGGAAAAATACGCAACAACAAAAACCGCTATTCAGCGCATGAAATACATCTGTGCCGGCAACACCATGCCTGCCGTTTCTACCGGACCACACTGTACAGTGCCGTACGCCTGCGATTTCACCGGCTTTTGCCATCGTCCAACTCCATCAGCAGAAGAAGGACTGTTCGCCATATGAAATGTATATTAAGTAGTCCAGGAGCGGAGCAGGGATTTGCCTGCAACCCGGCACATGCATCTTCCTCTCAGCCGGACGGGGACCTGCAGGCATGAAGAGGCTTTACTGCAATTCAGCTATATTTACCACATGAATCAGGAGCTGAACTTCAAAGAACTGCTCCGCCAGGTGAGGTGCTTTGTTTTCGATGTGGACGGTGTCATGACCGATGGTCAATTGCTGATCCAACCCGACGGAAGCATGCTGCGGAACATGAACATCAAAGACGGCTATGCCCTGCAATTGGCGGCAAAATGCGGGTATTTCATTTTTGTCATCAGCGGCAGCACCCCAGAAGGCGTTGGACGAAGATTGCAGAAACTCGGTATCGAAGAGGTCCACATCGGCATAGAGCATAAACTCAGCCAGCTGGAAACACTGCTTCTGCGCTACCAAATACGACCCGAAGAGGCGCTCTACATGGGCGATGACAT
This sequence comes from uncultured Bifidobacterium sp., assembly GCA_964584995.1. Taxonomy (GTDB): domain Bacteria; phylum Bacteroidota; class Bacteroidia; order AKYH767-A; family OLB10; genus JAJTFW01. Next base: position 12,944 of record CAZPCA010000049.1, read on the forward strand.
GCCGGACCATGAAGCCATGCGCCACTGTGGTGTCCGTACGTGTCCTGCCGATGCCGTACAACAAATCAAAGCGCTTTGCCACTATACTTCCCCTTACAAAGGCGGCGAAGGCTGTGTACGGGACGTTATCGAACAGGTATTGACACTTAAAGGGCACTGGAGATGATACAAACCATTTCATACAGCTTAAAGCTGGTACGCTGGCCGAATCTCTTCATGCTGGCCTTGCTGCAATACATGGTACGTTACGCCATGGCTGAGCCCCTGCTCGAGGCCAACGGCAAAGGTATGCTCCTGACGGATTTCGAGTTTTTCATCATGGTGATGTCCTGTGTTTTATTGACTGCCGGAGGCAATGCCATTAATGACATTGAGGACATGAAAATCGATGCCATCAACCGCACGGGCAAGCAAATCGTAGGTGTACATCTTTCCAAAGACTTTGCCTACAACCTATACCTGGCCGTCACTTTTCTGGGTGTGCTCGGAGGACTTTATCTCAGCTATTACAAGCAACTGAGCTATATCGGCGTTGTGCTGCTCATCTCGTCCGGAATGATGTACTTTTATTCGACCAGCTACAAATGCATCCCCTTGTTGGGCAATATCGTAGTGGCCGGATTAACAGCCGTCTCTATTTTCCTGGTGGTGATTGCCGAGCCTCTGGCCAGAGAAGATGAATCCGTTATGCTGATGATCGGCGCCTGCATGTTCTTTGGATTTACTACCAACCTTTTGCGGGAGATCATCAAAGACATCGAAGACATGGAGGGAGACGCTGCGCTCGGTTGTAAAACACTGGCGACCACTGCAGGCCCCCTTGCAGGGAAAATCATCAGCATTGCATTGTCGTCGGTTCTTTTACTGCTGCTCGTGAGTGTGCAGTTCCTCAGTCAGCAATGGGAAACACCCATAGCCTTCTACTACCTTATTATCACAGTAGATATTCCTCTATTGTTATTGATTTACCTGCTGTGTACTGCCACCACCAAAGCTCAGTACACAAAAGCGAGCCTCTTACTCAAGCTGATATTGCTCGCCGGCATTCTATCGCTCGCGGTTTTTTACTTCAGCTTCATGAATGCATAACGCATGCACCCACTACATCATAAATTCAGTTCTACAAAAATCATCCTTGGCTCTGGTTCGCCCCGAAGGGAAGCCCTTTTACGCCAACTGGGACTCGATTTCGAAGTCCTCGTAAAAAACGTAGACGAACAGTATCCGGAGCAGTTCCGCAGAGAGGACATCGCGATGTACCTTGCGCGCAAAAAAGCCCTGGCTTTCAAGCAAGACTTGCAGGAAAACACCCTGGTGATTACTGCAGACACCATTGTTGCAGTGGACGAATTGATACTGGGCAAGCCCCGTGATCTGCAGGAAGCCGATAAAATGCTGCGCCTGATGTCCGGGCGAAAACATGCGGTAATAACAGGTGTATGCCTGATGTCAAGCAGAAAATCGGAAACATTTTTTGTGAAAACAGATGTGTACTTCAAAAAACTGAGAGACGAAGAAATCGCTTTTTACCTGCAGCATCAGCCGCCGTTAGACAAAGCAGGAGCCTACGGCATACAAGAATGGATAGGCATGACCGGTATTGAATCTATTTCGGGCAGCTATTACAACGTTGTCGGCTTACCCACCAAAGAATTGTACGAAAACCTTCTGAAATTCTGAAGATGCGTGGCGCTTTCTTCAGGATGCACCTGGCCATTTTCCTGTGGGGGTTCACTGCTATTCTTGGCAAATTGATCCTGCTGGACGAAGGCATGCTCGTATGGTACCGGATGCTCATCAGCGCAACAGCCATGGGTATCTACCTTTTTTACAGGAAACAAATGATTGCAGTAAGCTGGCCTATGCTTCTCCGCTTATCGGGCATTGGCCTCGTCATCACCCTGCACTGGATCACCTTTTACGGAGCCATCAAGGCCTCCAATGTATCGGTGGCGATTGCAAGCTTCTCCAGCGTAGCCCTATTCACCGCTTTGCTGGAGCCGCTGATTCGAAAAAAGAAATTCAATGTCCGCGAACTATTGTTGGGGAGCGGGGTGATTGGTGGCATTTACATCATTTTCTCCGTGCAACACTTTTATGCCAATGGCATTCTGCTCTCCCTGAGCAGCGCTTTTCTAGCTGCCCTGTTCACGATCCTTAATAAAAGCATGAGTGAAAAAGTCTCCCCCGAAACCATGTGTTTTTATGAATTAAGCACAGGCTTTATCCTGTTGAGCTTTCTCTTGCCGCTTTGGTTTTCACTCAACGAAACCAGCTTCGCAGTCCCCACTGTCAATGACAGCATTTACCTTCTAGTGCTGGGAATTGTGTGCACCACTTTCGCCTTCACCATTTCACTTCAGGCATTGCAAAAATTGGATGCTTTCACCATGAACCTCAGTGTAAACCTGGAGCCTGTGTACAGTATTGTGCTTGCCATGCTCTTCTTTAACGAGCACGAGTTGCTGGGTTTGAAATTCTACATCGGAACCTTGCTGATACTGGCTACAGTATTGCTGCATGGGTGGCTGACCCGACTCCGCGAAAACCGTCAAAAAAAGCAGGTTTAGCGGACCCTTTTACCTTTGGCCACCTTGGTATCCACACGCAGCTTACGGATACTCTTCATCTTGAAGAGCAATACAGCGTTACGGCTTTGCTCCGTAGCGTACCAGGACTGTCCGGCGTAATTGATGAGTCCACGTCCGTCCTCCCAGGAAAGCGCCTGCAAAGAATAATAACCGCTTCTACTCTGACCACTTCCGAAAACAAGTTGCCGTTCAGCACCTTCTTCAAAAGATATCATCAGGTTTTTTCCATCCGGTACGTGCTCCAATGCACCGCGTGTTCCGTTCCGAATGGTGAACTGTTCGATGCTTTTTCCGGATTCAATGACCAGACGGCCTTCTTCTGTTGTCTTTTTAGCGGTATTGCTCTCCGCTCTGCGGAGTACGATCTGGTCTGAAACATAAAACTGGATACCACGAAGCTCTTCCGGAGTCAGTTTATACTGCTCTCGAATGGATTGTGTGAAAGGAATCTTGGGTGAGCAGGAAGAGATGATTAAGGCGAACAGGACCGCTAATCCGATGACAGGTGTTTTCATACAAACGTTTTGCAAACCATTACCAAATACCGTTCCAATCATCTTATGCACAAACCTACCCAACACGAAAGTTGGGTAATATGTTGCATTTTAAAATTACGATATTTACAAAAAACAGTATACTTCCTTCCAGCGGTAAAACTGATTTTACGCATCCTTTCCCATCATGACAGCAAGAGGACGAAAAACCGGATCTATCGCAATAGACACTGACAAGGTGGGGACAAAGCCAAAGAAATCGTTCTGGAACTCGCTTGGTCCTGGCTTGATTACGGGCGCCAGCGACGATGACCCCTCTGGTATCGCGACCTACTCTCAGGCCGGTGCCATGCACGGTTATAAGTTGTTGTGGACATCGCTGGCCACCTATCCGATGATGGCGACCATGCAGGAAATGTGCGCGCGGATCGGATTGGCCACCGGATTCGGACTTGCCGGTGTTGTAAAACGAAATTATCCGCGATGGGTCTTGTACCTTGTGATACTCTTCAGTTTTCCGGCCATCACCTTGAATATTGGAGCCGACCTGGCCGGTATGGGGGCGGTCGCCCACCTGCTGCTGCCATCGGTATCGAGCCTGGAGTTTTCCTTGCTCTTCACCCTGCTCCTCATGGCCACTATCATCTACCTTCCTTACAGGAAACTGGCGAGTGTACTGAAGTGGTTGTGCATCGTTTTGTTTTGTTATTGCATCGTACCTTTTACGGGATCTATCAACTGGCTGGATGTATTGGGCAGCACATGCTGGCCTGACATCGAGTTTACATCCGCCTATCTACTCGCATTGATCGGCATTCTGGGTACAACCATTTCTCCATATCTTTTTTTCTGGCAAACCTCCATGGAAGTGGAAGAGATGCACCAAAAGAAAATGGTGGTGGACAAGCAGCGCATTCAGGACATGCGCTTTGACGTGAGGACCGGCATCCTGTTTTCCAACCTGGTATTTTACTTCATCATTCTGACTACCGGAGCCGTGCTCTTCCCGGCAGGCATACATCGTATTGAGACCGTAGAACAAGCGGCGATGGCTTTGCGTCCGCTGGGTGGAGAATACGCCTATCTACTCTTCGCGACGGGGGTCATCGGTACCGGTATGCTGGCTATTCCGGTACTGGCTGGCTCCTTGTCATACATTCTGTCGGAGACCTTCAACTGGACTGAGGGCCTGGATAAAAAATTCTACGAAGCCCGAAAATTCTACGCTGTTATTATTGTATCCCTTATCGTAGCGCTGGGCATACAATTCATGGATATAAGTCCTGTCAAAGCCCTCACGGTGACGGCTGTGGCCTATGGGATTACTTCACCGATACTCATCGCTGTTATCCTGCATATCTGCAACAATCAAAAAATAATGGGGCATCACACCAACGGCTGGCGCTCGAACCTTATAGGCGGATTGACCTTATTGTTCATGCTGGCGGCAATAGTACTGTTATTGGTTGTTTGAGCTGGCGAGGGCACTGCGTTGAACAGAGGTCCTACGAACCAGATGGACACGTTTTTTTACCACGGAGGCAAAAGGACACGGAATGATACGGAGCCCCTCTCTCCCCTGATAGATCCAGATTTTTTACCACTGAGACACTCAGAACACGGAGGGACATGGGGCCCCGCCCCACCTGGATAGACGCGGATTTTTTACCACTGAGACACTCAGAGCACGGAGGGACACGGAGCCACTCTCCCC
>CAZPCA010000050.1:0-4697 GCA_964584995.1 uncultured Bifidobacterium sp.
AAGCGAATCATGACGGCGCCCATCGATGGGGAGAAAAGCCTGAAGGAAAAGGAGAATCTCGGCAGCGAAGAGCTGGAGGGTGTTCAACAATTACGCGCAGTATTAAGAGGAGATGATTTGCGGGCGAAAGTCCTTAAGGAAGCCCTCGTGCTGGAAGGTTCGGTACGGAATACGGGCATTCACGCGGCCGGTATCATCATTGCTCCGAAAGACCTCAAAGAGATCATCCCGGTCTGCACGGCCAAGGAAACCGAGTTGCTGATAACGCAGTACGACGGTCGTGTCATCGAGGATGCGGGTGTCATCAAGATGGATTTGCTGGGGCTGAAAACCCTGACCATCATCAAGGATGCACTCACGCTGATCAAACAAAACCACGGTGTCGCAATCGATATCGACCAGATTCCCCTCGATGATGCGAAAACCTTCGCGCTCTATCAACGCGGCGAAACCAACGGTACGTTCCAGTTCGAATCAGTGGGTATGCAGAAATACCTCAAAGAGCTCAAGCCCGACAAGCTGGAGGATCTGATTGCGATGAATGCGCTCTTCCGCCCTGGACCCCTGGCCTACATCCCCAACTTCATTGCGCGTAAGCACGGCAAGGAGCCGGTGGTGTATGATCTGCCGGCGATGCAGGAATTCCTGGAGGAGACATACGGTATCACAGTCTATCAGGAACAGGTGATGCTGCTTTCGCAGAAGCTGGCCAACTTCACAAAAGGAGAAGCTGACACCTTGCGGAAAGCGATGGGGAAGAAGCAGAAAGACGTGCTCGATAAGATGAAGGGCAAGTTCATGGAGGGTTGCGAGAAGAACGGGCACGACCTGAAGGTGTGTGATAAAGTGTGGACCGACTGGGAGGCCTTCGCCTCTTATGCGTTCAACAAATCCCATTCCACCTGTTATGCATTTGTCGCTTTCCAGACCGGCTATCTGAAGGCCCATTACCCAGCGGAATACATGGCATCGGTCCTTACCCATAACCTTAGTCAGCTGGATAAGGTGACCTTCTTTATGGAGGAGTGCCGCAGGATGGGACTCAGTATTCTTGGGCCTGATATCAACGAAAGCCAGTACGCTTTCAGCGTAAACAGGGCGGGTCAGATCCGCTTCGGACTGGGTGCGGTAAGTGGGTTGGGCGAACAAGCCATCAAGTCCATCATCGAGGAACGCGAAAAGGATGGCCCTTTTACCAATATCTTCGAACTTACACGCCGGGTATCGGGTAAATCCGTCAACAGGCGCAGCATGGAGTGCCTCGTGCAGTCCGGAGCGGTGGATTGTTTCACCGACATGCACCGTGCGCAATATTTCCACATAGATCCCCGCGATGGAATCAGCGGCATCGAGAAAGCTATCCGCTTCGGCAATGCCTCTGCGTTACAAGCTAATTCACAGCAGCAAAGCCTCTTCGGCGATGCCCTGGTGGACGAGGTGACCCAGCCTGTGCTGGCAAAGTGTGAACCCTGGAGCCGCCTGGAGGCTCTTGGAAAGGAAAAGGAGGTTATCGGATTTTATCTCTCCGGCCATCCATTGGATGATTTCCGCTTTGAGATGAACAGTTTTTGCAGCCACCGCATCGAGCAACTCATTCGTCCCGATGCGCTGAAAGGACTTCGGGGACGTGACCTGTCCTTTGCTGGCATCATCCTTTCTGTGAACCATCGCATGACCAAGACGGGCAAGCCATTCGGCAGCTTTACCGTGGAGGATCTCAGCGGCCAATTGGAGATCACGCTCTTCGGCGAAGATTACGGCAAGCTCCGTCAATACCTCGAAGAAAACAGTCTCGTTCATTTCCGGGCAAGGGTCCAAAACCGTTTCGGAAAGGACGACGATTTCGAGGTGAAGCCCTATGTCGTGACTTACCTGAGCGACCTCAGTGAAAAAATGTCCAAGGAGTTGGTGGTGCATCTTAAATTGAGCCAACTACACGAAGACCACGCTAAGCAGATGTCAGAACTATTGACGGAGCATAAAGGAAACACCCCTGTTCGGATAAAAGTCTACGACGATGAACGCAAGTGGGCCTTGCCCTTCCGGTGCAAGACGGTGAAGGTGAAAGTGAACAACCCTTTAATCACCGGACTGACCAGTCTCCCCGGCGTGGAGGTGAGCGTTGGCTGACATATTGTCATCTAGGCGCCTGCGGAATACAATTTGATAAAGAAGCAATACTTACATTTAAAAACACATAAAAATGGCATTAGAATTAACCGATCAGAACTTCGACGAAATGGTTCTGAAATCTGACAAGCCCGTACTCGTTGACTTTTGGGCCGAATGGTGTGGTCCCTGCCGCATGGTAGGTCCCTTTGTAGAAGAACTCGCCAAAGAATACGAAGGCAAAGCCGTGGTCGGCAAGGTCAACGTCGATCACAATCCCAACATTTCCATGCAGTTTGGCATTCGTAACATTCCTGCCTTGTTGTTCTTCAAGAACGGCGAGGTAGTGGATAAGCAGGTGGGTGCAGTACCTAAATCCGTACTGGCCGGCAAGCTCGATGCACAGTTATAATCCATACGCTTCTGCTCAGGGGGTATATTATTTGTTGATGGTTTGAGCGATCGGTGACCGGTCGGGTAGACGGCTCTGCAACACAATGGCAGATTGTACGTTAAAACCTGACCGGTCATGATCATTTTACACAATGGCACTACAACAGCAAAACTTCAGTCAGTTCAGCCAGCTTGAACTCATCGCCCGACAAGTGGTGGAGGGCTTCATTACGGGCCTTCACAAAAGCCCCTTTCACGGATTCTCGGTGGAGTTTGCCGAGCACCGTATTTACAATACCGGTGAACCGACGCGTCACATCGACTGGAAGCTCTACGGCCGAACCGATAAGCTGTTCACTAAACGCTACGAGGAGGAGACCAATCTTCGCTGTCAGCTGGTGGTGGATAATTCCGCATCGATGCATTTTCCGGCCTACGACAAAAGGCAGCCGGATCTCTTGAACAAAATCACTTTTTCCGCCCATTGTGCAGCTGCGATCATGCAATTACTCAAAATGCAACGCGATGCGACAGGTCTCAGTATCTTTTCTGATAAGTTAGAGCTAAACACGGCCGCCCGCAGCAGTACTGTACACCATAAATTATTGATCCATAAACTCGAGGAGGCCATCGCTTCCCAGGGCAGTTCTTCCACCTCACTGGCTACTGCACTGCATCAGGTTGCGGAGAGTGTCCACCGTCGTTCACTCGTGATCATATTCAGCGACATGTTCGAGAATGCGGGTGACAGTACAGAACTTTTCAGTGCCTTGCAACATCTCCGATACAACAAACACGAGGTAGTACTTTTTCATGTAGTGGATAAACGACTGGAACTTGATTTCAAATTCGAAAACCGTCCCTACCAATTTGTAGACATTGAAAGCGGACAGGAGGTCAAGGTACATGCTTCACAGGTGCGCGAGGCTTACCTGCGCAATATGGACGATTTCCGGAAGCAGTTGTTGCTGAAGTGTGCGCAATACCGAATCGACTTCGTGGAAGCCGATGTGCAAAAAGGTTATAAGCAGGTCTTAATGCCTTACCTGCTGAAGCGGGGTAAAATGCTTTAGTATTTCGGATCGCCACCGGATGGCGACAGTCCTACCTTTTTATTTATTCCCAGCAGATAAAAACCGATCAGGTTCAACAGGCTCATGCCGATCAGCAGCCGGAACATGTTTTCGAAGCCATACCTGTGCGCGATGCCGAGTCCGGCCACCGGAGCGGCGATGTTGGCGATGCCATAGGCGATCGAGTAGAGCGCTGCATATTGTCCTTGTCGTTCGGGTACAGGGCGGGTGATGGCGATATTCATCATAAAGGGCATGGCGAAAATTTCAGAAAAGGTGATGACAACCGTGTAGGCAATGGCAATGAGCATCGACTGTCCGCCCAACAATAAAAACATAAAACAGACCGGCAGACAGGCTACGCCGAGCAAGATGAAGCGATAGGTGTTGCTGAATTTTTCCATCAGCAACACCAAGGGCATTTCAACAAGTACGACGAGAAAACCATTCAGCGCCATGAGCAGACCTATTGTGTCTTCGTTGTAATGGCAAACCTGATTGAAGTATTGCGGTACGGATGCGAAAATCTGGAAGAAGCAGGTGCCGTAAAGAGCGACCATCACAACAAAGATGAGGTAGTAACGGTCGCGGTAGGCGGAGGGCCCTGTCTTCGCATTGGAAGGGGTGGGTGCTTCCCGTTCCCTGGCCCTTGCCGGAATGACCGCATAGAGAAGGCCGGCGGCAGCGAAGCCGGTCATGGCATCGATGATGAACAACCACTTGTAGCCGAGGTAAAGCGCAATGAATCCCCCTGCGGCCGGTCCCACGGTAAAGCCAAGATTGACGGCCAGCCGCACCAGCGACAAAGAACGTGTGCGGTTGCTGTCGTCACTGAATACGGCAATGGCTTTGGAGTTGGCTGGACGGAAGATGTCAGCAGTGAAGGCGTATGCGAATATGATAAGCGATAGCGCTAGCGGGGAGGTGGCCCAGAGCAACAGCAGGAGCACGAAGCCGCTGATCAGCAATGATCCGATGATGACATGCCGGTACCAGATACGGTCCGATAGCCAGCCCCCGAAATAGCTTCCCAATACACTGCCGATACCGTAGAAGCTCATGACCAATCCTGCATCTCCCACGGTAAAATGCAATTCGCGGGTCATGTACAGCGAGGTGAAA
>CAZPCA010000050.1:4707-17721 GCA_964584995.1 uncultured Bifidobacterium sp.
CCCTCGAAAGATTTTTTATACAGGTTTAGGAGGGAGGTCAAAGTCCGGCAGCGAGAATTATGGTGTGTACGAAATTAGTTATTCCATGTATACTTGACTGCTGCAACAGCAACGTAGGCATTGGCCACAGCTGAAATGCCTTTCGCTTGTTAATCGTAGTGATGATTTTAGTTTTTCCGGAACATTACGATTGGGCGATGTTATTCTTAATTCATCGTTAACAAGCAATGTGTACACTCTCCATTGATTTTGTTTCGGCCAATGGCAACTTTAAGCGGTTTGTTAACGAATTACAAAAATGATTAAGCGAATGTTTCGGGTGTATTATAGAAAGCACTTCAATATTTATCAAATCGTTAAACATAAAGGGTGGGTGTTTGACGGCGTTGGAGTGAAAATTACTTTGCGTTCGATTTCTGCGGCGTGCTTCATTTCTGGTTAACAGTGCAGCGGAGATGTAAGATGAGAACTTAAACTATTTAAAAAATCAATACTATGAAAAACCAAACTATTACACTCATGGCGGCCTTGTTGCTTTCCGTCATTGGTGCGAATGCACAGAGTGGGTTGCAACAGATCTTCGTCGAAAAGTTTTACGTCTCGAATGCCACGGATGCTGCAGAGGCGGATGCTGAAGCCGGCAACGCAGGAAATCAGACCGGTACTCTTCCTGCCGGATCTATTACCTGGAGGATTTATGCGGATCTTGAACCGGGCTGGGGTGTTCAGTCTGTGTACGGAGTAAACGGTCATCCGCTTCAACTGATTACTTCCACCAATTTCTACAATCACCCATCCGGAAATGCTACCGGTGGACCACTCCCTACAAGCAACACCTCATTGTTGTCAGCCAATACCACTATACTTGATTCATATTTCACTTGCGGTGCAGTAGCTACCAATCGCTTTGGTGTAGTAAAGTCCGAAGACAATTCTGCCGCTACCCCTTCCGGCGGTGGTGCAAATCTTGTCTTTTCTCCCGCAGGGGTTTTGGCCAATGCAGATACAAGCATTGGCTTGCCATTGACTACGGCTGATGGAATGTATAATACGGTGAACAATCCCGCATTGTTGGCATTGACTACATTGGGAGATGTCACCAATGCGACCATGGTGTCCTTGCTTACCGATGGTTCATCGGTGGGCAATTCGTTCACGAGCACCAATTGCTCATGGGGTGTATTGGGCCAGCAGGTTGGTGCTTTCCCCACTGGTTCAAACAGAGTCCTTCTGGGCCAGTTCACCACCAATGGCGTATTTACCTATAAATTGAATTTGCAAATTCGTAATACGAGCACCTTTCAGGTGCGGAACTTTGTTTACGACAATCCAACAGGTAATGAAGTACTCTTCCCGTCATTGAGCGGAACACTCAATCTGGGTTGCTCTAACACAACTTCTGCTACAGCTATCACCACCTGTGGTAGCTATAGTTGGAACGGAAGTACTTATACTACATCTGGTACGTATACATATACCACTACCAATGCTTCAGGTTGCGACAGTATTGCTTCATTGACACTTACACTGACAACACCACCGACCTGGTTCTTGGATTCGGACGGTGATGGCTATGGTGTCGCTTCCGTTTCTGTGGCAGCCTGTACACAACCTTCAGGCTACTCCTTTGATAATTCAGATTGTAACGACAATATCGCAGCTGTATATCCCAGCGCTACAGAAATTTGCAATGGGATAGACGATGATTGCGATGGAGACGTGGACAGTGATGATGCTAATGTGACTGGTCAGCAACTATGGTATGCTGATGTGGATGGCGATGGTCTCGGTGATGCTACTGATACTTTACGCTTTTGCAATCAGCCCTTAGGGTATGTGTCAAATAGTAATGATTGTGATGATTCCAATGCTACAGTTCTGGCTCCCGTTGTTTATTATGCGGATGCTGATCAGGATGCTTATGGTAATCCAAATGTAACCCAATCATCCTGCACAGGCGCACCATCAGGCTATGTTGGTCAGGCCGGAGATTGTAACGACAACAGTGCTGCTGTGAATCCGGGCATTGCCATTGATGATTGTAACGGTGTAGATAATGATTGTGACGGACTCATTGATGAAAACGCTACTTTCCTTAACTACTATGTTGATACCGATGCGGACGGTTACGGTGCAGGTAGCGCTACTTCTTCATGTGCTCCTGTCCCGGGTTCGGTTACTGTGGCCGGAGATTGCAATAACAGCGATGCATCAATAAACCCTGCTGCCAGTGAAGTGTGTAATGGTGTGGACGACAATTGTGACAATGTGATTGACAATGGTGTGCCTGTAATAGCAGCCCCTACTGCCATCAGCGGAAATGCAACAGCGTGTTTATCTTCCGTTGCCGGTACGCTGGTATTCAGCTGCGATCTTGTAGCAGGTGCGACCGGTTACAATTGGACAGTTCCAACCGGTCTGAGCATACTGAGTGGACAGGGGACCAATACAGTCACATTGTCTTATTCCGATGCAGCCATCCAGGCGGGTATCACTGGTCAGATTTGTGTATATGCTGCTGATGCCTGTACCAATAGTACAATTACCTGCCTGAACGTTAGCTATCAGGTTGTATCCCCGGTTTCTCCAGGTCCGATTTCTGGTCCCAGCAAGTTGTGTCCCGGTGTTACACAGACGTATTCCGTTGTGGCTGTTCCCCGTGCGACAGCTTATACATGGACTGTTCCATCCGGTGTCACACTCGTTTCAGGACAGGGCACGAATGCGATTACTGTAAATGTGGGTGTAGGATACACGGGTGGAGTATTCAGTGTTATCGCAGCGAACATCTGTGGGCAATCTGCAGCGCGTACAAAAGCGGTTGCTCAAAATTTGCCTGTTACACCTGGAGTTATCAGTGGTCGAAAGGATGGAGTTTGCAACACCAATGCGGTAGCTTATTCTATCACTCCTGTAGCAAACGCAACTTCTTATGTCTGGACCGTTAATGGTGGTACAATCACCAGTGGTCAGGGAACTACGGGTGTCAATGTGAATTATATCACATCTACATCCAATACTGTTACAGTTAGATCTGTGAATGGATGCGGTACAAGTGCGATTCGTTCGCTTACTGTTTTGGGTGTTCCAGCCCGTCCGGGTGAGATAACAGGCTCGGCCACGCCTTGTGCGAATACAAATGTGGCGTATTCGGTTGCAACAGTTACCGGTGCTACCTTGTATAGCTGGGCTACAACAGCTGCAGGAGCAGTGGCTTCCGGACAGGGCACCAAAAATGTTACGGTGAATTGGGCTGGTCCGGCCAGCGGGCAAGGTGTTCGGGTAGTGGCTGCAAACTCCTGCGGTAACAGTACTACACGTACACTTAGTCCAATTACAGTTGGCGCTTGCGCCCGAGAAACCTCTACTGATGTGTACTCATTAAACGCATGGCCAAATCCTGTTTCCGGCACCTTGTACCTGAGCTTTTCGGCCACCGAGGACAATTACCGGTTGAATATTGTTGATGCGCTCGGTAGGATTGTCTTCAATCGCGAGGGCAACCCGGATGCAGGAGCTAACATGATGGAGGTGTCCGTCAGCGACTTTGCTGCGGGAGTATATGTCGTATCCCTCGAAAGCGCAGGCATCCGTTCCTTTACCCGCGTGATAGTTGAGTAATTATTGGTTTTGTGTACAAGCGTGGTTGTCTATAGGCGACCACGCTTTTTTTTTGGTTTGATAGCACGCTTGGCAATTATTTCACATTTTCCTAACTATTGCTTAAACTTGCATGAATCAACCCATTCCTATGCGTACCATCCGTTTGTTTTCCCTGCTGCTGATACTTTTTTCACAGCCCTTTGCTTTAAAGGCCCAACTGGTCATCAATGAGTATTCGGCTTCCAATCTGACCCAGTTTGTTGACGACCATTCGGATTATGAAGACTGGGTGGAGCTCTTCAATCCCGGACCGACGCCCATCAACCTGAGCGGATATCACCTCAGTGACGATCTGACCAATGCCATGAAGTATACGGTTCCTGCCGGTGCGGTAATTCCGGCAAATGGCTTCTTCCGTTTTTGGTGTTCGGGGCGTAACACCAATACTACGGTGAGTTATCATACGAATTTCCGTCTGACCCAGACCAAGAACACGCCGGAAAAACTCATTCTTTCGGATCCTTCCGGTATAATCCTCGATAGCCTGACACTGCAGAAAACACAGTCGGGACATTCCCGCGGGCGGACTACCAACGGTGCATCCGGATGGAGCATCTTCACCAGTCCTACGCCCAACAATACCAATACGGCATCGGTACCATATAGCCGTTATGCCGATAGGCCTGATTTTTCCGTTCCTCCCGGTTTTTATCCTTCCCCGGTAATTGTGATCATCACTTCCACGGAGCCGGGTGGAACCATTCGCTACACCACCAATGGTTCACTGCCGACCACGAATTCTACCGTATCCACCGGAGCCGTGCAGATGACGGGCACCACCGTCCTCAAGGCGGTAACCTGGAGTCCGGATCCGACTGTACTACCCAGCTTCGTGGAGTTTCACACCTATTTCCTGAATGTGAGCCACACTCTCCCGGTGATTTCTGTTTCCGCCACTCAACTGTCGAATCTGGCCAACGGAAGCGGCAATCTGGTTCCCATCGGCAGTTTTGAATATTTCGATACGAGCGGTATCCGGAAGGCCAATACATACGGTGAGTTCAACCGGCACGGTCAGGACTCCTGGGTGTTGAGTCAGCGCAGCCTGGATTTTATTTCGCGCGACGAGATGGGTTACAACCACAGTGTCGAGGAGAAGTTGTTTGAGTATTCGACCAGGGAAAACTTTCAGCGTTTGATCCTGAGAGCTTCAGGCGACGACAACTATCCGGCAGATTACCGTCCGGCCAATCAGGGCAGCGCCCACGTTAGGGATGCATACATCCACATGCTCGCGAAAAAAGGCGGTATGAACCTGGATGTACGCAATGCAGAGAAAGTCGTGGTATACCTTAACGGGATGTATTGGGGCGTTTACGATATCCGTGAGAATCCCGATGAACATGATTACACGGATTACTACTATGGTCAGGATAAATACAATTTACAGTACATTCTCACCTGGGGCAATACCTGGGCGGAATACGGTGGACCTACAGCACTCTCTGACTGGAATTCCCTGTATAACTACATCATGACCCATAACATGGCGAATCCTTCCGACTACAATTATGTGACAGGCCTGTACGACGCGACCAGTCTGGTGGATTACGTCATCGCCAACGCTATTACAGTGTGTTCCGACTGGCTCAATTACAATACCGGCTGGTGGAGAGGAATGGATCCTAACGGCCAGCACCGCCGCTGGGGGTATATCTTATGGGACAATGATGCCACTTTCGGTCACTACATCAATTACACAGGCATTCCCAATACCGGTCCGTACGCAGACCCTTGTGACCCGGAAGGGCTTGGATTGAACTCGGATCCGGAGGGGCATATCCAGGTGCTCAATAGGCTGCGGCAAAACCCGGAATTCAATCAATATTACATTTCACGCATGGCTGACTTGTGGAACACGGTTTTCTCCTGCGACAATATGATCAGTCAGCTGGACAGTATCATCGCCAAGCTGAGCCCGGAGATGCCTGCGCACTGCACTCGCTGGAACGGCACCCTGACGGGTTGGCAAACCAATGTGGATACCTTGCGGCAGTTCATCCTGGACCGTTGCAATAACCTTGCGAGTGGGATCAGCGGTTGTTACAACCTTACAGGTCCCTTCGCGATTACCGTTACTGCCGATCCAATCGGTGCAGGAGCAGTGAAGTTCAATACGCTTACGCACGATGACCTTCCTTGGACGGGAAATTACTTTGGAGGCATGACCAACCGTTTTGAAGCCCTTCCACAGCCACCGTATCAATTCACGCACTGGAGTTCAGTGGTGGGCCATCAGTTTTTACCCGGCGACAGTATCAATCCTGTATGGGTCAATCCATCGGGCTCAGACACCATCACGGCACATTTCAATTTCGCGACCGCCATTTTTCCGGTGACATCTTCAGGTATTGCAGCTACGCTGTATCCGACCATCCTTTCTCAGCAGACGTATTTGGATTTCAGTTTGCCGGAAAGCCGTAGTGTCAGCATTCAACTCTTCGATTTGCAAGGTCAGTTGCTGCATACATTCGCCAACAAGGCACAGATGCAGTCCGGATTTCATAATGTACAACTCCTTATGCCTTCCGGTTCATTGGCTCCCGGGGTTTACATTGTCAGACTAACGGCCGGCAGCGATGTGAAGGCTTTTCGATTGGTGAAGTCTGAGTAACTTTTACCAATCTTGCTGCTCTGCATTGAACCATGGCCGCAATCGAACGCTAGCAGGTATAGATCCCGTTTCAAGCATGAAAGCGCCGCGCATTTTCTCCGGCAACGTGGTGAAGATGCGTAACCGATAGGTGCCGGGTGAAAGTTTACGGTCATGAAGCCGCCAGGTTGAATTTCCCATTCTGTTGTTCTTGTCTGATAGAAGGGGGATCGACGTCCATTGCGTCGAGTCTGTTGTTGTGGATGATAAGTCAAGGCAAATCCTTCCGTTGAAGCCCTGGCTGTTTTTTTTATCGAAGGCATAATAGCCCTCCCGCACTATATTGCCTTTGTTCGGCGATGTCAGTTCAGGCAGCGGACTCAGGAGACGCACTGCCAGTTCCTGTAGGGTATCGTCCAGCACAAAATACAAGGTGTAAAAAGTGGTGTCCTCTTTCATGTAGAGCTGTGGATGCTTTTGGTGAACGACATCGAAGTAGCGCACTGTTTCCTGAAAGGGTGCAGGTTTAGAGGAGTTATCTGACTGAGAGAGCAAAGGGGGCAGACGTTGGGCCTGGACGCTGTTGACATGTATCGATACGCCCAGCAGCAAAATCAGGATGCTTGCTCGCGAAAGGCGTTTATGGTTTTCTTTTTTTGGATGCTCCGTACTATGCGTGATGAAAATCATGAAATGCTTGAGGTGTATGCTTTTATGGAAACAAAATCATCCATAACTTTGGAAGAGTTACGAAGGTAAAAAGGTTTCCGATGAGAAGGTATATCTGTTTATTTGTAGCTTTTTGTTTGTGTGCCGTGGTGGACAGCGCCAATGCTCAATCCGACATTTTGGAGGTCAAACATACTCCGGATACATGCATTGATCAGGTTATGGGATTTTACCTGCACACCAATTTGCTCATTGAAAATGTTATCGGCTGGGATTTTGGCGATCCTTCAAGTGGTGCGTCCAATCATTCTCAGACAGGCAATCCCTCACACAGGTTCGGCACGCCGGGTATTTATCAGGTGACCTGTATAGTACAAATCAACTGTGGTCCACCGACCGATCCGAATAATCCGATCGGATTCCCTTGCTTTTACATCGACACGGTCACTGTTGAGGTGGAAATTGTGCAGTGTGAGTCGCCTGAAGCGTATTGTGCGGTGTATATGCCGAATGCCTTTACGCCCAATAATGACGGCAAGAACGATTTTTATGTTACCTCGGTTTCGTGTCCAACGGAGGCGTACAAGCTAGAAATCATGGATCGGTGGGGCAGGCCGGTTTTCGTTGCGTACAGGCCGGAAGATGCCTGGGACGGTCGAAGCCATGGCATGTATGCACCGGAGGGGGCGTATGTGTATCGCCTGGAGTTTAAAGATATTCTGCGCAAAAGCAGAGTGATTTCAGGTGTTCTGAGTCTGATAAGGTGATGCTTGTCTGCCCGGATGAACTACGGATTTCATTTCAAGAATCACAAGCCACAATACTATTGTGTTGAGCAGTTCTTAAAAAACAAGTCGATAGTTCTATTACTAAACGTATGGCTCTCCCGCTGATTTCCCATTATGAGTCTATGGAGCGGATTATGCTCGTTGAAATGAGGTCAGACGAGAGCATCAACCGCCTCCCAATGCGCGGTACAATTCTACATACGCACTAAGTTGCTGTTGACGTACCGAGGAGACGAGTACTTCCATTTCGAACAGGCTGCGTTCCGCATCCATCAATTCAAGGTAGGAGGTGTAGCCGCTTTCATACCGTGCACGGCTCAATTCAAGTGCCTGACGGGCCGCTGTCAGCATCCGCTGCCGGGCGTTCAATTCTTTGTTGAGTGTTTCAATGGACACCAGCGCATTTTCGACTTCTACCAGCGACTTGAGAAAAATTTGCCTGTAGTCAAACGCCGCAATTTCGGCCGACTTCATCTGTGCTGTCACCCGTCTTTTGTTTCTGCCAAATTCAAACAGTGGGCCCAGTAAACCTTCGGTGATAGAAGCCCCTAAAGCTCCCGATCCCAGCAGACCGCTGAGTTCCGGATTGGAAAGTCCGCCCGCCACTGTCAGACTCAGTGTAGGTAATCGTTGAGCGCGTGCCACACCAATTCTCTCCGTTTCTCTCATATACACGTATTCCGCTTGCTTGACGTCGGGGCGCTGGCTCAGGAGTGTTGAAGGCAGACCAGCAGGGATGATAGGCATGGCTGGTTGATCCGTGTTGGACAGTCCCCGCGGCAGCTCGCCCGGTGGCATGGCAATCAGGTAGCAGAGGTAATTCTGCGTCACAGTAACGGCACGGGTGTAGATGCTGATGGATGCTTCTGCGTCGTCGAGCAGCTGCTTACCTTGCAGCAGGTCCCATTCGCTGATGTATCCTTTTTTAAAACGTTCTTCCAGGAGGATGTAACCGGCGTTTCTGCTTTCGTATGTCGCCCGGGAAACAGCGAGCCTTTTGTCGTAGTCGCGTAAACGATAGTACCCATCGGCAACCGATGCCACCAGGGCGCAGTGTACTGCTCTTCTACCTGCCTCACTTGCAAGCAAATCGTCCAGGGCGGCATTGCGTGCATGACGGATTTTGCCCCAGATGTCGATTTCCCACGACATGCCCGGCCCTATGAAGTAATTCGACCGTGTTACGGAATTGTTGATTGCATGGCTTCCCTGCACCTGGTAAAAAAGTGAGGGGAATAACTGTGATACGGCGATGCCGTAATTGGCACCTGCCTGCTCGATGCGGGCAGTGGCTTTTTTCAGGTCGTAATTACGTCGGATGCCGCTGTCTATCAAACTTTGCAGCACAGGATCTGTGAATAGTGCAGACCACTGAAGGGAGGTCACAGAGTCTTGCATGCTGATGGCACCGGCATCGCGGGTGAAAGTCGCTGCCTGATTGGTTTCCGGGCGCTGGTACGTTGGGCCCACCATGCATCCTGAAAATCCCCAGATCAGTGATGACAGGATAAAGGTATTTAGCAGGGATTTCATGAAGGATGGTTTGTAGAGTTCGTTATGAGGTCGCTTGATGAGTCGGATTTCTTCTTTCCTCCGCTGATTTTGTCAATCAGTACAAACAAGGCGGGTATGAGAATGAGACCGACGAGGGTCGCGACAATCATCCCGCTGAATACCGCCATGCCCATCACTTTGCGCGATTCAGCCCCGGCTCCTACGGCGGTGAGCAGCGGTACCACACCAAGAATGAAGGCCAGGGATGTCATCAGGATCGGTCGCAAGCGTAGCTTTGCACCTTCCAGAGCGGCGGTCAAAGCATCCATACCTTCATCCCTTTTCATCTTGGCGAATTCTACGATGAGGATTGCGTTTTTGGCATTGAGTCCGATGAGCATCACGAGTCCTATTTGCGCAAATACATTGTTTACATAAGATTCGGAGAACATGCGCGCGAGCCACAGTCCAAGGAAGGCGCCCATCACGGCCCAGGGTGTCCCCAACAATACACTGAAGGGCAGACTCCAGCTTTCATACTGGGCTGCGAGTATAAGAAACACGAAGAGCAGGGCCATGCCGAATACCGCTGCACCTTTTCCGGCGGATGCTTTCTCCTGGTACGAGATGTTCGCCCATTGGAATCCCATATCTGCTGGCAGTACGGCTTTCGCTGTTTCCTCCAAAGCATTCAAGGCTTGCTCGGAGCTGAATCCGGGTGCTGGTACTCCGGATATTTCCGCTGCCCGGTAGATGTTGAAGTGATTCGTGAACTGCGGTCCGCTGGTATCCCTCACGGTTACGAGCGTACCGAGGGGAACCATTTTCCCTGCATTGTCCCTAACGAAATAACGGTTGAGGTCCTCCGGTTTCATGCGGTAGGGCGCATCCGCCATAAGGTAGGTTTTGTATTGGCGACCGAACTGATTGAAATTATTGATGAATGCACCACCCATCATAGACGATACCGTGGTGTTGATGTCGTTCAGGCTCACTTTCAGTTTTTGTGCCTTGTCCTTGTCCACATGAATGACCTTTTGCGGCACATTCGCTCTATATAAGGTGAAGACTTTACCTATCTCAGGCCGCTTGGAGGCTTCTGCGACGAAGCGTTGGGTGTGTTCGGCAAGGTAGCCGGGTGAGTTTCCTCCACGGTCTTGCAGTTCCATGGTGAATCCGCCGGAACTGCCCAGTCCCGGGATAGGAGGGGGGCTTACTGCAACTACCGTGGCGTCTGTAATCTCGCGCATGAACATTTTTCCCGTAAAGCCGATCAGTTGCTTGGCTGTTCGTTCGCGTTCATCCCATTTTTTCAGGGTGACGAAGACGGTTGCGGTGTTGGACGACACAGAGCTTGTCAGCAGGTTGAATCCATTGATCACTGTGTAATACTGTATCTCCGGAATTTTACCCAGCAGTTGCTCTACACGCCGTGTCACTTCGTCGGTACGTTGTAACGAAGCTGCATCGGGAAGTTGCACCGCACAGATGAAGTATCCCTCATCTTCTTCCGGCACGAATCCGTTGGGAACAGAACTCCCAAGTCCACCGGCGATCATTACAATGCCTACCAGCAATATGACTGTGACGAAGATTTTTCGGGTGAAGAATCCGGCGATTTTGCCGTAGCGTTCCGTCAGCCTGTCGAAGAAGCGGTTGAAGCTGCCGAAGAATCGGCTCATCATTCCCGTTCCGGGCTGGGTAGGGCGAAGGATGAGTGAAGCGAGGGCAGGACTCAATGTAAGCGCATTGAAGGCCGATAAAAGTACGGATATGGCTATCGTTATAGCGAACTGCTGGTACAACCTTCCTGTTATTCCTCCCGTGAGGGCTACAGGTATGAATACCGCCGCAAGGATGACCGCAATCGCCACGACGGGGCCGCCTACTTCCTTCATCGCTTTTCGCGTGGCTTCACGTGGCGAGTGTCCGTGCTGAAGATGATGCATGACCGCTTCTACCACAACTATCGCATCGTCGACTACGAGACCGATCGCAAGGACCATTCCGAGCAGGGAAAGTACGTTCACGGAAAAACCGAGCAGCGGGAAGATGATGAAAGTGCCGATGAGTGAAACAGGAACGGTCAATAGTGGGATCAAGGTCGCACGCCAGTCCTGTAGGAATAGGAACACGACTAAAATGACCAATAGCACCGCTTCGAGCAGGGTGTGCAGGATTTCCTCTATGCCTGCTTCTACGGCCAGCGTGGTATCGAGCGGATACGCTACTTCCAGGTCCGTAGGGAAATGCGTCTGCATGCCTTCTATCTTGGTGCGTATAGCCTCGGCCACTTCCAGGCCATTGGATCCGGGAATTTGATAAATGGCGACTGTGGCGGAGGCTTTGCCGTTCAGACGGCTGCTGGAGGTATAGTTCTCATTGCCCAGTTCAACCCGTGCAACGTCCTTCAAACGGACCAGCGCACCTTTATCGTCCGACTTGACAATAATGTTTTCGAACTCTTCTTCGCTTACTAGTCTTGTCTGTAATTGGGCGGAGTAAGTGTTCTGATTTCCTGGAAGTGCAGGTTCGTTGCCGAAAGTTCCCCCGGGGCGAATGGCATTCTGATCCTTCACCGCATTCATCACTTCCTGAACGGTTAAATTGTAGGAGGCAAGCCGATCGGGCTTCACCCAGATGCGCATACCGTATTGAGTGCCGCCCAAAATGGTGACATCTCCTACGCCCGGCGTCCTCTTCAGTTCGTCCACCGCATTGATGTATGCGTAGTTGGCCAGGAAATCCTTGTCGTAGGTGCCTTCCGGAGAGTAGAAAGAGACCAGCATCAGAGGGAAAGTCAACGATTTTTTCACCGTCACGCCCATGTTGAGCACTTCCGGTGGCAGGTAGGGATTCGCTTGCGATACTTTGTTTTGCGTAAGCATATTCGCCTTGTCCAGATCTGTCCCTACTTCGAAGGATACCTGGATGTTGGCTGTACCATCGCCGGCATTCACGGAGCGCATGTACAGCATGTCTTCAACACCATTGATTTGTTGTTCAATGGGGGTGGAGACAGCCTGCTCCACGTTCACGGCATTGGCTCCGCTGTACACGGCAGCGACCTGCACCATGGGCGGTGTGATGGGCGGATATTGTGATACCGGAATTCCTGAGAGTACAATCAGACCCAGTACCACCATCAAGATGGAAATAACAATCGCTGAAATCGGGTTGCGTATGAAGAAATCGCTCATAGTAATTTCTCCTTTAGTTTACCAGTGTGGAATCGTACGACCAAGGCATAGCAACAGGCACGACGGGTTTGCCGGGCTGGATGATGGCATTGCCTACCATGCCTACCCGTTCTCCCGGCTTCAGTCCCTCGGTGATCACCCAATTGCTGCCGATGCGCCTTCCGGGTTTTACAGGGCGCGGAGTTAGGATATTGTCCTTGTCTATGACCATTACCTGATACAATGTCTGAAGCTGCCGTACGGCCTGCTGCGGCACGATTACGGCATTGTCCAGCTGATCTGATTGTGCTCTAACCTTCACGAACTGACCAGGTCGTAACAAGCCGTTTTTGTTTTCAAGCCTCGCTTGTACGAGAATGCTTCCGGTCATCGGGTCAATCGACCGGTCTGCAAAATCAACAACCGCTTTAGCAGGGAAAAGACTGCCGTCACTGAGTACGACATCCAATTCGATGGGGCGCTTGTCCTGGCGAGCAGCCATTTCTTTTTGGTAGCGCAGGAATTCATTTTCGGAAATCGTGAAGCGTATGCGCATGTCGTCGGTTGATGAAACCGTACTCAGCGGCTGTGAACTCCGTGATACGAAATCGCCTACTGCAACTCTGGA
>CAZPCA010000051.1:0-17271 GCA_964584995.1 uncultured Bifidobacterium sp.
CCCGTGACAAGGGTGAGGGAGGAGGGCAATTTACTGTATTTGTGACGTAGCCAGCCAAAGGCGTCCTTGAGGTCGAGGGCGATTTGACTCGCTTTTGCTAAAACCACATGGATGGGTGCAAAGGCCGGTGCCTTTCGGGTTTGTTCTTTCGATGACAGGATGAGGCTACCTGTACGTGCTACAAGGCATTCGCAGGTACTTACCACCACATCCGGTTCCTGCATTTCTTCCAGCGAAATTTCATGGGGAAGCTCGCATTCGGTGAGTAAATTTCCCAGGCCTTCCTCGGCACAAAGAATGTTCTTCCAGCGATGTTCAAGACCAAAATTGATGATGCCCTCCATGAACTCTAATTCGTTTTCGATAAGAAAAAAGCGAACGCCTGCTTGAGTGGATTTTTCTGCAAAAACAAGCAAGGGGTCCTCGTCTGTACCCGGAAACAGCGGAGTGTCAAACGCGAGTTTTGGATAAGGATTATCGGTCTTCGAAAGTAACGAAGCCCTGATTTTCTTCAGAACCTTTTCTCTGTTCGTACTATCGTCCATTTTCAGTTTTGCTCAGTGTCTGCAGCTGCGGGGGTGGCGGTCTCTGTGTTCATTTCTTCAGGACTTGCGTTTACCAGCTTATCGCTTTCATCTTTGTCCCATATGCGTTCACCGAAGATGCGTTCCAGGTCCTCCTTGAAGATGACCTCTTTGTCGAGCAGGGTCTCAGCCAGTATGTCGAGCTTGGAACGATTCTCCTGCAGAATGTTTACGGTTCTGGTATAGGCTTCGTCGATCATCTTCTTCACTTCATGATCGATGAGCTCGGCTGTTTTTTCACTGTAGGGCTTTGTGAAGGAGTAATCGGAATTACCGGAGGAGTCGTAATAAGAGATATTGCCCAACTCCTTGTTGAGTCCGAAAACTGCGACTGAGGCATAGGCCTGCTTGGTGATTTTCTCCAGATCGCTCAGGGCTCCGGTCGAAACGGCTCCGAAAGTCACTTCTTCGGCGGCTCGACCACCCAGTGCGGCACACATCTCATCCATGATCTGCTCGCGGGTTGTTATTTGCCTTTCTTCGGGCAGGTACCACGCAGCTCCCAGTGAGTTGCCACGGGGGACAATGGTGACCTTTACGAGCGGTGCAGTATGCTGAAGCAACCAGCTCACCGCGGCATGTCCCGATTCATGATAAGCAATCACTTTCTTCTCGTGCTTGGAGATGATCTTGTTTTTCTTTTCCAGTCCACCGACGATTCGGTCTACCGCATCGAGGAAATCCTGCTTGCCGATGGAGGTCTTGTTGTGTCGGGCGGCAATCAGGGCAGCTTCATTGCACAGATTGGCGATATCGGCTCCGCTGAAGCCCGGTGTCTGTTTGGCCAAGAATTCGAGGTCGATATTGGGGTCCAGTTTCAACGGCTTGGCGTGTACTTTGAAGATTTCTCTGCGTCCGTTCAAGTCAGGTAATTCAACGTATATCTGTCTGTCGAAACGGCCCGGGCGCAGCAGGGCGCGGTCGAGGATGTCTGCACGGTTGGTGGCAGCGAGGATAATGACTCCTGAATTGCTTCCGAAACCGTCCATTTCGGTCAGAAGCTGATTGAGGGTGCTTTCACGTTCATCATTGGCGCTAAAGGATGGCTGCTTGCCTCTAGCACGTCCGATCGCATCAATTTCGTCAATGAAGATGATGCTGGGCGCTTTCTCCTTGGCCTGACGGAACAGGTCGCGCACACGGCTCGCTCCAACGCCCACAAACATCTCCACGAAATCGGAGCCGGAGAGCGAAAAGAAAGGCACCTGCGCTTCTCCGGCAACGGCTTTAGCCAGCAGGGTCTTGCCGGTCCCCGGAGGGCCTACCAGCAGAGCGCCCCTGGGAATCTTACCGCCCAGTTGCGTGTATTTCTTGGGGTTCTTGAGGAAGTCAACGATTTCCATCACTTCGATCTTCGCCTCTTCCAGTCCGGCAACGTCATTGAAGGTCACTTTTACATGCAGGTCCTTGTCGAAAAGGGTGGCTTTTGATTTACCGATATTGAAAATCTGGCTGCCTCCCGGTCCTGAACCCATGCGGCGGATGATGAACATGTAGATAATGGCTAACAGGATAAACGGGAATAGCCAGCTCAGCAAATCCCAGTAACCACGGTCATTGTTGTTGTAAACGACGTTGACCTGAACGTTTTCAGGCATATCCTTCTGAACGTTTTTCAGGTCATCGTTGAAGGAGCCGACATCGCCGATGGTAAATGCGTAGTGTGGACCATCGTTCGGGCTGTTGCCGAATGTTTTCTTTGCGACGGCCTTGAATTCAGGCTTCGTCAGGCTTGTTTTCCGGATATAGACATTCACCACCTCCTTGTTCACCACCACCACCTTGTCGATATCGCCGTTGCGCACCCATGTCGAAAATTGCGCCCATGTCGCTTCGCGGGGATGATTGCCCCAGTCGAACATGTTTATGCCGATAATCACGAATATGATCAGTGCATAAATCCAGTAAAAGTTGAAATTGAAGCGGGGCTGCTTCGGTTTTGGAAATTGATTGAAGTTTCTCTTCTTCTCTTCCGGTTGTGTTTGCTCAGACATTTTTTGACGCTTCAGTTCGGTTTACGTAACGATAACAAATCAATCCCTCCGGTGTTACGACGGTATATGATGAAATTCGGCATCGGCCCAAAGGCGCTCGATGCCATAATACTCCCTTTGTTCACGTTGAAAGACATGTACCACTACGTGTACATAGTCGATTAGCACCCACTGCGCATTTTTCATTCCCTCCAGATGCAGTGGATTTTCTCCGAATTCCTTGAAAACGGACTCTTCTACAGATCGCGCCAGTGCTTCTACTTGTGTGGAACTATCGCCGTGGCAGACCACGAAAAAATCAGACATAGCCCCGCTGATGCCACGGAGGTCCATGATGGTGATTTCCTTCGCTTTCTTTTCTTCCAGCCCCCGGACGATGGCGTCCACGAGCAACTCGTTTTCTCCTTTGGTGATTTTCTTCTTGGCTCCGGCGCTTTTGACCATGTAATCCTGTGCGATGATTCGACAAAATTACTCATTTTTATCCCTGATATGAACCTGATTGTTCTTCCGGTCACGGATTCTACTAACAATTTTCTGCAGCGACGTCTCTCTGCAGGGGAGGCGCAGGAGGGGGATGTCGTGCTGGCGCTCGAGCAGACTTCGGGTCGCGGTCAGCGTGGAAATCACTGGGAAAGCAAGGCGGGTGAAGGTTTGTACGCGTCCCTGCTGATGAGCCCGCCCTCACTTTCGGTTGAAAAGCAGTTCGGTCTGAACAAAGCCGTTTCCGTAGCTGTCGCCATGTATCTGGAAGAATTATTGGGCAAAGAGGTGGCGCTCAAATGGCCCAACGACCTGCTGGTGCAGGAGCGAAAAATAGCCGGTATTCTGTTGGAAGGCCAAATCCGGGGTCAACAGGTGACCTCCATCATCGCGGGGGTTGGTATCAACCTGAACCAGGTTTTTTTCACGGGGGATTTTCATACAGCGCCTGTGTCCGCCTATCAGGTCACAGGCATAAAATACGACCCAATACAGGAGGTAGAACGACTGGCCGAAAAAGTGCTGGTGATCTGCTCCCAATGGTGGAACTCATACTCCCAGGATGTAGAGAAAGCATACAGTGCACGACTTTTCCGCAAAGGTGTGACTGCTGATTTTTCAGAAGGCGTTGATCGCTTCGAGGCGGTCTTGTTGGATGTGGATGGACAAGGTGGCGCCGTGCTTGACGTCGGCGGACAGGTCCGAACCGTATACCATCCTCAGGTGAGGATGGAAATGGGAAGTATCTGAATTTTTTGGCTTCAGCCTTTGAGCTCCTTGTATTTTTTTACCAGCAGGTTCAGGAAATTGCCGAGAGGTTTCTCAGCCATCATCTTAAGGAATGGGTTGAGGTCTGCATCGAAGAAAAGTTGCAGGTTCGACTGTTGCTCTCCAACGGGATCGATCTTACAGATCAGTTTGAGGTCAAAAGGGGCCTTTTCGTGTTTTACCATGACGACCTCCGAATTCGGCGTTTTACTCTCGTATTTCAAGCCAAGAGTGGCCATGCCTTTGATGGTGAACTTGCAGGTGTCGCCGTCCACCGTGAAACCTTCCACCTGTTCGGGCATCAAGGTGCCCACATCGTTAAAGTCACTTAAAAAATCAAACACTTCTTTTGCGGATTGCTCCAGCAGTACTTTCTCACTTTCAATACGTGTCATTGAAGGGCATGATTAGGATGTAGATACAAATCATTTACCCCATTCGGAGGGTGCTTTTCGCCAGGATTCAAGCAGGGGCAGGTCTTCCCTTCGCACATAACCGGTGGCAATGGCTTGCCGGATCAGTACATCGTAGTTGCTGAGTGAATATACAGGGCAGGACGATTTTCGGAAGTTGTCGTTCGCTACATCGAAGCCATAGGTGAAAATCGAAACCAGACCCTTTACAATCACATTGCTGTTCCTTAGTTCTTCCACGGCTTTCAGGCTGCTGCCTCCCGTGGAGATCAGATCCTCGATGACTACGGCACTCTGATTGGGCTGGACTTCTCCCTCGATGGTATTTTGACGTCCGTGGTCTTTTGCAGACGAACGGATATACACGAAGGGCAGGCCCATTGCTTCGGCCACCAATGCCCCGGGAGCTATGGCGGCGGTTGCCACACCGGCAATCAAATCCGGCCGACCGAACTTGCTCTCGATCAGTTTTACCAGCTCCTGGCGGATATAGGTGCGGACCCTCGGATAGGAGAGTGCTACCCTGTTGTCGCAGTAAATAGGTGACTTCCAGCCTGATGCCCAGGTAAAGGGCTGGTCTGGCTGTAGCTTGATGGCTTTGATTTGCAGCAGGAATTCGGCTACTTTTGAAGCGGTATCATCCATGATGTACAAACCTAAGTGTTTCTCTTTAAAATGCCAATCAGCAGACAGATAATTCCACTTGCCGACCATGTATAACGTCTATATCAATGAACGCCTGGTCCGGTTGGTGGGGCCGCAGGAGAAGTTTTCCGGCGCCGACATCGTGCTGAAACTGAAAGGGGATGAGTCGAAAGAGAAATTGAGGATTCTGGTCCAGTCCTTCGAGGATAATCCACTGGCCAGCACCATGGTTATTCAGTCTGAGCAAATCGACGATACATGGAAGACCTTTACATCGCTCTACACTACCTTAGAGGCAGCCGGCGGTGTGGTGTTGAATCAGTATGGACAATTGCTCATGATTTTTCGTCACGGGAAGTGGGATTTGCCAAAAGGGAAGATTGAGAAGGGGGAGGAGCCGGATGCTGCAGCCGTGAGGGAAGTATTCGAGGAATGCGGAGTGGGTGATTTGAAACTGTCCCGCCAGTTGGAAACGACCTATCACACTTATCCGTTCAATGAGCGTATAATACTAAAACGCACCTATTGGTTTTTGATGTCCACTTCCGATGACTCACCCCCGGTTCCGCAAGGGGAGGAGCACATTCTAGCGGCAGAGTGGAAATCCAAGGTGCAGGTGGAGAAAGCCCTGGAAAACTCCTTCGCGTCCATCGCCGCATTATTACGCGGAACAGAATTGGAAAACAGAGACGGACTGTTGGGTTAATCTACAGGATACGTTTGATGATCCGTAGGTTGTGGGTGTATTTACGCAATTCGGCATTGAAGATACCGTGATGATCGATGCTGTCTACCCTCACCTGTCCGGAGGAATGAATGATCCTGTTTTTAGCGGACAGGATGCCTACATGTGTGATGCGTCCTTCTTCGTTGTCAAAAAAAGCCAAGTCGCCTGGCTGGCTTTCATCCAACAGATGTACTGTTTGTCCCTGCTCTGCCTGCATCCACGCATCCCTCTTCAATGGCACGCCTGACAAACGGTAGGCCATCTGGCTGAGGCCGGAGCAATCGATACCGAAAGGACTGCGACCTCCCCAGAGGTAAGGGGCATTGAGGTACATGAACGCATTTTCGACGATGAACTTTCCGTTGCCGTTGTTTTCCGCCTGACGGGCATTCCCTTCAAAAGTAAAAGTGGTGTTCCCCAAGCGGCAATTTCCGGAGCGGTACCAGGGGAGGACGCTGCCCAACACAACGGAAGTAATACTTTGGTGATTGACTAAAATCTGTACCAGGTCGTAATTGAGGAAGGGCCGACTCCTCTGTAATTCGTTGTATTCTGTGAGAGCAAGTGCGTAATGCTGTGAGTGCTGAATCCAACCCTCATAATCATCGGCAGCCATACGGATGCGCAACCAACCCTGCTGTTCTTCGAGAATGCTGTAGGACTCCCCGAACAACAATTGAGAAATCTGTTCACTTCGGTGCGCATTTTCAGCGCGTACCGGGATGATACTGAGTGGACAGATTCCGTAGCTCATAGTGAATTATGGGGGAGCCGCATTGATCAGATCCGTTCGATAACAAGCGCGGAGGCTCCGCCACCACCGTTGCAGATGCCGGCGGCACCGAAGCGTCCATTGTTTTGCTGCAATACGCTGAGTAGGGTGACCACGATCCGTGCTCCGGAACAACCCAGAGGGTGCCCGATAGACACAGCGCCACCGTTCACGTTCACTTTATCAGCGTTCAGCTGCATTTCTTTGTTATTTGCTAATGCTACCACTGAGAAGGCTTCGTTGATTTCGAAAAAATCGATGTCTTTCATTTGCAGTCCTGCCTTTTGCACGGCTTTGGGAAGAGCTTTGGCAGGAGCAGTGGTGAACCATTCCGGAGCCTGCTGTGCATCTGCGTAGCTGACAATACGTGCAAGCGGTTTGATGCCCAGCGCTTCGGCTTTCTCACGGCTCATCAGCACCAGGGCCGCGGCACCGTCGTTCAGGGTGCTGGCATTGGCCGCGGTGACTGTCCCGTCTTTAACGAACACAGGGCGAAGGGAGGGAATCTTGTTGAAATCGACTTTCTTGAATTCTTCGTCTTCAGTAACAACCAGCGGGTCTTTACCTTTCTGTGGAATGGTAACCGGTGCGATCTCCTCCTTGAAGAGTCCCTTGGCCCAGGCAGATTGCGAACGTTTATAGGATTCGATGGCATATGCATCCTGTTCTTCTCGGCTGATCTGACAGGTAGATGCGCACAATTCGGCAGCATTGCCCATATGGTAGTCCTTATAAACATCCCAAAGCCCATCTTTAACAAGACCGTCCAGCATCTGTGCATGCCCTAAACGATAGCCGTTCCGGGCCTTGTCGAGGTAGTAGGGGACAGCGCTCATGTTCTCCATGCCGCCCGCTACCACCACGTCGTTATCTCCGAGCTGAATACTTTGTGCAGCCAGCATAATGGCTTTCATGCCTGAAGCGCAAACTTTGTTGACAGTAGTTCCCGGTACGGTGTCGGGGATTCCGGCATTGATGGATGCCTGTGTCACCGGTGCCTGACCGGCATTGGCCTGCAATACATGGCCCATGTACACTTCGTTGACCTGGTCAGGTTGGATGCCGGCCCGTTCGAGAGCCGCCCGGATGGCCGTTGCACCCAGTTGAGTTGCTGGTATATTGGATAGCACGCCACCGAAACTCCCGATGGGAGTACGTACAGCTGACACGATGTAAACTTCTTTCATAAAGGAGGGTCTTGAGGCCGCAAAAATAGGCAATTTTTAGCCGCTGATAAGAGGAAGAAACCTATAATGGTCTTGACTTCCGGCAATCCCCGACCGCTAATTTCGTACCTTTGCACAATGAATACCTTCCAAGACCTGGGCCTTAACGCTCGATTAGTGAAAGGCGTTGAAGCTCTGGGCTTTGTCACGCCAACCCCCATACAATCACAAGCAATTCCTGCTCTCCTCGAGGGCGACCGCGATCTGGTAGGACTGGCGCAGACGGGAACCGGTAAAACCGCTGCATTCGGTCTTCCATTGCTGCAACTCATTGATACTTCAAAGGATTATCCTCAGGCTTTGGTCCTGGCACCGACCCGGGAGTTGTGCGTTCAGATTTACAACGACTTGTGTAATTTTTCCAAAGAAATAAAGGATTTCGAGGCGGTACCTGTCTACGGTGGGGCCAGCATTGTCCAGCGAACCCGAAAATTCAAAAAGGGGGTGCAGGTCGTTGTCGATACGCCTGGTCGCCTCATTGACCTGATCGGCCGCAAGGCCCTCGATTTAGGCAAGGTTAAAATCCTGGTACTCGACGAAGCCGATGAAATGCTGAACATGGGATTCAAGGAGGATATCGACTTCATTCTGGAAAATACGCCCGAAGACCGAAATACCTGGCTTTTTTCTGCTACCATGCCACGCGAGGTCAGGGAGATTGCCCAGAATTACATGAGCAATCCTTTCGAGATCACCACCGAGTCACGGCAGAAAGGCAACGATAACATCGAGCATTGCTATGCCATGGTGCGTGCAAAAGACCGCTACGCTGCCCTGAAGCGTTTTGTGGATGCCAACGTGGAGATATTCGGAATCATCTTCTGCCGTACGAAAATAGAAACACAGGAGGTGGCAGAACACCTGATGCGCGATGGCTACAACGCAGATTCCCTGCACGGGGACCTCAGCCAGGCGCAACGGGACAAAGTGATGGCACGCTACCGTGAGCGCAACCTGCAATTGCTGGTTGCTACCGATGTAGCTGCCCGCGGCATTGACGTACAGGATGTCACGCACGTGATACACTACAACCTGCCCGACGAGCTGGAGAACTATATGCACCGAAGTGGCCGTACAGCCCGTGCGGGAAAGACGGGTATGTCGATCGCGATTGTACATTCCAAGGACCTCAACAGGATCCGCCAGATAGAGAAGGCCACCGGTCGTACCTTCCGCCAGCTGAAAGTGCCCAACGGCATTGAAGTCTGCGAGAAGCAGCTGATGAAGCTTGTGCGGAAGATCCACGATGTGGAAGTGAACGAAGAAGAAATCGCTCCTTATCTGGAGTCCATTTATAACGAATTGCACGGCCTCGACCGGGATGAGCTCATCCATCGATTCGTGTCGATTGAGTTCAACCGCTTTTTAGAGTATTACAAAGGCGCACATGACCTGAACGTCGATGCGCGACCTGCGCGCGCTGAGGGTGGAGGCAGAGCCTACGGTGATAAACACAACCGCATGTTCATCAGTATCGGTGCCAAAGACGGCCTCGATAAAGGAAAGCTGCTTCGTTTCATTTGTGATACCACTGGAGAAAAGGGCAGCATCATCGGCCGTATCGATGTACAAGGAGTGTACTCCTTTGTCGATATCGTTCCGGAGAAAGTGGAGGATGTCATGCGCTCACTCAACGGAACCATGTACCACGACCGTAAAGTACGTACGGAGTTGAGTGATGTACGCAATGCCGGATCCGGTAAACGCCGTCATTCCGACGACCGCCCGGACGCATCTCGCCGGGAGCGTTCGCCACAGCGTAAACGCGAAATGTCCTTTGCAGGACATGGGGACGGCGGATTTAAACGCGACCCCTGGAGAGACGATAAACCTGCCAAAAAAAGCAAGACAAGTTCCGATAAGAAATCTTCTTCGGCAGGAAGCAGCCGGAAGGATAAATACAAATCGCGCTGGTAAACACATCCCGTACCGAATTTCGACAGCAATTGATAATTTAGTCCATGCACCAGAGTATTCTGATCATTGATTTCGGTTCACAGTTCACTCAACTCATTGCACGGCGCGTACGCGAACTCAATGTGTACTGTGAAATCCACCCTTACAACCATCTTCCGGACTTGCACGAAGGCATTCGCGGCATCATTTTGAGCGGTGGTCCCGCCTCGGTCCGTGAAGAGCAAGCGCCCTCCATCGATACCCTGGCCTTGCGCGGAAACTACCCTGTGCTGGGAATCTGCTATGGGGCTCAGCTGTTGGCTCAGCAGGCCGGTGGAAAAGTACAACCTTCCAATACCCGTGAATACGGCCGTGCTATGCTGCGGACGGTGGCGCGCAACGATGCTTTCATGGATCACATCGCCGAAGAGTCGCAGGTCTGGATGTCGCATTCGGACTCCATCACGGATGTTCCGGAGGCTTTCCAGGTGATTGCTTCCACGCCGGATGTGCGTGTTGCTGCTTACCATGTTCAGGGAGAAAACACCTATGGTCTCCAGTTTCACCCGGAGGTCGTTCACAGTGTGGAGGGCAAACATTTTCTGAAAAACTTCGTGCAGACCATCTGCGGTTGCAGTGGCGACTGGACACCTGGTTCTTTCATCGACGAAACAGTGGCCCAGCTGAGGACACAACTTGGCGATGACCAGGTCATACTCGGTCTGAGTGGCGGCGTGGATTCGGGAGTGGCGGCCATGCTTTTGCACCGCGCCATCGGTAAAAATCTGCATTGTGTTTTTGTCAATAACGGACTTCTCCGCAAGAATGAATACGAGCAGGTGCTCGATACCTATCAGCATTATGGTTTGAACATCCACGGTGTAGATGCCAGTGAAGAATTCTACACTGCTTTGAAAGGGGAGACAGATCCGGAAAAGAAACGCAAGATCATAGGACGTGTTTTCATAGAGACCTTTGATGCGCAGGCGCACACGCTGAAAGACATCAAATGGCTGGCGCAGGGAACCATTTATCCCGATGTGATTGAATCGGTTTCTGTAAAGGGGCCATCGGCCACCATCAAGTCTCACCACAACGTGGGTGGTTTGCCGGATAAGATGAAATTGAAGGTGGTTGAGCCGCTTCGGAGCTTGTTCAAAGACGAGGTGCGCCTGGTTGGCAAGGCGCTGGGGATGCCCGATGCACTGCTGAACAGACATCCCTTTCCTGGTCCGGGTCTCGGCATTCGTATTCTCGGAGATGTGACGCCGGAAAAGGTGCGCATCATTCAGGAGGTGGATGCTATCTTCATTGAAGGGCTGAGGGCGCATGGATTGTACGATAAGGTGTGGCAGGCGGGGTCGATTTTTCTGCCGGTGAATTCGGTAGGGGTGATGGGCGATGAGCGGACCTACGAGCATGTAGTAGCACTCAGGGCGGTCAGTTCGACAGATGGAATGACAGCTGACTGGTGCCATCTTCCGTATGATTTTCTCGGTAAAATATCCAATGAAATCATCAACAAGGTTAAAGGGGTGAACAGGGTGGTGTACGACATCAGCTCTAAACCTCCGGCTACGATTGAATGGGAATAATGCTGCGTCAACATTTTCTATTACTAGGTTTAAGTTTGTACACGCTGGTGGCCTGTGGTACTGCCAAAGTGCAAGGGCCTTCAACGGCGCCTATTACTACCGCTGGCGTTCCGGAAATCGACTCCGTTTCTGCCT
Organism: uncultured Bifidobacterium sp.; assembly: GCA_964584995.1. Lineage (GTDB taxonomy): Bacteria > Bacteroidota > Bacteroidia > AKYH767-A > OLB10 > JAJTFW01. Next base: position 11,239 of record CAZPCA010000051.1, read on the forward strand.
CGGCAGCTACTGTTCCGGTAGAAATGGATTCCGTTGTAACTGCCCAGAAAGTAAGGGCTCATATCTATCTTCTCTTGCCTTTGCAACTTGACGAACATTTTGCTGATGATACCACCTCTAATGCTTCAGTTTCTGTCTTGAATTCGGCCATGCAGGCCCTGCATTTTTACGAAGGAGCATTATTGGCGGCTGACTCACTCAGGGCGACTGGGCATACAATCCAATTGAGTGTAGTGGATTTCAATACTGATTCCGCTGCAGTGGTGAGGAAGTTGAATTCGCTGGTGCTCAGAGATGCGGATGCAGTTGTCAGTTTGTTGCCTGCGGGGTATAACACGGTAGTGGGATTGGCCAGCAATCGCTGGAAAATGCCTGTGTACATTTTCGCTACCAGCAATACTCAGCTCCCCGAACGCTTTCCGTGGATACGCTGTTTCATTCCCAGCAATCAGACCCAGTTGCGTCAGATGGCAGCGTATATGGCTGAACAGTTTCCGGCTTCGCATTTCATCGCAGTTTACCGGGACCAACGCAAAGAGAACGAACTCGCTGCACTTTTTGCCAACGTGACCGATAGTGTCATCGGCAAGCCCAGCTCCATGCAATTGTTCAACTTTAAAAACGGTGGCATCGCAGGGTTAAAAAACAAGCTGGTGAAAGGCAAACGAAACCTGCTGGTTATACCAACCGGAGATGAGTCGTTCTTATCTACGGTCATCAACGGATTGCAGGAAGTGAAAAACGATTGCATCGTTCGCCTTTGTGGGATGCCATCCTGGGAGACCTTTGAATCTTTGGATCCGGAATGGATGCAGTCGTATGAGACCATCATCTTTAACGGGAGTTTCATCGACACGAATGCTCCGCTGGTGCAGAGTTTCCGAAAGGAATTCATGGACGAGTACCATACGGAGGCCTTGCCCTCTGCTTTTTGGGCCTGGGATGTGTTGCAGGAGATTGTAAGACAGAAGTCGGGTGAACCTGAGGAGGTGAACAGCCTTGTTCAGTCCGGCAAGAAAATACGTCTCCGTCCCGTTTGCGATGGCTGCGGTTCGGAGAATAAATCCGTTAATTTCTTAAAGTACGGGAACTACGAGTTGCTGCCGCTCCGCTAATCAAGCTTCCATGTAAATATCCAGCAGGCCCTCCGGCATGCGAATATGGAATTCCTGCGTGCTACGGTCCACTTTTACAATAAGTGCGTCGTGTACAGGAAACAGGACCTTTTGGCCCTTGTGTTCAAATTCAATGACCGGTTGCTCGGCGCGGTCAAAAACGGTGGTGATAGGTCCAAGTACTCCTAGTTGAGCGTCTACAACGGTGAATCCGATCACCTCGTGAAAGTAGAATTTTTTGCCCCGTAATTTCGGCAGCGTACTGAGGGGCAGGAATAACTTGTACTTCAGGTAATTTTCTGCGGTGGTCATGTCCTCAATGCCCTGCAGGTGGAGGGTTGCGGTTCTTTCTTTTTCCCGAACGCTGATTTTGGTGACGTTGTATTCTTTTAATACTTCTCCCACTTCGAGATAGACCACCTTCAGCTGCTTATACCGGGACGGACTGTCGCTGTCCAGCAAGGCGATAAAATCCCCTTTGACCCCGTGGGTTCTAACAAGGGTGCCCAGCTCAAAATAATCCGGATGCTGTGTCATGATGAATGGTCTTAAAAATCAAGAAGGCCGTTGCTTATTCACAACAGCCTTCTGATGAATATCAAATCAATTAAGCTTCTGCAGGTGCTTCGGCTTCGCCTTCAGAAGCAGTATTCTCCTCGGCGGGAGCTTCTTCTGCAGCAGCTGTAGCAGCAAGTAAGGCTTCGGCTTCGCGTTGCTTACGGGCTTCGATACGGGCGGCATTCACCTTCGCCTCGTTCTCAAGGCGCGAGTTCATGCTGCTGCGCTTGCTGTCTGCGAGCTGCTTCTTCTTGCTTTCGATTTTGTTATCTTTTTCCTGCAGCCAAGCACTGTATTTGGCATCGGCCTGCTCCTGGGTCATTACCCCTTTGGCGACACCTTTCATAAGGTGAACGCGATAGGCAACCCCTTTGTAACTGAGGATGGCACGAGTCGTGTCTGTCGGTTGAGCACCTTTCATCATCCAGTCGGTGGCACGATCCATATCGATATCGATCGTGGCAGGATTGGTGATAGGATTGTATGAACCAATCCTTTCGATGAAACGTCCATCTCTCGGAGCACGACTATCTGCCACCACAATATGGAAGAAAGGTTTTCCCTTCTTACCATGACGCTGTAATCTGATTTTTGTAGGCATAATTTTGTTGGTTAATTCCCGCGGCCTCCGCGCCTTTGGGGCGGCAAATATCGTGAAAAAATCCGGATTACAGAGTTAAAATCACAAAAAAATACCGTTCCAAAAATCCGCATTTATGGTTGAATCCATCTGTATGTGCCCGGAATTCTTTCGTGAATACGCAGAACGGGATACCTTAAATGGCTGGGCTCGTGCCAGTTAGATTTTTCAAAGATCCAGCTGTACATCGCCCAGGCATTGTTGGCAAAGGCCGGTTCGGCGGCTTTTTTGTTGTCAAATTCCTGTTTCAGGTCAGGGCGTTGCCGTAATAATTGTGCAGCTGTTTCGTCCCAGAGATAATCTGAAAACCACTCTTTCTGTTGAAGAATTTCATCGAAGAAATTCCAGGCAAAAAAAGCGTCGGGTCCGCGTGGGTCCAGCGTTTCGACGATGTAGCGGTTCGACGACTGCTCACAGTAGATGAGGTAATCACCCGAAAAGCACTGTATGAACTGGGTGTCAGCTTCTACCGCTACTTGTTGATGGACATAGTGTCCTTCGTAGGGCTGCTTGGGGCTGGTGTGGTTCCGGATATAATAGACTTCCGCCTTCAGCACGGTGTCTCGGCTTAGCTGTTGCATCTCTATCCGGTTCAATTTCAGGCGTTCCACCACTTCCGACCATGCCTGAGGAACCAGGTAGGCGACCGGCTTATTGACCGTGAGGGAAGGGGGGTAATCGTTGAAATAGGGTATGTTGCGCTGATAGGCACGGGTCGTGTCGAAGTAGAGCAAGTCCAGGCCCGTGACACTGCTTTTGCGGTATCCGGTGGCATACCCCCGGAAGGCGATACTGTCAACGCGGGAGGAATCCAGCGAGCGTTGCAGCACGAACCCTGTTTGCCGCATACAGTTCTTCATGGACTCCCTGCGGGCAGAGCGTATTTCACCTGAATGCTGTTCCATGGTCAGAAGCATGAGGTTCAGGAATTCCAGTGTAGCTTCCACGCGGATCCGAAATGGTTTTAGCATATGCGTCTCCGTTACGAAGGGAAATGCGTGAAAAAGCGCTGCATACCCGGATGCGTAGCGTGGTGTTTCCATGAAGCCGCTCATGCCGTGTTCAGGTGATTCGCCCCATACATTCACGTAGGGACACATGGGGAAGCCGCGCTGTTCCATGCCCTTGTACAGGGACGGTAAAATCAAGGATTGCATCACCTTGCCGATGTCGGGACTGAGCTTGTCTTTCTGCGAGTCGATCAGTGTCATGACATGCTGATAGTCTGCGCCATCGGTTACGTGGGTGTCGATGAATACATCCGGATCCCAGTGACGGTACATCCGCGTGAAAGCCTTGGCGTTTTCGGAGTCGCACTTGATGAAATCTCGGTTGAGATCCAGGTTCCGGGCATTGCCCCTGAAGCCAACGGTGTCTGGTCCCGTTTGACCCGAACGGAAGAAGGGAGATCGTATCATGGCCCCATCGATGTTGTACAGGGGAACGATGCAAAGGACCACGCCGGCCGGTAACTTTTTCCGGCCTTCCAGCAATTCCTTGGTCAGCAACATACAAGCCTCTACACCATCGGGCTCGCCGGAGTGGATTCCGTTATTGACAAAGAGGACGGTACGGCCCTTGGCTTTGAGCTGTTCCGGTTCGAAAATCTTGTCGGCACTTATTACGAACAACTGCAGCGGTTTGCCATTGTCAGAAAAGCCGTAGGGCAGCAGCTTCGCCGTTTCGTGCCGGGTATCCATTTCACGGTAAAACGTGCTGACCTCGGCGTAGGTGCTGGATCTGTTTTGCAGATAATTTTCAAGCACGTTGTCAGATGACAGGGCAAGCAGAGGTGCTGCTATGGCCAGCAGCAACAAGAGATGAATTCGGCGCATTTCTGCAAAGATGTAAGGATTTACCGAAAATTGCCTGCCGGTGCCCTCCAAGGAGATGTATCATTGTGATGTACTCAACACAAAGAACCACTTAAATTTTTTGCCTATGGTCTGATCGAAAAAAAACGTTGAAAACCTGAAACGGCTCCTCATAGCAGGGGCCGTTTCTTTTTTATTCAGTCCGTTACGAGTGCTGCCATTCAATTAACTCCCTGAATTTTAAGTGGATTATTTCTTTCCACAAGTTAGGTCCTTGCCATGTTTGTAAATTGGGGTTTGTTCATATACAGCCTATTAGGGGCTTCTTCGGGCGCTCGGTAAAAAAGGCAGAGACATCCTGTTTAATTTTGTAGAAGTAACATGACAAGGTTCTCCCATCTCCACGTTCATACCCAGTTTTCGTTGCTCGACGGGGCGGCCGATATTTCGACGCTGTACAAAAAGGCGGTCAAGGACAACATGCCTGCGCTGGCCATCACCGACCATGGCAATATGTTCGGTGCGTTCAAGTTTGTGGCGGAAGCGGCGAAATACAATACTAAGGAGAATCCGAACACCATCAAGCCGGTAGTGGGTTGCGAGTTTTACATGGTGGCCAACCGCCACAAGCAACAATTCACCCGCGAAGAAAAAGACCAGCGATTTCACCAGCTGCTGCTCGCAAAAAATGCGGAAGGCTACAGCAACCTTGTTAAACTTTGCTCCCTGGGTTTCATAGAAGGCCTCTACGGGAAGTATCCGCGGATCGACAAGGAGTTGCTGTTGCTGCATCACACCGGACTCATTGCCACCACCTGTTGTTTAGGCGCTATCGTTCCGAAGACTATTCTCAAGCAGGGTGAGGCAGAGGGAGAGAAAGAGTTCAAGTGGTGGCTCGATCTATTCGGTGAGGACTACTACATCGAACTGCAAAGACACGATATACCCGAGCAGAACAAGGTCAATGAAGTGCTGCTCGGTTTTGCAAAAAAATTCGGAGTGAAAGTGATTGCTTCCAACGATTCCCATTACGTGGATCAGGAGGACTACAATGCCCACGACATACTTCTTTGTCTCAATACCGGTGAAAAGATCAATACACCGACGATGAAGGAATTTTCCGATGACGATGTGGCGTCGCGCGGAAAACGTTTTGCCTTCTATAACGACCAGTTTTATTTCAAGACGACCGAGGAGATGAAGAAGCTCTTCTCCGATATCCCCGAGTCGATCGACAATACCAACGAAATCGTGGACAAGGTGGAAATGCTTCGGCTGAAGCAAGACATCCTCCTGCCGAATTTCGTAGTGCCGGAGCCATTTAAAACCCAGGATGAATACCTGCATCACCTCACCTACACCGGGGCCCTGCAGCGTTACGGACAAATCACTCCCGAGGTGGAGGAGCGGCTCAACTTCGAGCTGTTCACCATTAAGACCATGGGTTTTGCAGGCTACTTTCTCATCGTGGCCGACTTCATCCGTGCTGGCCGTGACCTGGGCGTTTTCATAGGTCCCGGCCGTGGCTCGGCTGCCGGATCGGCGGTAGCCTATTGCATCGGTATCACCAATATCGATCCTATCAAATACAATCTCCTGTTCGAACGTTTTCTGAATCCCGATCGAAAGAGTATGCCCGATATCGATACCGACTTTGACGACGAAGGGCGTCAGAAAGTGATCGATTATGTGGTGGAGAAATACGGGCGCAATCAGGTGGCCCAAATCGTGACCTATGGTACGATGGCGGCCAAAATGAGTATTAAAGATGTAGCCCGGGTGCTGGAGCTGGGTTTGTCCGAATCCAATGCACTGGCCAAGCTCGTGCCGGATAAGCCGGGCATTGAGTTAAAGCGAATCATGACGGCGCCCATCGATGGGGAGAAAAGCCTGAAGGAAAAGGAGA
>CAZPCA010000052.1:0-16985 GCA_964584995.1 uncultured Bifidobacterium sp.
GGAATCTGCGCGTAGATTGAACCCCGAAGCGGATTCGTGCATGTTGTTCAGGTAATAAATTCCGCAGAAGCGGCAGCTGTCCGTTTGGCTGAAAGCAGTGATGCCGGTAAGTGAAACGAAAATCCAGACGAGTACGCCGCGCATATTACCGTAAAATGTACATCCGGTATGAGTCCAGTTTTATCAGGACAAATAGCAGTACAGTGAACCCCCACAGGGAAGATCCTCCGTAGCTGAAGAAGGGCAAGGGGATGCCTATGACAGGCGCAAGGCCAATGGTCATACCTACATTGATCATCAAATGGAAAAACAGGATGGAGGCGACACCGTACGCATATATGCGGGTATACGTGGAACGTTGCCGTTCAGCGATGAAGACAATCCTGTAAAGGAGTCCTAGAAACAACAACATCACGACAGTGCTGCCGATGAAGCCCCATTCCTCTCCGACAGTACAAAAGATGAAATCCGTGCTCTGCTCCGGAACAAAGTCGTATTTTGTCTGAGTTCCTTGAAGAAAACCTTTCCCGGCGAGGCCGCCGGATCCGATGGCGATGAGGCTTTGATTGACATTGTATCCCGCTCCTTTGGGGTCGCTGCGCTTGCCCAACAATACCTCTATGCGTTCGCGTTGGTGCGGCTGCAGGATTTCGTTGAAGGCGTAATCCACACTGAAGACAACAGATGCTGCAACCACTGCAATGGCGGCGATGGCCAGAGCGTTCTTTTTGGTTTTACGCATCAGCAGGTAAGTGATCAGGGAAAGACCGCCAATGATGCCCAGCAATACGGTATTGGGAACCATCAGGGATAGCACAAACAGGATGCCGGTGAAGAAACCAAAGATGAGTACGTTCTGAGACAATCCCTCTCGGTATAAAACGAAGATGAAGGAAATGAAGACCAGGGCGGATCCGGTGTCATTTTGCAGCAGTACCAGTGCCATGGGAAAAAGGATAATGATACCGGCAGTGATCTTTGTTTTCATATCCTCCATCCGGATGCCCAGGGTGCTGAGGTATTTGGCGAGGGCCATGTTCGTGGCGAATTTCGCGAACTCCGATGGCTGTAATTTAAAAGAGCCTATTTCAATCCACGACCTCGCCCCCTGCACATCACGTGCTACCACCAGTACGACCAGGAGCGAAAGCATGAACAGCAGGTAGATAGGGTAGGAGAAGGCTGCGTAAAATTTACCATCGATGACCAGGATGGCCATGCCGATCAGCAGCGAGGTGCCGATCCATAGCATTTGCCTTCCGTAATTCTGAGAAAGGTCGAACATGTTGCGGTGCTCTTCGTTGTAGACAGCCGCATAGATGTTGATCCAGCCCATCAGCACAAAAACGAGGTATAGAGCGATCAGCGCCCAGTCAATGTTCTCGAATATGCTCTTTTGTTGACGCACGTCTGCTGTATTATCGGGATTTTCTTGATGGATCCTGAACGATGGCGACCGCTCGCTTCACGGTCGTCCGGGAAGCTGTACTGCTGTCAGGACGTGGCCGCAGGGGTAGTTCCTGGTTCCTATTGGGCAGTGGCAGCAAATACCCGTCGAACATACGTTCCTCCAGTTCCTTTCGCTTCACAGAATCCTGCATGTATTTTTCCATCATCAGGGAGGCGATGGGGGCCGCCCAGGTGGCACCGTATCCTCCATTCTCCACCATCACGGCAATGGCTATACGCGGGTTTTCTCTGGGGGCGAAAGCCACAAACAAACTGTGGTCTTTCCCGTGAGGATTCTGAGCCGTTCCCGTTTTACCGCATATGATGACGGAGTCAAAGCGTGCGATGCGTGCTGTTCCTGCCTCAACAACTTTCTGCATGCCATCCTGAATGATGTCGAAATACTTGGGTTCAATTTTCGTGAAGTGTTTTTCGGCAAGGTTGCGGCTGGTATTGGGCTTGCCACCTATTTGTTTGATGATATGGGGCGTGTAGTAGTAGCCCTTGTTGGCGATGATGCAAAGGATATTCGCCATTTGAAGTGGATTTATGCCAAGCTCACCTTGTCCGATCCCCAGGGAGTAGATCGTAGAGGCCTTCCATCTTCCTCTTCCGTAGTATTTATCGTAAAATTCAGTGGAGGGTATCAGGCCCTTGAGTTCGTGCGGCATGTCGACACCGATTTTTTTACCGATGCCGAAACTCATCTGGTACTCTCTCCACAGGCGATAGCCGTTCTCGCTGCTGCCATATTTTCTGTTGTCGACAAATGCCCGGAAGGTGTTACAGAAATAGGGGTTGCAACTGTACTGGATGGCTCCTTCGAGTACGATGGGCGGATGTGGGTGACATTTCACACTCTTGCTGCCTACCACAAACGAATGTCCGAAAACCGTAGAGGGCGTGATGATTCCCTCCTGCAGGGCGGCAAGCGCATTGGTGAGTTTGAAGGTGGAGCCGGGTGGGTAATAGGCCTGCATCGCACGATTGAAGAGCGGTTTCAGGGGGTCTTTCAATAAATACGAATAGTTCTTTGAGCGGACACGTCCCACCAGCAGATTCGGGTCATACGAAGGACTGGAAATCATGGCAAGGATTTCTCCGGTGCCCGGTTCGATCGCTACCAGCGACCCGATTTTATTCTGCAGCAGTTTCTCTCCGTACGCCTGTAATTCAGCATCGAGTGTGGCCACCAGGTTTTGTCCGGCAATGGCGATAGTATCGTAAACTCCCTGCTTGTAGCTGCCCTTTTCACGGTTGAAAACATCCACCATGACAATCCTGACACCCCGGCGGCCCCGTAATTCCTGCTCATAGCTCTGCTCCACACCGCTGATGCCGATGTAATCCCCCTGCCGGTAGTAAGGATTCTTTTTGATCAACTCATCGTTCACCTCGCCGATGTATCCGAGTACGTGAGCTGCTGTATTGTTCGGGTATTTTCGCAGTGTACGGGGTTGTACAAAGAAGCCCTGGAATTTGTAAAGCTTCTCCTGAAAGGTGGCGAAAGATTCAGCCGAAATCTGTTTTTCAAAAATACTGGCCTTCATCCTGGAAAAGGAACGTGCCTTTTTCATTTTTTCTTCGAACGATTCCCTGCTGATGTCCAGTAAACGACAGAATTCCGCAGTATCCAGATCCTTCACCTGTTTAGGAATCACCATCAGGTCGTAGACCGCCTGGTTGTAGGCGAGAATCCTTCCCTTTCGGTCGTAAATCATTCCCCGTGCAGGATAATCCGTGATGTAGCGCAGTACGTTATTGGTGGCGGATACGGCATAGTCTTCATTGAGTACCTGCACATAGAAAAGCCGGATCATGAAAATCAACACTACCGCAGTGAATATGCTGAGTATGACGAGACGCTGGCCGGATCCTGGATTGTACATGCTGCTCAGTCAATATAAAGATGGTAGGGGGCGCAGAGCGCAGATCTGTAGAGCCAGGACCTACTGCTGAAACTGTACACCTTTGGGTTTGCCACCGATATATTGTGCTAGGATGATCAGTAGCAAAGTTACCACACTGCTAAGAAGAATGCGCAGTAAGGTGTCGAAAAATTCGCTAAAGCGGAATACTTCGAGGTAAAAGAGCAGAAGGTGATGGGCCAGCACCAGTACCGATGCATAGGCGATGAACCAGGTGAAGCCGAATTTTCGGATGGAGGGTTCCGCATCGGTTTCGTAACCTTCTCGTGGTGAAATGATCTTCAGCCAGCGTGGGCGCATGTATACCATCAGCAGACAGGCAGCAGCATGCATGCCGGGTGTGTTTTGAAACATGTCTGCACTTAATCCGGTCAACAATGCAAGAGCCAATAAAAGCAATCGGGGAGTCTGTATAGGCAGGCCAAGGAGAAAGAGCACGTAGAGGAAGGGGTTGATGAACGAGCCCAGCTGAATATTGTTCAGAATGAGTACCTGCAGGAGCATCAGGACAAAGAACCGAAGGATATGGCGAAGGATGACAAGGATCATGGTTCGTCCTCCTTGGGTTTATTGATCTGTTCCAGACCTTGTTGTTCTTCCTTCAAGAGATTGTTTACGATATATACATGACTGAGATTGCTGAAACTCATACTCAGTTGTACTTTGATCTTAAAGAACGGAGAGCCGGGCTCCACCTTGGCTTCGACCACCCTCCCGATCATCACTCCGGAAGGGAAAATGCTTGAAAAAGCGGTAGTGACTACGGTGTCCCCCTTTAGTACTGGAACAGTTTTATCAATTTCCCGCAGATACACGTAGTGCGGATCGCCACCTTCCCACCGAAGAGAACCGTAGAAGCCGTTTCTGCTGATCATGGCGGACACATTCGTTTCTTTGTGAAGCAGAGACATTACCGTACAGTAATGCTCAGATACGTGATTCACAATGCCCACAATGCCATTGGGAGCGATTACCCCCATCTCCGGTTTGATTCCCTGAAGGCTTCCCTTGTTGAGTGTGATGAAGTTGTTGCGATGGTGGACAGCGTTGTTGATGACTCTCGCAGTGATATACTGGTATTGTTGCAGTGTATTCGTGTCGTTGACTGTAATCAGGGTGGAGTCCTTGTCGTACACAGCGGATGTCAGCTCATTGCGAAGACGTGCATTCTCGTTGGCAAGGGCCATGTTGTTTTCACGCAATTGAACATACTCTCTGACATAATTGACGCCTTCCATGGCTGTGGTGACAACAGTATTTGTGGCGTTCAGAAAGGATGCTTGCTGAAAACGGTTGTTGCGCACAAGCAAATAGATGCACCCTGCTTCGAGTAAAATGAAAAACAACGTGAAATTATGACGCCAAATGAGCTGGAAGAGAAGCTTCATGGTCCTACTGCTGCGATCCGGTCAGTCAAAAAATTACCGGGGCATTAGTGTTGTAAGAATTTATACCGGTGTATATTCTTCAGTGCAATGCCGGTTCCACGCACTACCGCCCTAAGCGGGTCTTCGGCAACGTGTACCGGTAGTTTGGTTTTCATGGAAATACGACGGTCAAGTCCGCGCAGCAAAGCGCCTCCACCGGTGAGGTAGATGCCGGTACGGTAAATGTCTGCTGAAAGCTCCGGAGGTGTGATCTCCAGCGCTTTCAAGATGGCTTCTTCAATCTTGCTGATGGATTTGTCCAGTGCATGCGCTATCTCCGGATAACTCACGGTGATCTCTTTCGGAATTCCGGTCATGAGGTCGCGGCCGTGTACGGCGAAGTCAGGCGGGGCATTTTCCAGCTCCGGCAGGGCGGATCCCACTTCGATTTTGATGCGCTCAGCGGTCCGTTCACCGATGAGTATGTTGTGTTGACGGCGCATGTAATCCCAAATGTCGGTGGTGAAACCATCACCTGCCACACGGATACTTTGATCGCATACGATACCTCCCAGCGCAATCACCGCAATTTCACTGGTGCCGCCACCGATATCAATGATCATATTGCCCACCGGCTCCTCCACATCTATTCCGATACCCAGTGCTGCGGCCATCGGCTCGTGGATGAGGTATACTTCTTCCGCTCCGGCATTCTCTGCAGAATCACGAACCGCGCGCTTCTCTACTTCCGTAATCCCGGAGGGAATACAAATCACCATGCGTAGCGATGGGGTGAAGAGCTTGTTGCCGGCACTGATCATGCGGATCATTCCCTTGATCATTTGCTCGGCAGCTTCAAAGTCGGCAATCACGCCGTCTTTCAGCGGACGAACCGTTTTGATGTTCTCGTGGGTTTTCCCGTGCATCATCATGGCCTGTTTACCCACCGCAATTACCCTTCCCGTGGTACGGTCGATGGCAACGATGGAGGGTTCATCCACCACCACTTTGTCGTTGTGGATGATGAGCGTATTGGCTGTTCCAAGGTCTATGGCAATCTCCTGGGTGAGGAAATCAAAGAGTCCCATGTGTTAAGAATTGTTTGGCGCTGTTGATGATGAGTGGACGAGTCGAATAAACGTCACTGAACAGATGGCTGCTGAGATCCGAATCTACGCTCTGTACAAAAGTGTAAAGAAAAACTGAATTTCAGACCTTCTAGTGTTTAAAATGGCGGATGCCGGTAAATACCATTGCCACACCGAGTGCATCGGCTTTCTCGATGGAGTCCTGGTCTTTCACGGAGCCACCCGGTTGAACAATGGCGTTGATTCCCGCTGCATGGGCGATTTCTACACAATCGGGGAAGGGAAAGAATGCATCGGAAGCCATGACCGCACCCCTCAGGTCAAACCCGAAGTGCTGCGCTTTGGCAATGGCCTGCTTCAGGGCGTCCACGCGGGAAGTCTGACCTACACCACTGGCCAGCAATTGTGCACCGCGAACCAGTACAATGGCATTGCTTTTACTGTGTTTCACGAGCTTATTGGCAAATATCAGGTCCTCAGTTTCGGTCGGACTGGGTGATGATTTGCTTACCGTTTTCAAACCGTTTGCGGCCTCGGTGGCCGTATCGTATTCCTGCTCGAGGACACCATTCAATACGCTCCTGAAATGGGATCCGCCCACTTTAAAGTTATTGCTTTTCAATAACATGCGATTCTTCTTGCTTTGCAAAATAACCAGTGCTTCCGGGCTGAAGCCGGGGGCAATCAATACTTCGAAAAAGAGCTGGTTCATGGCCTGTGCTTCCGATACATCTACGGTACGGTTGCAGGCTATGATCCCTCCGAAAGCCGAAACCGGATCTCCGGCAAGGGCCTTCTCCCAGGCTCCCAGTAGACTGCTGTCTGAAGCCATGCCGCAGGCATTGTTGTGCTTGATGATGGCCACGGAGGGTTCAGTAAAGTCAGCCATCAAGGCCATGGCCGCATCCACATCCAGCAGGTTGTTGTAGCTGAGCTCCTTGCCATGAAGTTGTTCGAAAACTTCGTTGAGATTGCCATGAAAACAGGCTCGCTGGTGGGGGTTCTCGCCATAGCGTAAAGAGCGCTCCTCCCAGTTGGCAGGGAATTGAATGCCATTTTCTGAAAGACCTTTTCCCGAAAACCACTGACCGATGGCCGCATCGTAACGGCTGCTTACAGCAAATGCTTTCCGGGCCTGTTCCTTACGCTGCTCAAGCCGGGTACTGCCTTTCTGGTCTTGGATGACCTCGCGCAAAAAGTCATAATCGGCTACCGATGGAATGATAAGTACATCCCTGAAGTTCTTGGCCGCAGCCCGTATCAGACTGATGCCACCGATATCTATTTTCTCTATGATCTCATCGGAACTTCCGCCTGCCCGCACTGTATCTTCAAATGGGTAAAGATCAACCACCACGAGATCTATCAAAGGGAGATGGTGTTGTTTCATTTCAGCCTGGTGACCCTCGTTTTCCCGAATGGACAATATGCCCCCGAAAATCGCCGGATGCAAGGTTTTTACCCTGCCACCCAGAATGGAAGGGTATCCGGTAAGGTCTTCAACCGGGGTGACCGGCAAGCCGGCATCGCGGATGAAATCGAAGGTGCCACCGGTTGCATACAATTGAACACCAAGTTGATGAAGTCCTTTGGCAAGTTCTTCCAGACCGTCTTTATGGTAAACGGAGAGCAGGGCAGAGCGCAGGGTAATGTCCATGGGTTTGAAAGCAAGGCGCAAAAGTAATCAATACCCCGTGCGCAGGCCTGAATTAGACTTATACCTTACGGGACTGTGCAAGGTATAAGTGGATATCCCAAAAAGAAAGCCCGTCGGTGAACGGGCTTTCAATACTTTCAGTGGAATGTATTATTGCACATCCGCCGCGCTGCGCAATTGTATCTGTGCATTGGTATTGGGCGGAGTAACGGTTCCTCCAAAATCGGTCAAAATACCGGTGATGCTGACAGTTCCAGTCGGGAATGTAGCGGATGCAAAGGATGCTCCGGAAGCCGTGTACAAGGTGATGACACCAGTTCCGTCGTTGATCTGAATAGAACCTCCAAAGGTGGTGGTTCCGGTACTGCTGCTGATACTTGCATTTTGGATTTTCACCAATGAGCTTTCCCAGGAGTCATTGCTTGACATATTGGCCAGAATCTGGGACACGGTCGTAATGCGGGGAGTAACTGATTTGCCGGTCGCGAGAATTGTCACTGCTCCAATGGGAACGTTAGGAGTACTGGTGCCAATCTGTAACAGATTGCTGAATTCTCCCAGGCTTTGACCGGAAACATTGATGTAGAGGGAGTCGCCAAGATTGAACGAATGGTTGGCGGCAAAACGAACACAGATGGCTCCTGTATTGTCCTGAATGAACAGGTTCCGGCTGTTGATGTTAGTAGTGGTACGGTCACTGGTCACAACTCCCAGGATGTAATAGCTGCCATTGATAGTGGTGGTTGTGCCGTTGTAGATGTTGCGGATGTCTTCGATATCAATGAGCACTGGAGTACCGCCGGCTCCGTTGCAACGGAGGCTGTCCATCTGCACATCATTACTGTCCCGCATCAGCAACTGAGCATCATTGTTGTACACAGAGAATACGCCACGGATGGTGCCTCTGCCGGTTGGCGTCAGCACATTGGCAAAGTCACAATAGCCACTGGTCCTGACCAGAATGGTGCTTCCGTTACAATCCTGCAGGTCACGGTTGACCGACTGAAGCAGTACGGCATCGGCGAAAGGTTGAGCGGTATCGACCGGAGCGAATTCGACATTGTCGATTTCCACAAAACGGTTTTGCCATTTGTCTGTGTTGGCCAGGTCCAGCATGGTGACCTTGGCCGGCTGCGGGTTCAGGCCCCATTGCCCGCCAATGATGTATTGTCCAACCAACGCCAGGGGGATGGGAGCTACTTCAGGTGTAGTACCTGTGTTGTCGATGTAACCACCGAGTTGCAGAAGTTCTGCATAATCGCCCAGTACAAGGCCTTTGAGTTTGATGAAGACACGGCGCCCCACCGGATACTGTGTATAGTAATCCGTCTGGTCCAGTCGGATAGCGATACCTGCAGTGGCATCTTCAATCACAACGGTCTTGTAGAAATTGCCCGATTTATCATCAGCGGTTACCACCCCGGAAATGATCCAGTCGTTAGAGATGGTGATGATCTTATTGAAATCGATGATACTGTCCCTGTAAAGGTTCTTTAACGAGTCGATGGTGATGTTCGCAGTGAGATTCGGGTCAGTGCCATTGATGGGCGGTTCATCGAAATCCTCTTCCCTGCAGGAAGAAAGGTTGACGGTGATCATGCCGAGCAGTCCAAGGCTGAATAACAGTGAAGTGAATTTTTTGATAGCTATCATGGGAGTGTATGTTTACGGATGGGATTAATTGAAGCGTACGATGATGGAAGTGAAATAAGTTCTTCCGAAGCCGTAATAATAACGTGGCGGGAACTTATTCGGATTTTTATCGGTGTAATCGAAGCGGAGTTGTTCGAAGCCGGTCACCATCATTCCCTGGTTGTTAAGGATGTTAGAGATACCCAGATTGAGCACCAGGAACGTGTTCCTGCGGAAGCCTTTCACCAGATCGCTCACGCGCCATGATTTGTTGGCGAAGAGGTCAAGGGTGAACTGGGTTTCGCTTTTTTGCTGATCGATGATGCTCTCACGCTGCGGACCCTCACCGATGAGTTCAACGCCGGCCACCGTGCGTCGGGCAGGATTGAAATCCACATAGTTGTTGGCAAATACGTTTCCTGTAAGACTCACACTCCAGAATTTCTTTGCGCGGTAAAAAAGTCCGGCGCTGAATGCGGATTGCGGACCATTGGCTACATAGAAGTTCTTGCTGTAAATGGTTTCGTTTTCCGCGAGTACTTCTGCATTATTGTCCTGCGTGATGACTGCGTTCATACGGTCGGTGTAGTAATACTGACCGAAAGAGGCAGCCATGTTGGCGCTGAGTCCCTGGCCAAGATTGACATCGGTGCCGAATTCCATTCCTACATGTCGACGGTCCATGTTGCTGAGCGTGTAATTGACCAAAGTCCTGAAGTCCTCGTGCCAAAAGCTGAGCGTGTTATAGCCGTCTTCAAACTGTGTATAGAACAGGGTGGTGCGGATTTTGGCACGCGGTGCACGCAACAGGTACCCGGCTTCAAAAGATGTGATTTTCTCATTGACGAGGTCTGGGATGACATCGTTTCTTGTTCGTGGAGAAACAAATACATTCTCAAACAAAGGTGCACGTGTTTCTTTCGCCGCATTCAGGAAAAAGTAATTTCGGCCGTTGAGCTTGTACGTGAAGCCACCTTTTACGCCGTAGGTATTGAATGTCTGTTTAGCGGATTCTCCGAAGGAGGTGCTAGCGAAAACGCCGTTTCTGTACTGGCCGGTCCTGAAAAATTCAGTGCCGTCATAACGTACTCCTGCAAAGAAATCGATCCTGTTGTACTTGAACTGCGCCTGTGCCCAGCCGGTGGTTTTCTTGACAGTGGTCAGGTAGCTGTATCCGAAACGGTCTCCTTCCTTCAAAATTCTGTTTGGAGTATCCAGGTTGTTCTGGATGGCTTCCGTGGAATCGGGGAAGTCCAGTTGTGCCCACTGGTTCAGGTCGACATAAAAGTCACCTCCCAGCAGATCTTTTACCCGGCGGTAGTTATCGCTCTCCTGGAACTGGTAAATAAAACCTCCGCTCAGCAGGATATGATCGTTCAATACGTGGTTGTAGGTGCTGTTGATGGTGAAGCGTTTGTTGTCGGTCACACGCTCTTCAATGATATAACGGCTGCGCAGACCATAAAAGGTATTCCCGTCAATACCATTGGCATTGAGCACGGAATCGTAGGAGTTCTGGTTGATGAGGTAAATCCTGTCCCAGTTCACCTGGCTCACACTCGGATCGTTTCTCCAAAGATTGGCCACCATATTGGCCGCGGCAGGATCGCTGATGTAACTGGGCAGGTTTCGGTAGTAGTCTGGGCGGGGGTCCGGTGCATTGAACCAGTCGAAGCCGCTGATGGCATTACTGCCGTACTGATAACCTACAGAAGTTTCCAGCTCTGATTTGCTGTTGATTTTCCATTCATGGGAAAGAATGGTCAGTGGATTCTGTTGCCGTGCAATGCGTGCATTCCTGACTTTGCCGTCTTGATAACCCCAGTTGGGATTGTAATAGTTGCTGCCGGTAAGATCATACGCTTCCTGTACGGAGGGGTTGGCTCTGCCATTCATGGTATTTGCGCCAAAATGCGTTAGGCTAATCGAGTGATCCGTGCCAAAGCGTTTTTCCAGCGATGCAAACCAGGACCAGCCATCGGTGAACGTACCCGGAACATAAGCTTCGTCACCCCACCTGCGTGAAACAGATGCGGCGAAAGCCCATCCGCCCGTCATGAGTCCGGTGCCGTAAGAGGCCATGAGTCGGTTGTTATAGGTCCTGTTCGAATTTGCATAACTCACCGCGAACTGCTTGCGCTGCCTGGAAGCGCGGGAGTCGATGCTGAAAGAACCATCAAGACTTCCATAGGTATAATTCGATGGATTCAGTCCGAAAGTCATTTCCCGGCTACGGGTCACATCGTTCAGGCCGGCCCACGCACCAAACAATGTACGGCTATTGGTCAGATCTTCTACGGGAATGCCGTTCATTAAAGTGACATTCTCATTATCATAACCGCGGTTACGAAACCTGGCGGCACTGAAGTTGAAGGCCGCAGCGGCCGCGAATGGGTCTCGCCCTGCAGCCAGTACGCCGGCAACGCTTTGACTGCCTGCATCACGCATTTCGGTTTCATTCAGTGAAATACTGGGCAAATTGTCCTGCATCGTACTCTGGGCGGCATCGCTGAGATTTCCCATAAGTGTAGCAAGGTCAAATTGCTTTGATTTCACCTTTACCTCTTGCTTGGCAAATTCATACCCCTCAGCAAGAATCTCCAAGTTGTAGGTGCCAAATGGGACATCTTTAATTTCGAAATCCCCTCTTTCTCCGGATTGTCCGCTGTACGAACGGCTAGGGTCGCTCAGGGTGATCTTGGCATCCCGGATCGGACTTCTGGTATCGCTGTCGAGCAGAATACCTTTTACAATAGACGATTGAGCTAAAGTCAACAAGGGGCATGACAACACAAGCAACAACAGGATGTGACGTAAACGCATAAGGGTATTGGGGGTTGGGGACGCCAAAAGTAAAGAATACCCTTCAGAGTATTCGACTGTTTGCGACAGATTGCAGGGATAATTCGTAGGGCCCTTCATTCCGAAAGATTTCTCGGATGTCTTTTGTTAGCTTTGCGCCACGTACATCCATGATAAACAAGAAATACTTCCGCGCAATAGCCCTGCTGCTGGCCCTTGCTGGACTGCAGGCTCAGGCGCAGCAAAAACAATATTCAGTAGGCATCGTTGGCTTCTATAACCTTGAAAATCTGTTTGATACGATTAATCAGCCCGAGGTAAACGACGAAGATTTTACGCCCAACGGGGCCAATTTATATACTCCAGCCGTGTATATCGACAAGCTTTCGAAGCTTGAAGAGGTATTGAGCCAGATCGGTACGGACCTAAGCCCTGACGGCCTTTCGGTTTTCGGAGTGGCGGAGATTGAAAATGAGAGTGTTTTAAGGGACCTGGCGGCGCAGCCCAAATTAAAGGGTAGAAATTACCAGATTGTGCATCATAACAGTCCCGACGAAAGGGGCATCGATGTCGCCCTGCTGTATAATCCAAAATACCTGAAGGTCATTTCCTCGCAAAGCCTCCTGGTTCCGCTGAAAAACAACGACGGTACGCCTCGTTATACGCGGGATGTGTTGTACGTGTACGGTTCTTACAACGGAGAACCCATGCACTTCTTCGTGAACCACTGGCCTTCCCGCCGAGGGGGAGAAGAAGCATCTGCTCCGGGCAGGGCGATGGCGGCTCAAGTGGCCAGGAATGTGATCGATTCCATCGTGAAAGATAATCCGGAGGCTAAAATCGTGCTCATGGGGGATCTCAACGATGACCCTGTGAGTCCTTCAGTGACAAAGGTGCTCGGTGCGAGTGGCAACAAGGCGAAAGTGAAGAAAGGCGGTTTGTACAATCCCTGGGTCGATTACTACAAGGAAGGCATTGGCACCCTTGCCTACAACGATGCCTGGAACCTGTTCGATCAGATCATCGTGTCGGAAGCCTTTTTACCCAAAGACCAGTCAGGCTTTTTTCTGCACCAGGCCAACATTTTTCGGAAGGAATTCATGCTGCAAAACAGCGGCCGTTACAAAGGCTATCCCAAACGCACCTACGATTTCAATATTTACATGGGGGGCTATTCCGACCACTTTCCGACCTATCTCGTGCTCTTGAAAGAGAAAAAATAGAATTTTATACAACGCATCGGTGAAACTGGTTCTTGTGAGGCATGCCAAATCACTGCACGATGAATATGTCGGTGCCGATATTGAGCGTCATTTATGCCAGCGTGGATATGCCGATGCGGAAGTTTCATCTGAATGGTGCTTGTCCAGAAAGATAGTGCCGGATTTGATGGTCAGCAGTCCCGCCATCAGGGCCTATTCCACCGCCATGATCATGGCGCGCAGATTTTCCTACCTGCCCGCACAGATCCGGCTTGAACAGGCGATTTACAATGCCGGTACCGGAAATTTGCTACAGGTCTTGCGCAGCTTACCCGAAAAGCCATCTTGTGTTTTTTTATTCGGACACAACCCGGGCCTCACCGACCTGACCAATCATTTGTGCGGCCCTGTTTGCACTCATCTCCCAACGGCGGGTGTAGCGGTGATACAACTGCAGGCGGACAGGCTAAGCGGAACCTTGCTGGACTTGTTCTCGGGACACAAGCCCTTTTAAAATTAACGAATGATTAATTTTATGTTAAGAACGGCGGTGGCATACATTATCGTTCATAATTGTCGGAATTTTGTCCTTCGCAAGTGCCAAAAACAAAAGACATTAAGATGGACAAGAAGTCGCGCAAAGAATTGGAACACCAGCTTGCCATGAGCATTGCTTACTTTTTAAAGAAGTACAACGAGAAAGCTTCGGAGGCCATGGGAAAGGCGGTGAAGTCGGCTGCCAAGGATATTGCAAAGAAGTTTGCCAAAAACCTTGCAGCGCTGAATGTTGCGGAGTCGGCGAAAAAAGAACCGCTGTCCGAAACTAAGGCTGCGGGCAAACCCCGTGTCGCGTCCAAGGGCGGTGCCAAAAGAAAAGCGACAGCATCAAAAAAAGCTAATGTCGTTGCTAAAAAAAGCAAGGCTGGCCGCCCACTCAAGAAATCTTCCAGGTAGTTTTTTATGAAACTACAGAAAGTACCTATCGTCAACCGCGATATTAGCTGGTTGGCGTTCAATGACCGGGTATTGCAGGAAGCCAACGATCCTTCTGTTCCTTTGTTGGAGCGACTGAAGTTTCTCGGCATTGTTTCCAGCAACCGCGATGAATTTTTCCGTGTACGCGTGGCCACCATCAAACGCCTGATCCGCATGGGCAAGAAGGGCGAGCAATTGTTGGGGGAAGATCCTGTCCGCCTATTGGAAAGGATACAGCGCATCATCATCCGTCAACAAGAGCATTTTGATCATAGTTACGACAACCTCCTTCGGGAACTTGCCCTGCAGGGCATCTTCATCCTGAACGAGAAACAGCTGACGGCAGAGCAGGGCGTCTTCGTACGCCAGTATTTCCGCGACCAGGTGCTGCCGATGCTGGTTCCTGTCCTGCTGGACAATGTCAAGCAGTTCCCTTATCTACGCGATAGAAGCATCTACCTCATGGTGCTGATGCAGCGAATAGACCAGAAACCACGGTATGCATTGGTGGAGATCCCCAGCGATGCGATTGCACGTTTTTTGGTGTTGCCGAAAGAGAACAAATATGTGATTCTGCTGGACGATGTGATACGCTACTGCCTCGATGATTTGTTCTTCAATTTCGATTACGAAAGCATCTCTGCCTATACCATTAAACTGACCCGCGATGCCGAATTGGACATCGAGCACGACGTGACCAAAAGCCTGGTCAAGAAAGTGGCAGAAGGTCTGAAGCGTAGAAGTAAAGGACAGCCCACTCGCTTGATATACGACGAGGAAATGCCGGAACATGGTGTCAATTACCTGATGCGGCGTATCAGTTTCGGCAAGGAAGACCAGCCTATACCGGCCGGGCGTTACCACAATTTTGTGGACTTCATGAAATTTCCGTCGCTCAACAAAACAGAGCTCAGGTATAAGACGCCAGTACCGCTTGCACATCCCGCGCTCAAACCACGCAACAGCGTACTGAAGGTGGTGAAGCAAAAAGATATCCTGCTCTCTTTTCCATACCAGAGTTACCACCACATCATCGATATGCTGCGGGAAGCATCCATCGATCCGAAGGTCAAGAGCATCGAAATTACCTTGTACAGGCTTTCGCGGAATTCACATATTGTGAATGCACTGATCAATGCTATACGGAACGGAAAGCAGGTCACGGCTGTTGTGGAACTGCAGGCAAGGTTCGACGAGGAGAACAATATCCGCTGGGCAAACCGTCTTAACGAGGAAGGGGCGAGGATCATTTACGGGGTACCCGGGCTGAAAATGCACAGCAAACTTTTTCTCATACG
Source organism: uncultured Bifidobacterium sp. (assembly GCA_964584995.1). Taxonomy (GTDB): domain Bacteria; phylum Bacteroidota; class Bacteroidia; order AKYH767-A; family OLB10; genus JAJTFW01. The sequence goes on from CAZPCA010000052.1 coordinate 15,399, forward strand.
GCGATTGGAATCGGGAAAGGATGTGCTATACGCACACATCGGTACAGGTAATTTCAATGAAGACACATCGCGGCTGTATGCCGACCATAGCTTGCTGACGGCCGACAAAAGAATCACCGAAGAGGTTGCCCGCGTTTTCCAGTTTTACCACGATAATTACAAAACCGGTAATTATAAACACCTCATCGTTTCACCCTTCTTCACGCGCAAGAAATTTCTGGGTTTCATACAGCGCGAAATTGATGCTGTGCAGGCAGGTAAAGAAGCGTGGATGATCTTGAAGATGAACAGCCTGACCGACCCGGAAATGATCCGAAAGTTGTACGAGGCCAGCGCCGCAGGCGTCAAAATCAGGATGATCATCCGTGGCATATGTTCTTTGGTGCCGGGCGTGGAAGGGGTAAGCGACAATATAGAAGTCATCAGCATCGTGGATAAATACCTCGAACACGCCAGGGTTTTCGTGTTCGCCCATGAAGGTGATCCGCGCTATTTTATTTCTTCTTTTGACTGGATGCCGCGTAACATCGACTTCCGTTCGGAGGTGGGTGTGCCGATTTATGATAGGGATATACAGGAGCAGCTGCGGACCACGCTTGAACTGCAATGGCAGGACAATACCAAAGCGCGTGTGATCAATGTCCAACAGGATAACAAGTACCGTATTACCCGTTCGAAAACGAAATTGAGGTGCCAGGATGCCATTTATCAATACCTTTCCAAATTAAAGGCCTAATCCTGTTTGCGGTGTCTTGTTCTGTCAGTTTTACTCTTCATAAATTAGCGCCGTGCGATTTGCTGCCATAGACATAGGGTCCAATGCCGTTCGACTTCTGCTTTGCAACGTATATGAGGGCGGCCCTGAACCCGTTTTCAAAAAAGCGGAGTTGATACGAATGCCCATACGTTTGGGGGAAGACGTTTTTCGTTTCGGCGTGATTTCCGGTGAGAAAAAAATCGCCCTGGCACAGACCATGAAGGCATTCAAACTACTCATGGAAGTGTTCGGTGCCCTGGATTACCGCGCCTGCGCTACTGCTGCTATGCGGGAAGCCACCAATAAATCCGAGGTGCTGAAATATATCCGGCGCGAAAGCGGCATCGATGTGGAAGTGATCGACGGTAAACTGGAAGCGCAGATCATCTATTCGAATCATATCGCTGAACACCTGGACCACCGGCAGTCCTATCTGTATATTGATGTAGGTGGAGGCAGTACTGAACTGACCTTGTTCACCGAAGGCCGTATTGCGGCTTCTCAGTCCTTCAATATCGGAACCATCCGCTTGTTACACGATCAGGTGTCAAAAGAGACCTGGTCCGGACTCAAGACATGGATACGTGAAAAGACCGCAGGCCACCATCCCCTCACGGCCATCGGTTCAGGCGGTAACATCAATAAGCTTTTCAAAATGGCGGATAAGAAGGAAAACAAACCGCTTCTTTTCACCAAGCTACAGGAGACCTATTATTTTCTGAAGGAGTTTTCTGTGGAGGATAGGATCACCATTCTGGGACTGAATCCTGACAGGGCGGATGTGATTGTGCCGGCTACAAAAATCTTCATGACCATCATGAAAACTGCCG
>CAZPCA010000053.1:0-7009 GCA_964584995.1 uncultured Bifidobacterium sp.
CCAGGTAGAAGCTGGCAGCAAAAACGTCGAAGGGCATCAGGTATTTTGGATGGGTGCCGAAAAAGACGGGCAGGCCCTTCCATTCAAACACATTGATTTGCTGATCCTCGATGCCTTTTTCGAAGAGGATCCTGCTCGCAAAGAAGAAGGGTTCGTCAGCAACAGGGTGATCTGCATAACTGATCTTGGCCCCCTGAAAGGCCTTGAAATTTGCGCTATCGTCACAAAAGGCATATTCTATTCCCAGCAATTCGTGGATGAGCAAATCGAAAATGTATTTCAACCGGGGAGATTTGCGGGGAGTAAAGACCAGCAGGGTCGGAGTCATGGCGTAGGCAGTGAAGGTCCCTTTCTTACAGGATTCCTTCGTCTGCAAAACTATAAAAACTAGTCCCAGCAATGATGATATGGTCCAATACTGCAATGTCCAGCAAACGTCCGCCTTCGCGTAGTTTACGCGTGAGTTGTATATCGCTTTCGCTGGGCATGGGGTTTTGGCTCGGATGGTTGTGGGAGACAATGATGCCGGAGGCTTTGCCTTGCAATGCCTCCCGGAAGATGAGCTTGGGGTCAGCCACGGTTCCGCTGATGCCTCCCTTGCTGATAGGTTTCATGTCGATGAGTGCATTGGCCCTGTTGAGGAGCATAACCCAGAACTCCTCATGGTCCAGGTCGCTGAGTACGGGCTGTAGCAGTTGAACGGCATCCTTGCTTCCGCCTACTTTCGGCATTTTACGGGCGGTGGAAAGCCGGATTCTCCGGCCCAGCTCCATGGCAGCAAGTAGGGAAATGGCCTTTACCTGACCGATCCCTTTTTGGCGGGAGATACTGCTGAAATCAGCCCTGGCGAGCTCTTGTAAGTCGTGGTTGAAGTCTTTGAGGAGGCAGCGTGCCAGCTCAACAGCTGATTTTTCACGGTTCCCGTTACGGATGAGTAGGGCAATCAATTCCGCTTCGCTCAGCACGGATGCTCCGGCCTGTAAGAGCTTTTCACGGGGCCGCTCAGCGGGTGACCAGTTTTTAATAGATGTTTCGGACATGCAGCAGGCCCTCAAAAGGGCGGCTGCGAAATAAGCAACAAAAAACGCCCCTCCGGTTTGGAGAGGCGTTTATTAACGTTTAAGTTGTTCGGTGCACTTATTTCATGCCATTGACAAGCTTCTGGATGCTTGACTTCAGGTTGGCGGCCTTGTTCTTATGGATCACATTTTTCTTGGCCAAACGATCCAGCATGGCGCTTACTTCAGGCAACATGGCGGTAGCCTTGCTTTTATCCTTCGTAGTGCGAAGTTCCTTCAGCAGGTTACGGGTGGTTTTGGCCTGATAACGGTTTCTAACACGCTTTGCATCGTTGGACCTGATTCGTTTTTCGGCCGATTTGTGATTTGCCATGGGTATTCGGAATTAGTAAGAATGAATAATACGCAAATATACTGAATTTGTAGCCCGTACGGGAATCGAACCCGTGTTTCCTCCGTGAAAGGGAGATGTCCTAGACCCCTAGACGAACGGGCCATAGGGGATGTTTCTTGCGAAACGGAGCGCAAAAGTAGTGCATTATTTGGAATAGGCAAGCCTATTCATCCATTTTTTCTCAGATTTCGCGGGCAGGATCAAATGCTTCCAGATAATCCGCCACTTTTCGGATGAATCTGCCACCCAGGCTACCATCAACCACCCGGTGGTCATAGCTCATACTCAGGAACATCATGTGCCGGATAGCGATGGCATCCCCCATCGGGGTTTCAATGACAGCCGGTTTTTTACGGATGGCTCCCACAGCCATGATGGCTACCTGAGGCTGGTTGATGATGGGTGTGCCCATCACATTCCCGAAGCTCCCCACATTGGTCAGGGTAAAGGTGCCCCCCTGGATTTCATCAGGTTGAAGCTTATTCACACGGGCTCTGTTGGCCAGGTCATTGACAGACTTGGTAATGCCAATGAGATTCAATCTGTCGGCGTTTTTGATGACTGGAACAATCAGGTTGCCGCTGGGCAGGGCCGTGGCCATGCCGATATTGATATTCTTTTTGACGATGATCTTGGTGCCTTCGACACTTACGTTGATGAGTGGGAAATCCTTGATTGCCCGTACAATCGCTTCAATGAAGACCGGGGTGAAAGTGATTTTTTCGCCCTCCCGCTTTTCGAATTCCTTCTTTACCCGCTCTCTCCAGAGTACCAGGTTGGTGACGTCTGCTTCTACGTAGGAGGTCACGTGTGGTGATGTCTGCTTGCTCATGACCATGTGGTCGGCGATGAGCTTGCGCATGCGGTCCATCTCGATGATTTCAACATCCCCTGAAACGGAACTTACTGGCGCGGCCGATGGACTGCTGACCGGCTGCGGCGTACTCATGACCGGCGCCGGTGCTGACAGGTTGGCAGGCGAAGGGGCGGTAATAGGTGCGTTCCCGTTCTTTTTCAGCTCAACAAAAGCCAGAATATCTTTTTTGGTAACCCGGCCTTCTGCGCCCGTGCCTGGAATAGAGTCCAGTTCGGATGAAGAAATCCCCTCCGTCTGTGCGATGGTGCGCACCAGCGGAGAATAGAAGCGGTTGCCGTTTTGTGAAACCGGTGAAGGACCAACGGACGGAGCCGTGGCTGCCGGTACATGGGGGATGGGTGTTACGGGAGTAGACGGGGAGGTGCTGCTTGCAGGTGCTGCAGCAGGAGTAGCAACCGGTTTTTCAGCAGGTGCTCCATCTCCTGAAGAGATGATCGCTATAGCGGTACCAACCTGTACGACATCGCCTTCGTTGAAGAGTCGCTTGGTCAGAATGCCGGCAGCAGTAGAGGGGACCTCCGAATCGACCTTGTCGGTGGCGATTTCAAGAACAGTCTCGTCGGCTTCCACACGGTCGCCTTCGTTTTTCAACCAACGGATGATGGTAGCTTCGTGTACGCTTTCGCCCATTTTGGGCATTTTGAGTTCAACTTGCGCCATATTTTTTCGGAACTGAAGCGGAATTTGAATGGTAAAATCCGTCGCAAAGGTAAGTAAATATTGCCCTCCGTTTGGAAAAGCGTCAATTCGTCAGGCCTTTTGGGATGGCATACAATATGTTGAAAGAGCTTTCACCAAAACATCCCATGTCCAATAGTACTTCCTTACCCTTGCCGCAGCAAGACGATGCCATTACCAAAGCGGTAGCCTTATATAGGCGACGCTTATTTGATTTCATCCGTGCCAGGGTCAGGGAAACAGCTGATGCGGAGGACATCCTTCAGGACGTGTTTACAGAACTCACCACTTCCTACCGCATCCTGCAGCCTGTAGAACAAATGGCCGGCTGGTTGTTCAGGGTGGCCCGCAATAAAATTACAGACCGCTACAGAAAACACAAGCCTTTGCTGTACGATGATCTGCAGGTACATAGAGACGACTTTTCCGATCAGCCCTCTTTCATAGAGGAACTTTTGGGTGCGGGAGAGGATGCCGGTTTTATGAAGAAAGACAATGATCTGATACGGGAAACACTCATGAAGGTGCTTTCAGAACTCCCGTCCGAACAGCGCGATGTATTTATCCGTCATGAACTGGAGCAGCAAAGTTTCAAAGAGATCAGCCAGGCTACCGGTGTGGCCATGAATACCCTTTTGTCCCGAAAGCACTATGCGGTCAAATACATTCGGAAGAGGATGTCGGCCTTATATCAAGAGCTGTTCGGTCAATAGACTATTTTTACGTGCCGGAACCAATCAAAAATAAGAGCGGCTTCAACGATGCAAGGAATGATGATTTTTCGGTTTTTGCTGTACTATACAGCACTTGTCCTGTTGGTGGCTGCTGCAGTAATGGTGCTATGGAACTGGTTGTTGCCCGACTTGCTGGATCTTCCTGCCATTGATTTCCTGCAGGCGTTGGGACTATTGTTTCTGGGTCGATTGTTGACTGGAGGTACCGGCAGTTTCTTTAGAAACCGCTGGAATTCGACCTGGACAGGTTATATGCAGTCCAAAATGAAATCGATGTCGCCGGAGGAGCAGGAGAGGTTCCGCAGGAAGTGGCAGGACCGTTGCGATAAATGGCAAAAGGGAGAGTGATTTCCTTTCTCCGGTCCAAACGTTTTACCGCTGGGTATGTCCTAAAGTTAAAAGAGCAGTACCGGAGTACTGCTCTTTAGATGGCTATTTTTTTTAGTCTTTCTTAAGGTCATTCGATGATTTTTCCTGCTCCGTTTTATTGATGGTGCGGTCCTTTTCCATGTTGGCTTTCACTTTTTCTTTACGGTCTTCCTTCATGGCCTCGTACTTCTCTTGCTGCTCAGGATTTAGGATCGATTTCAATTGTTTGTCGAAAGCGGCGCGTTGCTCCCTGGTTTTAGCTTGGTCGGCACTCCTGGTCTTTTCGTTTTGCAGCATAAGGTCATACACCTTGCTGTTCTGCTCATCGCTGAGCAATAGCTTTGATTTGAGGTACTCCGTGCGACGTTCGGCTCTCACTTCAGGGCTGGGTTGTTTGGCTTTTTTTTGTTGTGCATGCACTCCTGTATGGATTACGAAACAGGCAAGGAGCAGGAAGATTACTTTTTTCATGGTAGGAGATGGATTTTAGTTTCAGACGCCCAATGTCCGGCATGGTTTAAGCTTATGGTTATTTTTTCTGGATGATGCTAATGCCGTCTCTGAAGGGAAGCATAAGGACTTCCACACGTGTGTCGGCAGCCACCATTTCATTGAATCGTATCAGCTCCTGGGTTTCCACATCGCGTCGGCTTTCCGCCTGCAGTACATGGCCACTCCAGAGGACATTGTCTGCGAGTAATATGCCTCCGGAGCGCACTTTGCCAATGACCAAGTCGTAGTAGGAGCAGTAATCGGATTTATCTGCATCAATGAAAACGAGGTCGAAGTTGCCCTGAATTTCGGGTATAAGCGCCTTGGCATCACCAGTAAGCGATGTGATCTGCTGGAAGTAAGGAGACTGTTTGAAAAAACCGGAGGAAAATACCTCGAGTTCATCGTTGATGTCAATGGTGATGATTTTCCCTTCTGGCAGAAGGCCTTCGCAAAGACATAAGGTGGAGTAGCCTGTGTAAGTGCCTATTTCAAGGATGCATGAAGGCCGAAGTATCCTGCTGATGAAAGCCAAAAGCCGTCCTTGCAGATGGCCGCTGAGCATGCGGGGATTGAGTATTTTGGCGGCAGTATCCCGGCTGAGCTTTTGTAAGAGTTCGGATTCAGGAGCGGAGTGTTTTTCACAGTACAGGAGTATGTCTTCGGAGATGAAATCCATGTATGGTACGTTGTTTTCAGGGTGACAATCGGTTGATTCCTGCTTTGGCTTTTTGGTCAATGCTGTTCTGGTATTCGTGATTGCGTATTTCCAGTGTTTTATTGTACCATTCTACGGCCTTGTCTTTGTTCTTAATGTCTTCGTAATGCTGTCCGATCAAAAGTGCTGAATTCGCCGCGAAGTAATACGGTTGCCGAAGCCCGTTCTTGTAAGTGCTTTCGTACAACGACAGCGCCTTATCGTATTTTTCTGTTTTCTCGAAAATACGGGCGAGGCGGTAGGTGAATTCAAGCTGGTTTTTGATGCCTGGGAACAGTTCTGGTTTCTTACCAGTGAGTTCGGCGAGTGCACGCTGGTAATAACCTCCGTCAAAAAGGAGTCCCGCCCGCACCAAGATTACATTTGGCGGCTCAGCCTGTTCGGATTCCCTTATCGCGGCTTTGTCCTCTTCACTAAGATCGTCTTTCCCGGATGATGTGCAACGGCTTATGTAGTGCTTATAGCCCTTCAAGTCGTTTTTTAGCAGATGAATCCAGGCAATGCGCCTCAGCGCTGTTTTGACATACAGTTGGCCTTTATAATGCTGCAGGAAGTACAAATAGTTTTTTTCAGCTGAAAGATCTAAATTGTAAAGCCTGGCGTTGGCTTCCATGAAATCAAGATAGTGCAGGGGTTGACCACGGAGGTTCCTTTCACGTTTGGAGAGAAGATGGATAACACTATCGTTTTCTGCAGCCGCGAAATGTAGTGTGCTCTTGGAAAAAAGTAAAACCGGTTTCTCTTGTAAGCCTGCAATTGCAGTGTATCTTTTTCTTATTGTATTGAAATCCCTTGACTTGCCGAAATTGAGTTCCATGAAGGTGAGAATTACAATGGCCTCGTCCCTCATTATTTTGAATTCAGGGTTTTTCAGCGTAGCTGTATAGTGGGATTTTAATTCGGACAGGCCCTCCTGGATGCTGCCATCCAGCCCCATCATGTTTACAATCCACTGGTAGTTTTTAGGTATGGTGCCGACTGCTGTATGGATTAGTCCAAGTCCGCGTAGGTTGGCTTTGAAATCCGGAAACAGCCGTTGGTTTTCTTCCAATAGTTTGTAGGCTTTTCGAATATCATATGCGGCTGTGAAAAACGCCTCTTCGCGCGCCGATGAAATGGCCAGTTGCAGGTACATTTCTCCTTTACAAAATCTTGTATAGGGCGAATTTCCTTTGAACTTGTCGAGTAGCTGGATCCGTGCTGCGTTTCTCTTTTTTATTCCGGCAATGTTCTCGGGTGTGTCTTCCAGAAATGTCTTGTAAAAGTCTATATGGCTTTCAATATAGATGGGCAATAAGTTGAGCGGATTGTCACTTTTTTCCTTAGTGCAAAGTGTACTGGCCTTTTCGAAGTCCAGGGCTACCGACGATTCGTATGCATGCAGTATTTGCGTCGTCCAGGAAAAATACTGTTGCGCTCCATGCAGGGCGACAGGTGGGATGCTAATGATTAAAACAAGGAGTATGCGGAACAGTAGCATATGAAGTTGCGAATATCATAAAAGATTTCAGATGGCAGGTGAGCTTTGCGGTGAATGAATTAATTTCACCTGCTGAAAGCGCCGAATATGCAGTTGATCTTAGCCGACGATTCCTTCCGATCCCGATTGCTTCCTTTCGTATATACCCGTGCATGTGCCGATATCCGCTGTGGAATATTGACCAACAGGGAACGCTGGGAGCATTTGTTGGGGGCAGACAAATCGTCTTCAGGGACTATCACCAGTAC
>CAZPCA010000053.1:7019-16394 GCA_964584995.1 uncultured Bifidobacterium sp.
CCTTTCAAAGTTGTTTCCCATTAAAGGGGATGCTGAAGTGTTGGTGGTGAACGGGCGATTGCTGCCCGATGCAACGCTTCTGGATTGCATCCGTAACCTGAAGCCCGGTCAACAGCTGGTGTATCAGCAACACCTGCTGGCGGCACATGTACATACCGACCTGTTCGTGGGTGTGGAGTGCATTCATCCCTTCCCGCTGTTGGATACAGTCAGGTACGAGGGAATGCCTATGTTCATCGACCACGTATGGGATATATTCTCCCGTAACGATGCCATGACCCGTTTCGATTTCACTTTGCTCACGTCCGGAAGGACTTCCGCTCCATTGTCTCCAACCAACAAGTGTATAGGGGCAGAGCAGATTTTCTTGGAAGAAGGTGCCCGTGTGGAGTGTTCCATCATCAACGCCTCCACGGGCCCAGTGTATATCGGCAGGAGTGCGGAAATCATGGAGGGCTGCATGGTACGTGGTCCGTTGGCCATGGGTGAACAATCGGTCCTGAAAATGGGGGCAAAAGTGTACGGTGCTACTACTCTTGGTCCGGGTTCGAAGGCCGGAGGTGAGATCAGCAATTCCGTGATTTTCGGCAACAGCAACAAGGCCCACGACGGCTTTTTGGGTAACAGCGTAATCGGTGAATGGTGTAATCTGGGAGCCGATACCAATAATTCCAACCTGAAAAACAACTATTCGGAGGTCAAGGTTTGGAGTATTGCGGAGGGAAAATACATCGGAACTGGGCTTCAGTTTTGCGGCCTGTTCATGGGTGACCACAGCAAATGCAGCATCAATACCATGTTCAATACGGGAACTGTGGTGGGTGTTTTTGCCAATATTTTCGGATCCGGATTCCCTGACAAATATGTTCCTTCCTTCAGCTGGGGGAGTGGCGACGGTGAGACTGTTTTCCTGCTCGACAAAGCCCTCGATCTCGCTGCCAGGGTGATGGCCCGCAGAAACCTGGTGATTTCCCCTGAAGAGAAGGACATGCTTTCTCACCTGTATCTTCAGCAACTTCATCCTAAGGCGGACGATTGATGGAAGTCAATCGGATACTGTCTTTGGCACAACACTTGACATAGCAGCTTCCCCTCTGAATTTAACTTTGGCGGCTGACAATCTGACATAAAACATTCCAATGAACTCCAATTTCGATAATAACGACCTGCCGATTGGTCAGTTGGCCATTAGCGACGATGAACCTGAATTGATACCTCTTCTTACCAACGAGGACGAGGAACAGATGAACAATGAGCAGCTGCCGGAACTCGTTTCGGTACTGCCTCTGCGAAATACCGTGCTTTTTCCCGGCGTGGTGATTCCCATTACCGTTGGCCGCGATAAGTCCATCAAGCTGATCAAGGATGCCTATGCCAAGGACAGGATCATAGGCGTGGTATCCCAGAAGGATGTGAGTGTGGAGGATCCCAAGTTCAACGACCTGAACAGCATCGGCACCATTGCACAGATCTTGCGCATGCTGCGTATGCCAGACGGAAACACCACGGTAATCATCCAGGGTAAAAGGCGATTCCAGATAGCGGAAATAGTTCAAGAGGAACCATACCTGAAAGCGCAGATCACTGCCTTTTCCGATACGAGTACGGAGACCCGTGACCAGGAGTTCAATGCGATTGTGGATTCGCTGAAGGATATTTCGATGCAAATCATTCAGCAGTCTCCGAATATCCCCACCGAGGCGAGCTTCGCTATTCGCAACATCGAGAGTCCATCCTTCCTCATCAATTTCATCTCCTCCAACATGAACGCAGATGTGGAGAAGAAACAGCAGCTGTTGGAGATGAATGATCTGAAGGAGCGCGCCACCCGCGTTCTGGAGCACCTCACCAAAGAGCTGCAGATGCTGGAGCTGAAAAATCAGATCCAGAGCAAGGTGAAAGTAGACCTCGACAAGCAGCAGCGGGAGTACTTTCTGAACCAGCAGCTCAAGACCATTCAGGAAGAGCTGGGAGGTAATACACCCGATAAGGAAATAAGTGAAATGCGTGAGCGGGCCCGCCAGAAAAAATGGTCCAAGGCAGTGGAGGAGGTGTTCAACAAGGAAATCGATAGACTTAACCGTATCAATCCTGCGGCGGCGGAATACTCCGTCACGATGAATTACCTTGATCTTTTACTGGAGCTTCCCTGGGAAGAATTCACCGACGATAATTACGACCTCAAGCGGGCGGAAAAAATACTGAACCGTGATCATTTCGGACTGGAAAAAGTCAAGAACCGCATCCTGGAATACCTCGCGGTCATCAAGCTGAAGAAGGATATGCGTTCGCCCATCATGTGCCTGGTTGGACCTCCCGGCGTGGGTAAGACATCGCTGGGGCGTTCCATCGCAGAGGCCCTGGGCCGTAAGTATGTCCGTATGTCGCTGGGTGGACTGCGCGACGAAGCAGAGATCCGCGGTCACCGCAAAACATACATCGGCGCGATGCCCGGTCGAATCATCCAGAACCTTAAAAAGGCGAAATCCGGCAATCCGGTATTCATCCTGGATGAGATCGATAAGTTGACCAATGATTTTCATGGTGATCCTTCTTCTGCCTTGCTCGAAGTGCTGGATCCGGAACAGAACACCTCTTTCTACGATAATTACGTGGAGATCGAGTACGATTTGAGTAAAGTCCTCTTCATTGCTACGGCAAACTCGCTGAGCACCATTCAGCCTGCCCTGCGCGACCGACTCGAGATCATCGATATCAGTGGCTACACCATGGAAGAGAAAATCCATATTGCGCAGAAGCACCTGGTCGATAAGCAGCTCGAAGCACACGGATTGAAGCCGGGGCAGCTCGCATTTCCGCAGGCCATGTTGCGCATGATCATCGAACAGTACACCTGGGAAAGCGGCGTGCGCACACTGGAGAAATGCATCGCATCGGTCGTCCGCTCCATCGCGAAAATGGTCGCCATGGAGGAAAACGCCCCATCGAAGGTAACGGAGTCGTATGTACGCAAAGCGCTGGGAGCCCCTAGGTTTTTACCGGATAAGCTCCTTGCGAACGAAACACCTGGCGTGGTGACGGGACTTGCATGGAACCAGAACGGAGGCAGCATCCTGTTCATCGAGACTTCACTGAGCAAGGGCAACGGCAAGCTCACCCTCACCGGTAATCTTGGTGATGTGATGAAGGAGTCCGCTATGATCGCCCTTGCCTTCCTCAAGTCGCATGCTGCGGAACTTGGTATCGATCCTGCTGTATTCGATCAGTGGAATGTGCACATCCACGTTCCCGAAGGTGCCACGCCGAAAGATGGTCCATCCGCGGGCATCTCTATGCTGACATCGCTTGCTTCGGCATTCACGCAACGCAGGGTGAAGAACAAGCTCGCTATGACGGGAGAAATCACTCTGCGTGGCAAGGTGCTTCCGGTGGGGGGCATCAAGGAAAAAATTCTCGCCGCCAAGCGATCAGGGATCCGCGAAATCATCCTGTGTAAAGACAACGAAAAAGACATTCTGGAGATCAAGCGCGATTACATCAAAGACCTTACTTTTCATTATGTGGAAAACATGCAGGATGTTCTTCAGCTGGCCATCACTCCGGTAAAAAGCCGTAGCAATACCTCTGCTGCAGTCGCCAAGAAGACGAAGCCCGTAGCAAAAGGGAAGAGTAAGTCTGCCAAGGTGGTCCGCAAGAAGCGTTGAGACGCCGTGATGTTTGAAATTGAATCAGGAATCCGTCGGGAAATCAGGCCCGGCGGATTTTTTTATGAGCAACCGCTGCAGCCTCCGTCATTGCCGGAGCTACCCTTGAAAAGCCGTTGAACGGTGTACCAAAGTGCGGCGGCCACTATTCCGTAGAGTATCCATTGTTGCATGCCGTAAAGTTACAGGTTTGAGCGGCAAATGCTCTACCTTTGCGGCAAATTCCTGCTATGATAACCGCCGATACTCCTGTAGTATTCCACCGTGAAGGGCTGACCGATGAGACGTTGATCGATCTGTACAAAGCGCTGTTGAAGCCACGGATGATCGAGGAGAAAATGCTGGTTTTGCTGCGTCAGGGTAAGCTGGCCAAATGGTTCAGCGGCATCGGTCAGGAAGCGATCTCTGTGGGCTCAGCCATGGGCATACAGCGCGATGAATACATGTTGCCCATGCACCGTAATCTTGGCGTTTTCACCGTCCGCGGTATTCCCCTGCATCGGCTTTTCTCTCAATTCACCGGAAGGCCGGGCGGATTCACCAAGGGCCGTGATCGTTCCTTTCACATGGGGACGCAGGAGTACCGCATTGTCGGCATGATATCCCACCTGGGGCCCCAGATGGGTGTGGCCGATGGCGTAGCATTGGGACATTTACTCAAAAAGGAAGCAAAGGTCACCGTTGTTTTCACCGGCGACGGAGCTACCTCTGAGGGAGATTTCCACGAGAGCATCAACGTGGCCGCAGTCTGGAATCTGCCGGTCATTTTCATCATCGAGAACAACGGTTACGGACTGAGTACTCCCAGCAGTGAGCAGTTCCGATGCAAACAGTTTATCGATAAGGCGATCGGATACGGTATTGAAGGCGTACAGGTGGACGGTAACAACATCCTAGAGGTGTATTCAACGGTGCAACGGCTATCAGCGTCGATGCGTGAACAACCGCGCCCGGTCATCCTTGAATGCATCACCTTCCGTATGCGCGGTCACGAAGAAGCTTCCGGTACCAAATATGTGCCTCAGGAACTTTTCGATATATGGGGGCGTAAGGATCCGATCAAGACCTATGAGGATTATCTGCTCAATGAAAAGGTCATCGATGCTGATTTTATTCAACTGGTACGCACCGGTATAAAAGAGGATATAGAGCGCGGACTGGAGATCTCCTTTGCCGAAAAGGAAATAGAACCGGATGATGAACGTGAACTGAAAGACATGTATGCGCGGGGGCCTGCGCAGGCGGTACAACCGCGCACACAACAGAAATCAGAGAAACGCTTTCTCGATGCCATTTCAGACGGTATGAAGCAATCGATGGAGCGTCATCCTCAGTTGGTCATCATGGGTCAGGATATTGCAGAGTATGGTGGTGCCTTCAAAGCGACACAGGGCTTTGTGGATCAGTTCGGCAAAATGCGGGTACGTAATACTCCGCTGTGTGAATCGGCGATTGTCGGTGGAGGTCTCGGGCTGAGTATCAACGGCTGTGAGTCGATTGTGGAAATGCAGTTCGCCGATTTTGTGACGTGTGGCTTCAATCAGATAGTCAATAACCTCGCCAAGGTGCATTACCGCTGGGGGCAGCATGCCGATGTGGTGGTGCGAATGCCTACCGGCGGGGGCGTCGGTGCCGGCCCTTTCCATTCTCAGTCGACGGAAGCCTGGTTCTTCCATGTGCCTGGATTGAAAATCGTATATCCTGCTTTTCCGGACGACGCCAAGGGTCTGTTGACTGCATCAATAGAGGATCCGAATCCGGTGATGTACTTTGAGCACAAAGCCCTCTACCGCAGCATAAGCGGGGAGGTGCCCGATGATTTCTATACCGTTGAAATCGGAAAGGCGCGCACTGTACGTGAAGGAAGCGACCTCAGCATTATCACCTACGGACTTGGTGTTCACTGGGCACTGGAGATATTGGATAAACATCCGGAAATATCTGCGGACCTTATCGATTTGCGCACGCTGCTGCCCTGGGACGAATCCGCTGTGATGGAGTCGGTGATGAAAACAGGGAAAGTGATCGTGATGCACGAAGATACGCTGACCGGCGGAATCGGTGGCGAGATAACGGCCCGTATAGCCGAGAATTGCTTCCGCCAATTGGATGCTCCTCCTGTACGTATCGGTGCTCTCGACACTGCGGTGCCGATGTCTACCGCTCTTGAATGGAATTTTCTGCCGAAGCGCCGGTTTGAGGAGGCCTTGTTGAAGCTTGCGGCTTGGTGATTGCTGTAGGTAGAATCTCTTTCAAACGCTGCAATGCCGCGCGGTTCTCCGGGTTGAGTGCTGCGTTTTTAAGGAATTTCTTCTCTGTCTCGGTTAGGTGCCAGCTAAGTGAAATGCGGTCGTCCGACTCCGGAATCTGAAATGTGACAACGTCCAGCGGTACATTCAGCCAGCTTTTTGCATACTGCAGCTGACGGTCAAAGTTGTAGTCCTGCATGATGAGGAAATTCCCGGAAACATTACGCATAGGCGTAAGTATCTTTTCTACAAACGAACGGATACTGTTGTCTTCAATTTTGGAGTGTTTGTACGTGTCCCTTATTTGCAGGAATACAACTCCGGAAGTGTTTTCGGCGATCCAGTCACGAAAGGTGTGTAGAAACTGGACTGAATTCAATACGCCATAGTTATCCCTGATACCCGCATCCATCACTTCGATGGTCGGAGTACTCGGCAGTGAAATAGCAGGCATTATATACGGGAATGCGGAATTCATACGTAGGGCGCTGCTGAGCTTAAGACTGTCGGCATGCTGATGATGAAAATACCGCATGAATTCGATTCCGTTGCATTCCGCACGCATCTGACCTTTTCCGGGTTCATTCTTGTGTAGCAGATAGCTCGTTGGTTGAGCGGCAATCACCAGGGACCTGCCGTCGTTGACAACAGTCGGACAAAGTACCAGAAGAGGTATTAACGCTTTCTCCTCGGGTTCGCGGTACTCATACATACGTTTCTCCAGTATATGGTCAGTGTTTTCCAGCAGTTGTTGTTCCCAAGCCCAGGCGCGGTCTTTTTCATAATGTTTTCCTCCATCACTGAACTGTTGGTTGTTCATGAACAGGTCAGCTACCGTGGCACTGAATGCAACTGAATTCAGCAGGTCCTTGCCCATATTTTGCAAGAACCGGTTGTCCTGATTCTGGTTGGCGACCATCAGGGCTTCGTAGTGGTTGAGATAGAGTTCTCGGTAATAGCACAAACTGATCATGCCTCCAGAGGAGCCTGTAGCGAATGCTGTCTGCATGAATAATCTTCCGTTGTACACACTGTCGATCATTTGAAGTGTTCGAAAGGTGAAAACACTCGAACGCAATCCTCCTCCGCTCACATTGAGTAGTACCAATTTCGGTTTATCGATACCCATATCAAGCTGGTTCTTCTTCCAGTTCTCAAGAATCGCTGTTGTGTGAAGGATATCGTGTCGCAAGAGCGAGTCATTCACCTGTGCTTCCAAATGTTGTCGGTCGTAAAGCGCAGGTGTCGATGTGTAATCCAGTCCGTAGGCTTTGCTGCGGGGAACAAAAAATTCGAATTGGGAAATGAAATTGATGAGTAGGAATAGAAGAATCAGCGCGGTGTTGGCCCATGCGCGGATCCAGAATTTGAACACACCGCTCAGCATGAGTAGCATGGTCATGAGCAGCAGTACACTTCCGCCTGCAGGAATACGGAAGAGTGGATAGTCACGGAATAGCCCCAGTGCGATGAAGGTGATGAAAACGATGATTTCCACCACGGCGGCATTCACGTGATTTTGACGAAAGACGCGGTCGAGCATATAGCGTTTGTAATGCCGTGCATCCCTCACCAGTTTCACCCGGAAGGGAAAAACCAGATAGGTTTCCACCTTCCAGTTCTTGCGCTGCAATAAGCCACCGAGCGGCCTGCCCGGCAAGACATCCTCTGCATCGGCATGTTTCACCCCAAACAATTTGTAAATGTCTTTGTTGGTGGCCATGAAATAGCGGAGTGTAACAAGCACGACGAGTACTATGCCCGACAAGAAAGCCAGCAGAAAGGTCATCACCTCCAGCTCGGATTTCATTTGCTCCATGCGTTGGAACTCGAAGATGCGGTAGCAGTAGAGACCGACGAAGGCTGCGGGTATCACAAAATTGTTGTGGCAGTATTTGGCGAATGTCCTGGACAGCGTCGCCAGGAAGGGGAACCTGAAGCTGTTTAGGATGAAACTGCTGATGTTGAAGGCCATGATGAACGCTCCGGTGCAGAGGCCAACAATGAAAAAAGACCAGAAACCTACCTTGCCGGTGTATTCAGGGTCAAGAAACAAATAAGGTATGCCGAAGCGCGTCGCAAACGATTCGGTGATGAAGCCGAACAGCAATAACCAGAACAACATCATTACCTGATTCTTTTTAAAATGCAGGAGGACGAGCTGTGCCGGAAAGGAAAAGAAAAAACGGGAAAGGAGCTGTTTGGATTTCATTACGGACACCTGGCGAATGTATACGCAGAAATCCACATAAAGTTCACGACAATCGCCTATTTATCCGCTCAGTGGTGTTGGTGAAATAGCGAAAGGTAAGCCCAAACAAAAGGTACACTGAGCAAAACAGCATCAAAACGGTCCAGCATGCCGCCGTGTCCGGGCAGTATATTTCCCGAATCCTTGACATTCAGGCTTCGCTTGAGCATGGATTCACTGAGGTCACCCAGTGTGCCGGTTACCACCACGAGCAGGGCGATGACGAGCCAGTCCATCAGGCTGTATGCCGTAAAGTAAATGCTCAGTATGTAGGCGACACCCAGCGTGCTGAGTCCTCCGCCAATACTTCCCTCCCAGGATTTTTTTGGCGAGATGCGTTCGAACAGGCGTGTCTTGCCCATCAGGTTGCCGAAAACGTAGGCGAAGCTGTCGGAACACCATATGAGCAGGAAATAGCCCAATAGGATAGTAGCGTCGTATGTTCCATGTTGCATGGACATGTTGCACAGGAGAGCAAATGGCAACACCGTGTACAGTATGCCGGTGACAGTGTGTGCGATATTGCCGAAGGGGTCACTTTGCTTTCGGTAGAGTTCAGCAAAAAAGACAAGGGCGATGGCAGGCATGACCAAGACCTCGGGCTGTGAAAGGTGACCGAATAAATCCGCCGAAAAAGCGATGCTCACATACAATAATGCACCTGCAAAAAGCCCGGCTTTCTTCTGCGGCTTACGGGCATCAGCACCTATAAGGTGGTAATACTCCCGTAACGATAGCAGGGCTGTTAACAGGAACAGAAGTCGGAAACTGGTAGGCCCGAACCATATCGCTCCGATGATGGTAGCCGTGAAAAAAAATCCGGTGATGACGCGTTGCCAGAAGTTGCTCAAAGTAATTCGTTTTCTATGAGAATCATTGTTGCCTGTGTCAGGTCTTCTTCGTTGACGTACAGTTCGATTTCTCCAAATATGTATGATGAATCCTTTTTGTCGATCTTGAATGATACGATGCCCGCTTCTTCAAGCAACGATGTGGCCGCTTCAACTTCCAGAGGTCTGCTGCTTGAAAAGACCTTTGCGAACTCAGCCGTGCTATGCGTCTCCTTCTCTGTCATCGATGACAAATACATACAATTGACGGGGGCCGTGGGCGCCTATCACAAGTTCTCCGTCTATATCGGCAGTACGGCTTGGGCCCGTGACAAGGGTGAGGGAGGAGGGCAATTTACTGTATTTGTGACGTAGCCAGC
>CAZPCA010000054.1:0-4841 GCA_964584995.1 uncultured Bifidobacterium sp.
TTAGGAGGAGCAGAGCGGAGAGGATGAAAGCGTACATAAATGGTGTTTTTAAAAGAACAATAATACCGTAGGATAGTTTATTCGTTGTCTTCGGCAGTATCATCCATTTTAAAGATACTACCCATCATATCACCGAAATGCAGCCCCTTGTCTAGTTTTTTTCGTGATATCTGCGAAAATTCAGCAAGGCCGTGCAAAATGAATTCACGCATCAGTAATTCCCGCTCGGAATTGATCCCTGGTTGAAAGTCCTTGATCAGTGACTCAAGACCGGGAAGTGCTTTCAATTTCAATTCATAGTTTTTTTGGGTGGCATTCCCCTCCAGATCCAGTTCGTTGCCTTCGGAAAACCACTGCAACAGGCCGGCATAGGGATTCTTTTGCTTGCTTTTCTTGCTTCTCTCAGGACTTGGGAAATACAAATGGTATTCTGATCGGATGGCCTTGCCGATGAGCATGAAAGCAACATTGGCAATGCCCTCCAGTTCACCTTCGTATACAAGTTCGACCTTGCCCGTAATGGATGGAATGATGGAAAATACATCTCCGATGCGCGCACTTCCCTTGGTTTCGCCGTTGATGAGCATCCTGCGTTGTACCACACTGTGTAAACACTCGTAGGCAGTGATGGTCATCCTGGCCGAAACACCGCTTTTCTGGTCAATGTATTCGCTCTTTCTGGCTTCAAATGCGACCTGCTCGATGATGCGATGGACTATATCTGGAATGGAAATCTGGTCCCGCTGAACCGGGGTGATTTTAGCTTCCTGCCGAGTGATCACAGATGAAGTCTCGATGTTTTTGGGGTAATGCGTCAGAATCTGACTGCCAATCCGGTCCTTGAGCGGCGTGACAATCGAGCCTCTGGAGGTATAATCTTCAGGATTGGCGGTGAATACGAATTGCAAGTCTAGCGGGAAGCGCATACGGAATCCTCGTACCTGAATATCGCCCTCCTGAAGGATGTTGAACAGGGCGACTTGAATCCGGGCCTGCAAATCGGGTAGCTCGTTGATGACAAATATGCAGCGGTGCGAGCGGGGAATCAATCCGAAATGGATGACACGTTCATCCGCGAAGTTCAGGCGCATGGAAGCGGCCTTGACCGGATCCAGGTCGCCTATCAAGTCTGCAACCGATACATCCGGCGTAGCCAGTTTCTCGATATAGCGTTCGTTGCGGTGCATCCAGGTGATGGGCGTATCGTCTCCCATTTTCGCAATAAGATCTTTTGCATAAGCCGAGAGGGGCTGCAATGGGTCGTCGTTGAGCTCGGAGCCTTCTACTACCGGGATGTATTCGTCCAGCAGTTGAACCATGAGCCGCGTCAGTTTTGTTTTGGCCTGACCACGCAGCCCAAGCAACAGGATGTTGTGCCGCGATAATATGGCCGACTCCAATTGGGGGATGACGGAGTCCTCGTATCCCTGGATCTCTTCAAAAAGCCGTTTCTTTTCCTTCAGTGCAGCAATCAGGTTATCGTGCATTTCTTGCTTTACACTTTTGCAGGTATAGCCCGATGCACGCAGCTGACCCAGTGTCTCGATTTTTCCTATGGATGTTGATGTGTTCACTTAGCGTACGTTTTTCTTTCTGTTTCGTAAATAATCTTCATAGATGAACTCTCCGAGCTGATTGAGCGAACTGTAAAAGGCACGGCCGTTGTTGATGCGCGTGAATTCCCGAACGAAATTCTGCAGATAAGAATCCTGCGCAATCATGAAGGTGGTGACCGGAATATTCAATCTCCGGCATTGTGCGCCGAGGTTGAATACGTGATTGGTGATTTTACGGTCGAGTCCGAAGGAGTTACGGTAATAATTGTTTCCGATTTTCAAGCAGGTGGGCTTACCATCTGTAATCATGAATATCTGCTTGTTGGACGTTTTTCGCTTACGCAATAGCTCAAGCGCAAGTTCAAGACCGGCCGATGTGTTGGTATGAAACGGACCTACCTGCAGATAGGGGAGATCCTTCACCGTGATAGGCCAGGCATCGTCCCCGAAAACAAGGATATCCAGATGATCCTTGGGATACTTGGTGTGGATGAGTTCCGCGAGGGCCATGGCCGTCTTCTTGGCCGGAGTGATGCGGTCTTCTCCGTATAGAATCATACTGTGAGAAATGTCGATCATGAGTACGGTGGCATGGTTGCTCTTGTGCTCTTTCTCGTGTACCTCAAGATCTCCCTCTGACAAATTGAACTCATCAATCCCGTGATGGACTTGCGCATTACGGATGGAACCTGTCAGATCCAATTGGTCGGTTCCATCGCCGAATTGCCATGGACGGTTGCCATCGCTCCATTCATCACCCGTGCCCGTCTTGTTGGTTTTATGTCGTCCGGTTTTCGTTTTCTTCAATTTGCCGAATATCTGCTCCAGCGACTGCTTACGGATATGTTGCTCCGTTTTGGGTGTGATAACCGGATCACCAGTTTCATTTTCCTTGAGAAACCCTTTTTCCTTGAGGTCCCGCAGAAAATCTCCCATGGCATAATCTGAATTAGTCAGTTTATGCTCCCGGTCCAGTTCCGTCAACCAGCTGATTGCTTCGGAAGCGTTACCGGCTGTATAGTTCAGTAGCTCGGTGAAAATCTCCATCAGGCGCTCAAAGTCGCTTGCCGGTGCGTCGGGGGTAAATCGGGAAAACCTGAAATCCATGGATGAAAAATACAACGATTGAATCGCTTCTTCTGTTTAACGTATGCAATAATAAATTAAATTTAACCGACATTTGCCCCTATACAGCATCCATGAAATTCCTGGTTAAAATTTTATCAACTGCGCTGGCCATTTTAGCCATTTCCACCCTGATGCCAGGTGTTGAAGTGCAGAGCCTTCCGATGGCATTGGTCGTGTCCTTGGTGCTTATTGCCATGAATGTATATGTGAAGCCGATTCTGGTGTTTCTGACATTTCCGATTACCATAGTTACGCTTGGACTTTTTTTGCTTGTAATCAACGCTTCCATCATTCTTATCACTTCTCATCTGTTGAAGGATGGTTTTAAAGTGGATGGATTCTGGGTCGCCTTGTTGTTCAGTATCGTGTTGTCCATGACCACTTCACTGATTGACCACCTTACCGAAAAGAAGGAGACAGAACGCTGGTGATTCTATAAGGATTGCCTATTGCACATGACCTTGTAATCGCAGTACTTACAGCGTTTCACGTCGCTGGTGGGAGCAAAAGGTATTTCCGGGTTGAATATTTCCTGAATCAACTGCACGAGTCTGTTTTCGAAGGCATCCATCAATGCATCCTCTATTGGCATTCCCTTGTTCAGCCAGGTGATATCGTTGTCGAATTCCCTTAACTTGAAAATTCCGGCTACCGCAGGCAGAGTTTTCAGGTTGGTGAAATGGTGCCTAACCATTAGCACATACAAGAGGAGCTGCAGGTTCAGTTTATATCCCGGTTTAGTGAACAACTCATTTATGTCATTGCAATCTGATAATTTCTCGACCCCCGTCTTGTAGTCCAGAATTCTGAGCCGTCCTTCCCGAACATCTACTCGGTCTATCACACCTTTGATAAGTGCTGCAGGGGCGCCGGGTATTGGAAGGGTCATGGATAGTTTGCTTTCCAGTCCTACGAGTTCAACAGGCACCTGTTCCAGGTCATACGTCAGTACCCTCTTTACCAGTTCAGTCAACACACCTTTCATGAGGTAATCGTGCCCTGAATCCGTCGGATGATCGTATTCCATTTTCAGGGCTTCCTCCATGAAGGCTGGCAGTTTTTTCAGACTATCCTCAACCTTTTGCGTATCCAGCAAGGAGTATCCGGCGTAAGCGAGTTCCATGGTTTTGTGAAGTACGCTTCCAAAATCCCCTGCACTAAGGGTTGTTGATTCCTTTTCAGGACGGATATTAGCGACCTGGTCAAAATAAAAGCGGAGTGAACAAGCTATGTAACTGTTCAGGGCCGATGCGGAAAATCCATGTTGTCGGGAGGTATTTGCAGGTACATCCAGGTATTTGTTACGCAATACATCCAGTATTTCGGGCGTTTTTTGAATGAGAATGTCTTCGGCTGCGATGGGATCGGGCAAATCATGTTGTTGCCGGTATTGTACAAAAGCGGGTGGATAACGGGTAATGATTTCGTGGTGCAATTGATGAAGATAGCGACTTCTTTCACCTCCACCCATTTCCCCCGTCAGTGTATTGTAGTATAGTCGGACATGTTTCGCCCTTTGCAGGAGTCTGTAAAAGTGATAGGCCGTGATGGCATCCTGCTCTTCTGTACAAGGCAATCGGTAGGCTTTACGCAACGAGTAAGGAATCAGCGAATGACTGCCTGATGCAGACGGAAGGCTTCCTTCATTGAGAGGGGCGATGTAGACGTGTTTGAAATCCAGATTTCTTGTTTCCAGGAATCCCATCACAGGGATCCCTTCTCTGGAAGCGAAAGGGATGCGAACCTTTTCAATCTCATTCAGCAGGAGTTCGAACCAAACTTCGGTAGTAAGCTGCGCTTCGTGTCTTTCCAGTTGCTGACAAACTTCTTCCATCCCCAGTGCAAGATGCCGGTGAATACGGTACACCCAACTACTATCATCGAAGTGGAACGACTTCAGGAATTGGTCAAGGCCCGATTTCAATACGGATATGCTGGGTGGATAAAAACGGAAGATAGACGGCAATGTAGTCGTTCCGGGAGGTGCTGTACGTCCGTTCCTCTCCATCAACAGAAATGGATCGGAGGCGATCTCATCTCGTAAACGGTGGGCGGTGGCACCTTGTTGATGCTCCGATCCAAGGCGCAGGAGTTGGCGCAGCAAATGAAAAACACGCAGCAAAGGGTGATGTTTAAGCGGAAATCCCATGGAGGGAT
>CAZPCA010000054.1:4851-16392 GCA_964584995.1 uncultured Bifidobacterium sp.
TTGCAGAAAGGTGAAGAGTAACGACTCATCGGCCAGCACTACCACCGCATCATCATGCTGATGGGTGGATAGCGCAGCATGCGATGTTGACAACAGATGAAGGTCGGTGGCTAGTTGCAAACAGAGTGCTGTCATTCCGCTGCAACCTGTTACGATGTAGCTGTCTTTCGGCTTTTCCAGATGCTGACTTGTCCATAGTATGTCCGCTTCAGCCATCTTCCCACGACGGAAAAACATGCCGGCTTCGTGCTGAGGAATGTTCACGTAAAGGGCGTCTGCGTCTTTGTAGAGACGTAGCTTTCCTTTCTCTTCCAAAATGTCAAGTAGCTTTTCCTCTGTTGTATTCAATGCATAGAATCCTGCAAAAATGACTTGGGTGAATTTGTCGAAATAGCGCAGGGTGGAAGGGGAAGCTACTGCCATTTTCCAGGCTTTGCCTTCATAGCTCAGGCCTGCTTTATCGAGCTCTTCGTTGAGTAGCCGGTAGAGAATCGGCAGTTGTTTCCAGTACCGTAAAAAATTGTGTTGTAGAGGGGTGCGGGGATCCCGTAAGAATTCCGACCAGAAATTTTTTAGGTGGATCAGTTCTTCCGAATCCGGAGCGAAAACGCTTTCCAGTTCTTTTAAATCACTTATTTCCCGGAAAAGAAGATCCGGCAGAATCAATTGTCTGTCGATTTCACTGAAATCCTTCAGCACCTGTTCTCCGTACGACTGAAATGCACCAAAGTCCTCGGGGCCGAATATTTCGGTGTAAATGCGATACAAGCGCAGAAGAAGCCCCAGATCATCTTCGATTTCCGACACCTCCAGTTTTCCGATGAGTTCTTGGACAGGAATGACTTCCGGAAGAAAGGATGCCTTTGATTTTTTTCGGGCGTAGCTAATACGGTATTCCTGACAGGCACGCTGCGTAGGCAGGATGACAAGGGTCTCCAAAGGGGAGAGGGTTACACTCTCATCGACAAGAGCTTCTATAAAACTTTTCATTGGAAATCCTCCTTGAGTATGGCATAAATCAATTCATCAAAAACAACTCCGTTTTTCACCATGCTTTGTCTAAGCCGTGCTTCCATCCGGAAGCCTGATTTTTCAAGTACTCTGCGTGATGCGTGGTTTTCCGGAAATGGTCGGGCAAAAATGCGGTTCAAGCCGAATTGTAAAAAACCATAACGAAGCATGGCTTTAACTGTCATCGTAGCGATGCCTTTGTTCCAATATGCTTCTGCCAGCCAGTAACCCAGTTCTCCATTAAGACAATGAAGATCAGATTGTGGCCAAATACCTGTCGCACCAATTACTCCATCCTCCTCGGCTATTGCCAGCATTTTGTAGGGGAATTCGGCATTGGCCCTTCGTATAAAAGCCTCCGCATGCTTATCGGTAAAAGGGTAGGGAAAACCATTGTGCATATTGTCTGAAATGGCCTTGTTATTGGCATGTTTCGTAAGCGCATCCTTATCATCGTCCTGAAAAGGACGAAGAAAACAGGTCGATGAAAGCCGGATTGGAAACAAAGCACTCATGTAGCTAAAATAGGAAAGCCCCTCTTGCGAAGGGCTTTCCTGTTGAGAAGTTTCTGTCTGAATTTAGAATCAGTGCTTCACGATGAATTTGCGCACAACATACTCTCCGTTCTGCTGAAGGCGCAGAAAATAGATGCCGTTCATAACGGAAGAAATGTTCATTTCAGCACGGTTGAAACCTTCACCAGCATTGATGGTGGTGTTCATGACCGTTTTGCCGAGCATATCGATCACCTCTGCACTCACGATACCATCCTCAGGATTAAAGAAGTTGATGTTCAACAGATCGGAAGCAGGATTCGGGTACACCAGAACATCTTCGAGCGGATTGATTTTATCCGGATTCTCGTTGCCTTCTGTGAACTCAACCGGAGCATCTCCGCGGAAAGCAGTGCCCGAAGTGTTGATGCGCAGACGGTAGCAAAGATTCGTATTTATCGAGGCTGTGCTGTATGGATAAATCTGAACGAAATAAGTTGCGGCAGCAGTGGTGTTACGGATAATGGTTTCTGCGGAGGTACCAGACAAAGCAGATGTAGCCAGTGTTGATCCGGATGAATTGTACAGGCGGATATCGTAATCAGCGGGCAACTGGTCCAACACCACTTTCAGGTTGGTGGAACCGCTCACAGTACTGAAACGGAACCAATCCTTATCGCTGGATGTTCCGATCTTGGCGAAAATATCGGTATTCACCGCGATAGTTTTGGCAGCATTGCGGGTGTTATTGGATTCGTAAACGTCGTTGCAACTCACTGCGGTGGTTGTCCAGTTTGTAGACGCAGAGAAATTGCCTGTGCCGGCACTACATACAACCTGTACCTGGAACTCATATGTGGTCCCTGATGTCAAACCTGTTAATGCTAAAGACAAACTTGTTGAAGAAATAGTAGTCCAGGCTGTAGCACTGACAGCCTTGTAGCGAACATTGTAACTCGTAGCGCCGCTAACAGCTGCCCAGTTAAGGGTTGCAGTGGTGGTAGTGATGCCCGTAACAGTGAGACCGGTGGCAGAGGAGCAGGCGGCCGCAACAGGAGGCACGCAGCCCTGAGAAGTCAGAAGACTGGCACGGGTCGTATTGAGCGATGCCAGCATACGTGTCTTCTGTCCGGTGGTGAACATGTACATGCAGGCGTCATCGGTATAATCCATGTAATTCATGTGCAGGTCGCCATTTGGTCCATTGTTGCACGTAACCCTTGGGAAAGCGGGGCAACCGTAGTTGGCAGTTTGCTGCGTAGGAGTGTCGCCCACAAAATCATCACCACAGGTGGCATCTCCCCAGATGTGACGAAGATTCAGCCAGTGACCGACTTCGTGTGTAGCCGTACGGCCCTTGTTGAAAGGGGCAGCAGCTGTGCCTGTGTTTCCGAAAGCGGTGTAATTGACCACAACTCCATCTGTAGACGCAGCACCTCCTGGGAATTGAGCATATCCAAGCAAACCACCGCTAAGGTTACCTACCCAGATGTTCAGGTAGGCATTGCTGGGCCAGGGACTGGAACCTCCGGAAGTGGAACTCTTGATGGCGTTGTTGGAAGAGAAGGAAGTGGTAGTGGTTGAGCGGCGAACGATACCGTTGGTTGCCAGGCCCTGTGGGTCACGCTGAGCCAGGCAGAACTGGATTTCACAATCTGCAGCCAATGCCGAAAATACGCTGGGCAAAAGGGATACATCCGCATTCAACTTGCGGAAATCCTGGTTGAGGATGTTGATCTGAGAATTGATTTGCGCATCAGAAATGTTCTGAGCGCTGGTGTTATAGACCACATGGACTACAACCGGAATGGTCACTACTGCTGCACCACGCTGAGCCGTGTTGCTTTGATTGATCCACTGCTGCGTTTCGCGTTCTACACGCTGCATGCGGTCTGTGAGACCGGGATCTTGTGCTTCCAGCTCATGCAAATGATGCATGGTTCCGCAATTGCGCACCTGTTGTGCAGACACACTTCCAGCCATCACAATGGATAAGGCCAGACCTAATAGGTAGTTTTTCTTCATAGTTGAACTTGTTGGGTTTTTGTGTACAGGGCAATGAAATTTATCAGGAATCCCAAATGTAAGGCTTTCAGTGCTGTAATGCAATGAAAATATGACGAAAGTTGTTGAATGCTACCGTTCCTTGTTTGAAAAGTTCAGTACCAAATTCTGAAAAGGCTTAGGAGCCCGGCTCAATCCTGTAGAATTTCAAGTAGACGGTGTGTTCTCCACAAATTTATACCCTACACCCCTAACGGATAGAAAATGCACAGGATTCGCAGGATCTTTTTCAAAATACTTCCTAAAGGTGACAATGAAATTATCTATGGTCCTGGTAGAAGGATATATATCATATCCCCAAACGGTCTCAAGTATATGTTCTCTGGAGACTACTTCATTCTTTCTTTCTACCAGTAACTTTAAGAGGGTATTTTCTTTCTTTGTGAGCGGGATTTTTTTTCCATCCGATGTTTCTACGCTCATTTCAGCGAAATTGATGGAGAAACCGTCGAAAGTGAAACTACTCAGAGCCGGACCCGAATTGTCCTGATTTCTTTGTGATCTTTTGAGAAGAATTTGAATGCGAAGCAACAACTCCTCCAGATTAAAAGGTTTGGTGAGATAGTCATCAGCACCAAGTTTCAGCCCAGCCACCCTATCAGACGAGGAGTGCTTGGCTGTCAGGAAGATAACAGGAATCTGTTCGTTTTCCAGCCGAATGGCTTCGCACACCGTAAAGCCATCCATTTCGGGCATCATGACATCCAAAATGGCAAGATCGAACCGCTCTTGCTTGAATAGTTTGAGGGCTTTTTTGCCGTCTGCAGCCCATTGCGCTTTATATCCTTCCAGCTCCAGATTCAGTTTAATGGTGTCTGCAAGACTTTGTTCATCTTCAGCCAGGAGAATACGGATTGTCTGCATACGAGGGTGTTTGATGGACAAATTTACCCTTCCCGGCCTTGATAGAGTGGATTGTATTGGCATGTTTTTGAAAGCGCTTGAGTATTTTTACAATCTGTAAACAGATGAGCCACAGAAATCGTTTTGCCCTCAGCTTCTTTTTTGCAGCTGCATTCATGTTGCTGTACGGCTACCAGTTCAACAACGGTGATCAGGAGGAACATTTGCCTTATGTCTATAAATTGCTTCAGCCTGAACTATACGCGCAGGATTATATAGTACCCCTTCAGACAGAAACATTCACGGTAAGATTTTTTTATGCGCATGTTGTGTCCGCCACATCCAGTATGCTTGGAGTACCGATGGCGGTTTTTCTACTGCAGTTTTTTTGCCTTGCTACCGTAGCCTGGTGCATCGGATCCATCGCGGCTTCCAGGGGATTTCATCCACTGAGTGCCTTGTTTTCGGTGTTGGTACTATTGCTTATCCATCGCTGCACGGTAGGAGGTAACGCCCTGCTGGATATACAATTGACATGCTCCAATATGGCAGTTGCGCTGGGTAGTATTGGACTCCTGTATGCGGATCGCGACCGGACATTCAGGGCCTATGCGCTAATAGGAATGGCCTCTCTCTTTCAAGTACTGATAGGATTGCATCTTTTCATACTTGTCTTCTTTTGGAGGTTGTATGAGGAAAGAAAACAGCTTAAATTTTTCAGGCATGTAGCACAACCTGTTTTGTTATATGCTTGTTTTGCAGGCCCGATGTTATTCCCCCTTTTCATTCAGCAGTTTTATGCTGTCGAAACGGTTGATTCTTCACTTTATCATCAGCTTTTGTTCCGGTACAGGAATTCTCATCATTACCTGCCTCATTGCTTCTCGTTGAAAAGCTGGATTTTGATGTTTTTTACATGGTCGCTCGGGCTTTTTTCTGTAATGAAAAACAAGCGTTTATCGGGTGCGCGGGAACGTGTTTTTCTGTTAGTCACTACCGCTGGGATGATTGTGTACATCCTCGGTTTCGGACAAATGGGACTTTCATCAGTCGGAATGACCCAATGGTTCAAAGCGACTATTTGGTGCAATTGGGTGCTTTGCATACCGATGGGCTGTAGCGTGGCTGCTTGGTTTCCGATCAAACCGGCGTTATTCAGAAAGGCACCACAAACACTACTGGTCGCATCCATGTTGATTTTAAGTATTATATTTTTTTCGAGTACAATCGGCATTGAAAAATGGTCTGGCAGATACAAAACCGGTCTCCATCAGCCGGCCGATCTGGAAAAAATCCACCTATGGATAGCATCGAATACCCCTAAAAACGCCCTGTTCGTAACATTCCCAGCGGATGATTCTTTTTTGTGCGAATCAAAAAGGTCACTGCTAACCGGATATAAAGCCATCATTCACCGCCAGGACTTTATGTTATCTTGGTATGAAAAAATAAAGGGCGTTTACGGTATAGCACTCACAAAACCTGACTGTAAAAGTGTGGTTGAATTAGCTGAGCCGGAATTTACGCATAGGATACCAGCCATTTTTTCGAATTATGCAGAGTTGGACTATGTGCTTATGAAAGGTAATTATCTAACAAACAATAGCTTACTTGATTTTGCCCCGTGCCATTCAGTCGGTGAGTTTACACTCCTAAAAAGGAGGTTTAAATAATGCATAGGCAAATGAGGGTTTCAGCTAACAGAATGCGTAAATTAGCAGTCCAAAAAAATGAAAAACAAACCCTAAAATCGATTTCATGAAAAGAATTATCCTCTCAGCTGCCATGCTGTTGCTGACTTTCTCCTTTGTGCAGGCGCAGCAAAGGACCATCAAGTCAGGTAACATTCTTGGAGGAGTACAACCCGCAGTGCATCGCACCTGTGGAACTGAAAGTCCATCGCATGCATACGAAGACTGGCTGCAACCGTTGATCCGTCAGATGGAAGCCAATCAGATGAGCGGACGTGGTGCCGCAACAGTCTATAACATTCCGGTTGTTTTCCACGTCATCCATAACGGATCCAACCCCGGCGTTTCTTATAACCTGGCCGATGCACAAATTTTGTCACAGCTGGCAGTTCTGAACGAAGACTACCGTCGCTTGAATGCAGATACTACGGGTACTCCGTCAGTTTTCCGTCCGGTAGCCGCGGATTGTGAAATCAATTTCTGCTTGGCGCAGACGGCACCAAACGGTTCTGCCACGACGGGGATAGATAGAATAAACCGCACTACCGCTGGATGGACAGCACCTCCTTACACACGGTCCTACATAGATGGCACCATCAAGCCGGCGACCATATGGAATCCGAACAATTACCTGAACATTTGGGTAGTTCCGGATTACAACGATTTCGGTTTTCAGCTTTTGGGCCATGCTACCTTCCCTGCTGGAAGTACTCTCACCGGACTCACCGGTAATTTCGGAACACTGACCAGCGATGGTGTAGTGGTGTGGTACCGTGCCTGTGGTAGGGTAGGAAATCTGGATCCCAGTTACAACAAAGGCCGTACTCTGACGCATGAAGTCGGTCACTGGCTGGGCCTCCGTCATATATGGGGGGATGCCAATTGTGGCAACGATTTTTGTTCCGATACTCCTGCTCAACAATCAGCTAATTACGGTGTTCCAACCTTCCCGAGCACATCCTCCTGCACCGGTAACGCTCCAAACGGCGATCAGTTCATGAATTACATGGACTACTGCGATGATATAGCTCTGAACATGTTCAGTATCGGCCAAAAAACACGCGTGCAGACAGTCATGGCCAACTCGCCTTTCAGGGTGAACCTTGCACAATCCTCCGCTTGCAATCCTCCCGGAACAGCAGCTCCAGTAGCAGCCTTTACGGCAAGCACCACGTCGGTCAGCGTCGGAGGTTCTGTGAATTTCACCGATCAAAGTACCAATGCTCCGAGCAGCTGGGCTTGGACCTTCCAGGGAGGCACTCCGGCAAGTTCTACTGCTCAAAACCCCTCCGGAATCGTATACAATTCACCTGGCACCTACACGGTGACCCTCGTGGCAACCAATGCAACCGGTTCTGATACGGAAACAAAAACGGGCTATATAACGGTTACCAGCGGTTCTGTTTTCAGCTGCGACACCATCACCAACTTCGACCTGTTGGCGCACACTCCGTCCATTCTCGGCTCTGGTGGCTGGGGTTATATTTCCGGTCATAATGACTACCTGGATGTGGGTAAAGCAGATAAGTACACCATCGTGGGTACCAACCAAACTGTGGATGGAGTATTGATTGTTTTTGGAATAGGAACCAGTTCTGGTACAGGTCAAACCGTGGATGTGCAAGTATGGGACGATAATGGAACTGGCGGTCTGCCCAATACAATCCTTGGAGGAACAACCCTGAGTTACGATTCCATTGCCGCAGGCGCACTTTCGGGTAATCCGGTTTGGGTCGATTTCGTCCCAAATATTCCTGTTTCAGGAAACGTATATGTAGGTGTTGAGTTCGGCTACACCGCCAACGATACACTGGCGATTGTGCACTGCGACGACGCTGAAATCGCCGTAGGTACTGCGTATGAAAAATGGAGTGATAACAGCTGGCATGCGTACAGCGAAACCCCTGCAAGCTGGGGTGTCAATGTGGCACACCTGATGTTGCCCGTCATTTGTCCTACGGTAGGAGTTAGCGAGCAGTCTTCGGGCATCAAAATGCAGTTGTATCCGAACCCATCCAATACAGTCCTGAACATTGTTCTGCCGAATGCAGGCAATACTGAAAATGTGAGTTTCAGGATCCTTAATATGTTGGGCGCAGAAGTCAATATCATGGAAAAACAGTCCGGTATTGTAGGCGTCTATCGCCTGGATGTCAGCAACCTGAACGCTGGTTTCTACTTTGTAGAAGTGACTACATCAAACGGTAAACGCACCGCGAAATTCCAGGTCAGCCGTTAAGCTTCAATTGATTTTTTTGAAAGGGGGAGGTAGAAATACTTCCCCCTTCTGTTTGGATACCCAACAGTTTGAAACGGCAGGCTTGTTTCGTAACTTTGTGAAGCGGATGATGAGAGGAATGAAAGGCATACTTACCATTATTACCCTTGCTCTTTTAATTGCAGGGAATGCCAGATTGCATGCGCAAAATAAGTGCGGGACCTTCGAAAAGCATTTGCACCGATTGTCCTGCGATCCCGATTACAAAAAGAAGTTTGAGGAATTTCAACGACAGGATTTTTCGACCATCGCTCCGGAAATGGTGAACGATACCACCATTGTCATACCGGTGGTGGTGCATGTGATTTATCAAACGCCTGAACAAAACGTCAGCGACGAACAGGTGCAGTCGCAGATCGATGTGCTGAACGAGGATTTCTCCGGTAATAATGCTTCTTCGATGAACATTCCCCCGGTATGGACGCCCTTGCTTACCGATAGTAAAATTCGTTTTCAACTCGCTGCCAGAGACCCACTGGGGAACCGGAGCAATGGCGTTAAGAGGGTCTCTACTGCTATTACTGAGTTCAGCTTGTTCGATCCTGCTATATTTTTTGACTCCCTGGGAGGAAGTACTGCATGGCCAAACACACAGTACCTAAATATTTGGGTGTGTAAGATAGAAGGCAATGCACTTGGCTTTGCTGCCTACCCCGGAACAAATGCGTCAGAAGATGGGGTAGTGATCAACTACAGTGCATTTGGGCGTAAGGGAACTGTTCAAGCGCCTTATGATTATGGCAGGACCTGCACGCATGAGGTTGGCCATTGGCTCGTATTGAATCATATCTGGGGTGATGACAATGAGAATTGCAATGGCCGGGATTTCCCCATCAACCAACAGGCCATCGATGATACGCCCAATCAGGCTGGGTCCACCTTTCGGTGCAAGTCATTCCCCGCCTTGGATGCCTGCAGTCCGACTGTGCCCGGCATAATGTACATGAATTACATGGATTATACCGACGATAAGTGCATGATGTTTTTCACTCCGGGGCAGATTATTCGCATGCGAAACACGCTTAATGGTCCACGATCCTTACTTCAGTCATCAGTCGCAGCAGTACTTCCATCTCCATACATACATGACCTTTCTATCGATTCAGTGTTGAATCCTGTCCGCGTGGCAGGGGAGCGCTGCCTCAAGCCCGTCATACGATTGAAGAACAATGGTGCAGATACTGTGTATGCAACTTCCGTTGAATATGGCTTGTACGGAGGGCTGAGAAAAAAGACGGTTGTCTCGGAGGTCATCGCTCCTGGGTCTTCCGTCTTGGATACATTGGCGGAAATAGGTACGGCTGAGGGTAGCCAGGTTATGGAGTTTCGACTGCCGGACAATGATGACCAATTAGTAAACAATTACCGCAGTTCCGGGTTTAAGGTGGATGGAAGCAGTGTGGCGGACTGCAGTAACCTGATGCAATTGGAGATTTATCCAAATCCTGTCTTGGGAAATGCACCGTTCACAGTGAAATGCCTGTTTGAAGAAACGCAGGAATCTGTCGTTCGGATATTCGACAGTGCCGGTAAGCTGATGTTCGAAAAAAGTTATCCCGTCAATTCGGGAGACGAAATCACACTTCAGTTGCAAGGATGTGCCGCCGGAGTCTATTTCGTACAGGTTGCCGGTGAAAAATATACTGCGGCCAAGCGATTACTGTACTTACCGGTAGAGAAATAAATATGACTACGACATTGCAAAATATATTGAACGGCACGGATTCGGTGCTCGCGGCAATAGCCCGCAAAGTCATTGATTCCAACAGAATATCAGCTGATGAGGCACTTTATCTTTTCGATAAGGCGCCACTCTCATCAGTGGGTGTACTTGCCAATTATATCAGGGAAGCCAAGAACGGGAATTACACCTATTTCAACCGTAATTTCCATATAGAACCTACCAATGTCTGCGTGTTCTCCTGTAAATTCTGTTCCTATTCTCAGGAGTATAAACACAAGGAGGAAGGATGGGAATTGTCCCTCGAGCAGATGATGGAGAAAGTCAGGGCTTACGACGGACAGCCCATCACTGAAGTGCACATCGTGGGTGGCGTACATCCAAAACTTGATGTCCATTTTTTCGGGAACTTGCTTGAGCAGATTCGCCATCATCGTCCCGATTTACATATAAAGGCCTTCACCGCTGTAGAACTCGACTACATGTTCCGAAAAGCGAAGATGAGTACTGCAGAAGGCGTCCGTTTTTTAAAGGAGAAAGGTCTTAACTCTATACCGGGAGGTGGCGCTGAAATTTTCGCAGAAGAAATCCGAAGCCGTATTTGTGCCGACAAATGTTCTGCCGAGCGTTGGCTGGAAATCCATGAGGCGGTTCACATGGAAGGTATGCGTAGCAATTGCACTTTGTTGTATGGTCATATAGAAACCTATGCACACAGGGTAGATCATCTGGATCGGCTGCGCAAGCTACAGGACAAAACCAAAGGATTCCAGACTTTCATACCCCTGAAGTTCAGAAATAAGGACAATGATATGGCCGAGGTGCAGGAAGCGACATTGATAGAAGACCTGAAGATGTATGCTGTCGGCCGTATTTTCCTCGACAACTTCGACCACGTGAAAGCCTATTGGCCCATGATCGGACGCAGTACCGCCCAGCTCGCTCAGTCCTTCGGCGTTGACGACCTCGACGGAACCATTGACGACAGTACCCGCATTTATTCTATGGCCGGTGCGGAAGAGCAAACACCGGTATTGACCACAGAACAATTGGCCGATCTGATTTATCAGGCTGGCCGCATTCCGGTAGAACGGGACACCTTGTACAAGGTGGTGAAAAAGTACGAAGCGGTACCCTCTAACTGACAGGAAAATTATTTTTCTGCTTTTCTAAACAGAAAAAGTGCTACAATTCCGAATACGATATTCGGCGTCCATACCGCTAACCAGGCTGGCATATTGCCATTGGTAGCGAATGTCTGACTTACCTGCATGAACATGATGTAAGTAAAACTGAGCAGGATTCCGGTTCCTATTTGCACACCTATTCCGCCACGGACCTTTTTGCTGGAAAGTGATACGCCAATGATTGTTAAAATAAAGGTGGCGAATGGAAGTGAAATCCGTCTGTGTTTTTCAATAAGGTAAAAGGGTACTTCTTCGGAACCCCGCATTATCTCCTGCTCGATATAGCGGTTGA
>CAZPCA010000055.1:0-16250 GCA_964584995.1 uncultured Bifidobacterium sp.
TTCGCATAATTCACCGCCCTGGTCTCGCGTATCACTGTCACTTTCACCTGGCCGGGATAGGTCATTTCGGTCTGGATACGGTTGGCGATGTCGAAGGAGAGCTGTTCGGTCTGTTTGTCGTCCAGTTTTTCACTTTCCACGATCACACGCAGTTCGCGGCCGGCCTGGATGGCGAAGGCTTTTTCCACCCCCTTGTAGGACTGGGCAAGACCTTCCATCTCCTTCAAGCGCTTCATGTACTGCTCTACGATTTCGCGGCGGGCTCCCGGACGGGCACCGCTGATGGCGTCGCATACCTGAACGATAGGGGAGATGAGACTGGTCATTTCTATCTCGTCGTGGTGAGCACCGATGGCGTTGCATACTTCCGCATTTTCCTTGGAACGCTCCGCCATCTTCATACCCGCTATGGCGTGCGGAAGCTCCATGTCTTCCTCCGCCACTTTACCAATATCGTGAAGCAGTCCAGCACGCTTGGCCAGTTTCACATTCAACCCCAATTCAGCGGCCATCAGGGCACACAGATTGGCTACCTCACGGCTATGCTGCAACAGATTCTGCCCATAAGACGAACGGTACTTCATACGACCAACCATCCGGATCAGCTCCGGTGCAAGACCGTGAATGCCCAGATCGATGGTGGTACGCTTTCCAGTTTCTACGATTTCTTCGTCCAGCTGACGTTTTACCTTGGTCACCACTTCTTCAATACGGGCAGGATGGATACGGCCATCCGAAACCAGTTGATGGAGAGCAAGACGTGCCAGCTCCCTGCGTACCGGATCAAAACCGGACAGGATGATAGCTTCAGGAGTATCGTCAACAATGATTTCAATTCCGGTAGCGGCTTCCAGTGCACGGATATTTCTTCCCTCACGACCGATGACGCGTCCTTTGACTTCGTCGTTGTCGATATGGAATACCGTCACCGCATTTTCAATGGCATGTTCGGTGGCCACACGCTGGATGGTCTGGATAACGATCCTTTTCGCCTCCTTGTTGGCCGTCAGCTTGGCCTCGTCCATGGTCTCCTTGATGTACTGCATGGCGCCGGTTTTGGCTTCTGCTTTCAGGGCTTCCATCAATTGCGTCTTGGCATCAGAAGCGCTGAGGCCTGCTATTTTCTCCAGGGCCTGCACTTGCTTTTGGTGCGCCTTGTCGACTTCTTCCTTACGACGGTTCACGCTTTCAAGCTGCCCGGCCAGATTTTGCTGCAGGGTCTCCAGTTCACTTTGCTTACGTTTGTTTTGCTCAATCTGCTGATTGAGATTGCCTTCCTTTTGCTTGATGCGATTTTCCGCCTGCTGAATGTTCTTGTCTTTCTCTGCGATATGCTTTTCGTGCTCCGATTTCATCTGAAAGAAGCGCTCCTTGGCTTCCATCGTCTTGTCTTTGAGCAGGATTTCTCCTTTGGATTGGGCATCCTTTATAATGGCAGCGGCTTTTTCTTCTGCGGCAGCAACTACAGACTGATTGTTCTTTTTGGTGACCAAATATGCAATCAGACTTCCAAGCACCACACCGGCTATTCCGGCGACTATGATGAATGTAATGTCCATGTTTTCGTGATTTTAGTTATGTAGGTTCAATGGAGTTAGTGAAGAAATAGCAAAACCCGCATTCGTACTGTGCATGTAAACCCCTATAGTCAGGGTCGGAGTCAGCCGGCTGATTTGCGCTTTCCCGGTGAACGGGACATGCCCTCGGCAGCCTGAGTCTTTCTCCTAGTGGATAGATGTTGAGTTTACATCGCCGACCAGTACGAATGCGGGTTTGGGGCAAATGTGCCGAATACCCTTGAGGAAGGGAAAGAACGTCGTTATGCCTTATCGAAAGCTTTCACCAAATCAGTCAGCTGTTTCAATTCTCTGCTGATTTCTTCATTCATCTGGACTTTTTCTTTATCAAATCCTTGCTGCTCAGCAGCCAGATGAAGCGCACACATGGCCAGTAAATCCTGGGCATCCCGCACTCCGAAAGCTTTTTCATATTCCTTTAACCGTTGATTGACCACCTCCGCCGCCTTGATAAGGGAAGACTGCTGATCAGAATCCACCCGTAGCGGATAGGTCCGATTGGCAATTTGCAGTTTCAGGGGAGTGTCGCTCACGGTTTCAGTCCTTGTTGATAAGGTTGAGGCATTGATCAATTTCACGCAGATACCTGTTTATTTGTATCTTAAGTGCATGGGTCGACTGGTCGTCCGTCCCTTTGATTGCCTGCGCTAATTTAATGGTTTTAACCTGTTCTCTGGACTGCAACAACTCACTTTCAAGGCTTTGTTTTTCAACCAGCAGATGTTGAATCTTTTCTTCCTGACTCAGCACAGTCTGCTGCAGGCCCCTGTACTTCTTCAACACAAGGCTCAACTCAGCCCTAAGCGATGCGAATTCATCCTTGTGGTTCATTATAAATATTTGAAAATGAGTTCAAGGCAAAGATAATACAAAGTGATGCATGAAGATAGAAATATATTTCACGGATGATTCCATGAACCATCCCTGCTGACTATTTTTACACCATGCTGCCGGTACGCTTATACTTTTTCACGCTGCTGATTTGTTCGCTGTTGCTGCTGGTTTCGAAGATTGGATGGGCCCAATTCGCACATCCACTTGATATTCAACCTGATTTTAGCGGGACTTTCGCTGAGTTGAGGGCAAATCATTTCCACTCCGGTCTTGATTACAAGACCCTGGGCAAAGAAGGCATCCCCGTCAAAGCCGCCGCAGACGGCTGGGTTTCCCGGCTTAAAACCTCCTATACAGGGTTTGGGAAGGTAGCGTACCTGGACCATGCAGATGGATTTACCACAGTTTACGCGCACCTGCATTCTTTCATTCCCCTTTTGAGCAATTATCTGGACTCCGCCCGCCTGGACTTGCATCAAAACGAAATTGAGCTTTGGCCAAACTCGGGCCGCTTTTTTATCCAAAAGGGTGATACCATCGGTTGGAGCGGCAATACCGGATCAAGCCAGGGGCCTCATCTCCATTTTGAAATCCGAGACCGGATTTCACAAGAACCGTTGAATCCGCTGAAATTCCTCTCCTATACCGATACATTCCATCCGGTAATCGATACGCTTATTTTTTACACCAAACATCACTCAGCCGAAGCGTATCGGCGCTTGGAGGTACATATAGCCGGAAAGGATTGCATGGGGATTCCGGAGGACACTGTGTATGCAGAAATATTCACATACGATCCTTCCGGTAAAAACGCCAACGGCATTTACAGGATATCGGTACAGGTAAACGACAGCATCGTTTTCAGGCAGGAGTTCAACCGCTTCAATTTTGACGATACCAGGTATGCCAATGCAAAAGGCCTAAGTCAATCTGCTTCAAGATCCCCAGCTGTACCGTATATTTTATTTCCCCTTCCGGGAGATGCTTCAGCGGAAAAAACAAGTACTGGCTCAGGCAGGATTGTACTAAATCGCGGTGATACACAGCATGTCAAGATCAATGTGTACGACTACTACGGTAATTGTACGGAAAGGACGTTGAACGTCCATTACACTGAAGACGGAGCCCTTTTGAAGGAAGAGAATACACCTGCTGATACACCGATCCACTCCTGGAAAAAACCGGTATTCTATAATTACCGGAATGATACTGTTTTCAGCCTTCCGGCAGGTGCGCTCTACCAGGATACGCCCCTGAAAAGTCCGGATTTTTGTTCGCACAAGGGTGGTATTTCCCTGCTCGCCGGCATTGTCCCCGGCTTCCCCTTTGCTTTTCACAAGGCGGGCAAGCTTCGTCTGCCTGTTGTTACCAAGGTGGATCCGAAAAAAATCATCGTACAAAGATTCGATCAGCCCAACGATAGCCTTCCGGCTGAATATATGCCTGCAGGTGCTTTCGACAGCCTGAATAATTTCGCCACGGCGTCCATTCGTAAAGGTTCTTATTACCAATTTGGCCTGGACACGATCGCTCCAGAAATCAGCACGCTCAGCGAATGGACTGACCCCGTAGATGCGCAGCGGTTTTTACGAGTGCATGTAAAGGACGCCCATAGTGGAGTAGGAGGTATCCAGTCGTTTATGAATGGGGCGTGGATCATCAGCGAATACGATCCGAAATCGAACTCCGTTTTGATCCCATTACAGCAGGGCACTCAATGTCCTCGTACGCTGAAAGTGGATATTGAAGACCGCTGTGGAAACAAGTCGCAGCTTTTCCATTATTTCTAGTCCCTGACAACTGTCAAATTGCCGCTTGACGCCCGTCATTTTCTTCGGGAGCATGCCGACATACTTTTGTCTAAACTTTTAAAACAAACACACCATGACAACCTTAACAAAATCAACTATCGGCAAAATCAGGCCCACCGTTTTCTCCAACATGTTTGAGCCCTTCTTCCGGAAGGAATTGGGAGATTGGTTTGATGGCGCTGTGGACACGGTGCCAGATGTCAACATCAGCGAAACCGATGGACGCTACCACCTTGAAATGGCCGCACCAGGATTGAAAAAAGAGGATTTCAACATCAGCGTGGACGGAGAACTCATCACTATCAGCAGCGAGAAAGAAACCGAAACAAAGAGAGAAGACAAGGATTATTCACGCCGTGAATACAATTATTCGTCCTTCAGTCGTTCGTTCACCTTGCCAGACCTGGTGGATCAGGAGAAGATCAGCGCCCAGTATCAGGATGGAATTCTGAAGCTCGAACTCCCCAAGAAAAGCTCCGCACAGATCAATCATTCAAAACATATTAAAGTATCTTAGTTTTCGGGTTTGGGTAGGGGTGGATCTTGGTATTCACCCCTTTTTTTACACAGGAATAAAGCCTACTTTCGTCTTTGATTGCCCAGCCTAAAATGGATCTACTTCAGCATCCGCCGGAAATGGCACATCTTTTCATCCGATGCATAACAGGCATACTGTTCATGCTGCAGGGCTATGACAAGATTTTTCGAATGGGAGTAAGCAAGGTGGCCGAAGCGATGGAACCGGCCTACCGTCTAAAAGGTATATCTCCGGGCATGGTGAAGTTCATTGCCTTGTTTAGTTCCTGGATCGAATTCACCGGCGGCATTCTGGTCCTGACCGGTTTGTTTTTTTATCCCGCTTTGTATCTGCTTGGCCTGGATTTGGTCATCGTTGTTTTCGGTATGGCGCTACTGGAACCTGCCTGGGACATGCGCATCGTATTTCCCAGAATCGTGCTGGTCACCGCCCTGCTCATTTGGCCAATAGAGGATCATTGTCTGATACTGGATCAATTGTTCAATACCGCTCTTCCCGTATGCAAATGAAAAAACCGGATGCCGGTTCGACAGGTGCCGTACGCCATGCCTCCAAGCTGAGTGCCATACGCTGGGTGTTGTTCTTTTCCTGCATTATCATGCTGATTAAGTTCGCGGCCTGGTATTTTTCCGCTTCAGAAGCCATCCTGAGCGACGCGCTGGAGTCGCTGATCAATATAGCCACCAGCATCTTCACCTTGTACAGCCTGATTTACGCTGCAAAGATCCGGGATACAGATCACCCCTATGGTCACGGTAAAATGGAGTACCTGGCTGTAGGATTTGAAGGGGCGCTTATTTTCGGAACGGGCGTTTACATTATCATCAATTCCGGACTTCATTTTTTTGATCCTCACCCCCTCAAAGATGTAGACCTGGGCCTGATTTTAACCTTGTTTTCTGCACTGGCCATGGGATGGATAGGTAGATTCCTGGAACGCCGTGGCAAAGAACTTGACTCTGCGCCTCTTCGGGCCGATGGCACCCATTTCAAAGCGGATGCCTTGACCAGTATCGGGCTCATCCTGGGTCTTGGTCTGTACAAGATCACTGGCTGGAACTGGGTGGATCCGCTGCTGGCCATTTTGCTGGCATTTCACATTGTTTTCAGTGGCATCCGACTGCTGCGTGAATCCATCGATCGTCTGCTCGACAAAGCCGACATGGATACGATACGGGAACTCGTCGATACTCTTGAAAAGAACCGTGAATCCTCCTGGATAGACATACACAATCTTCGGCTTCAGAAATTCGGGAATAACCTGCACGTGGATTGCCATATGACACTTCCTTTCTTTTACCCACTTGACGAGGTGCACGAGCAAATAAAACAACTGGAAGATGTCCTGAACAAAAACAGGGAGCACCATGTCGAACTGTTTGTCCATACCGACCCCTGTATTCCGTCGAACTGCGGCATTTGTACTATGGACGATTGTGTATTCCGCAAAACAGCCTTCGTCAGGAAAATCAATTGGACGACAGAAATTTTGCTTCAAAACCAAAAACACGTCGTTGAAACTGTCACGGGGACACCTGCATCTTTTAACCAAACAAGCGTATGAAAACCATTCTTTGTCCTACTGATTTTTCAAAAAGCTCCGAAAATGCAGTGCGCTATGCCATTGAACTGGCCAGAATCAGTAAGGCGAAAATACTGCTGATGCATGCATACGAAACGCCTGTCATTTACACCGATGTGACCATCTCCACGGTGCAGATCGATTTTGAATTGTTGCGTGAATCGGCGTTGAGACAGTTGAAAAAGCTGTATGCGCGCCTGATTGAGCAGGTGAGAGACGTGCCTATTGAACTGGTGCTGCAGCAAGGACTTCCCTCCGCCAGAACCGTCGAAATCGCCATTGAAAAGAAGGTGGATTTGATTGTGATGGCCACCACAGCCACCAACCAGCTACAGCGCTTTTTGATAGGCAGTAATGCATCGCGCGTATTGAAACATGCCCCTTGCAAGGTCCTGCTCGTACCTCCCAGAGCCAGGTACAGTGGTTTGAAAAAATTGGTTTATGCCACCGATCTCAGTGAAGAGAATCTGATGACAGCCAACCAGCTCAGCGATATGGCAAGCCTCTTCAAGTCCGAACTGATTTTCCTGAACATAGACAATAAAAGTCTGGTCCATGATGAAAGCGATTTGACCAGGGTAACACACCGTATTCGTCAATATGTGGCTTATCCGCGCATGAAAGGGTATGTGTGCACCGATTTGAACGTCGCCGACGGAATCACATTCTTCCTGAAAAAGGAAAAGGCCGACTGCCTTGCCATGGCGACGCACCACCGCAAATTCATACAGGCACTGGCGAATCCAAGTGTCACCAAAAGGGTGGCGTATCAGACGGATATACCCTTATTGATCCTCCATCTGGAGGATTAAAACTGAGCAGCAGGAATCACACCGTTTTCCTAAATGCGATATCGGCAATTTTCCCGTCTTTCATGATGAACTTCCGATCTGCCATATCAGCAAGTTCCTCGTTATGTGTAACAATGATGAAAGTCTGTTGCAGCCGGTCCCGGAGTTCAAAAAAGAGCTGATGTAAAATACGGGCATTGACCGAGTCCAGGTTTCCACTGGGTTCATCGGCAAGTACAAGGAGAGGCTTGTTCACCAGGGCCCTGGCAATTGCTATACGCTGCTGCTCGCCACCGCTCATCTGAGAGGGTTTATGTGTGCTACGATCTGACATACCCAGCAAGGACAACAGTTCATGTGCGCGTTTTTCGGCCTCCTGCTTTTCCATACCACCAATCAGGGCCGGCATGCAGATGTTTTCGAGGGCAGTGAACTCCGGTAGGAGATGATGGAATTGGAAAATGAATCCGATATGCTGGTTTCGGAAATGGGCCAACTTTTCCCCTTTCAATGATTCCACTGCCGTATCATTGATTAGGACACTGCCTTTGTCAGGATGATCCAGCGTGCCCAATAGGTGTAACAAGGTACTTTTACCCGCACCGGATGCTCCGACAATCGAAACGACTTCACCGGCACCGATTTCCAGATCGATGCCCTTGAGCACCTGTAAACTCCCGTAGGATTTTTCCAGTCCTTTTGCACGTACCAGCATGGCGCAAATATAGGATTTGTTCGAGTCGCAGAGTGATTCAATTCAGCCTGCAATTCAACATTCCGATTACCTTTGCGGAGTGGATGTATCATTGATTCTGACCAGTCCTCCCTGGTTCATCGTATTTTGCCTGCTGACGGGTTTTCTATTTGCCTGGATGATGTACAGGAGGCAGACCGAATGGAGCAAAAAAACAGTGTACATCTTGGCTACACTGAGGTTTTTGTCGGCCAGTATACTTTGCTTCCTGCTCCTGGGTCCGATGGTCCGCACCTTCAGCAGAGATGTGGAAAAACCGATCATCATCCTGGCGCTCGACGAGTCGCGCTCCATTCTGACCGGAAAAGACAAGGAGCAGACCCAACAAACTATTCGGCAGGACTTTGAGAAAATA
Source organism: uncultured Bifidobacterium sp. (assembly GCA_964584995.1). GTDB lineage: Bacteria > Bacteroidota > Bacteroidia > AKYH767-A > OLB10 > JAJTFW01. Next base: position 8,243 of record CAZPCA010000055.1, read on the forward strand.
CAGGAAGAACTAAAGGGAGATTTCGATTTGCGCCTTTTCAGTTTTGGCGACAAGGTGACCAGTTCCCTGCGGTATGCATTCGACCAACGGCAAACCAACTTCAGTTCGCTTTACGAGGAGCTGGATGTACAGTTCGCGAACAGAAATGTCGGTGCGATCCTGCTGGCAACAGACGGTTTGTTCAATGATGGAGCAAGTCCGGTCTACGGCCCTTCAAGGTTGAAAGTACCTGTTCATTCGCTGGCACTGGGCGACACTACTGTCCGGAAAGACCTGTTCATTTCATCGGTAAGCTGCAACAAAGTGGCATTTCTAGGCAATAGTTTTCCTGTGGAGGTTGTGGTCGACGCACGACAAGCCTCCGGTGCCAAAACGCTGCTCACGGTGAAAGAAGACAGTGCCCTGCTTTTCCAGCGCACTTTGGACATCACCGGTAATTCTTATCAACAATCTGTTCCGCTGGTTCTGGATGCCAAAAAGAAAGGTATCCATCACTATTCGATCGCCGTTTCCGCAATTGACGGTGAAAACGTAATAAGCAACAACAGCAGGGATGTATTCATCGAGGTAGTGGAGCAGAAGCAGAAAGTACTTGTACTTTACCATGCACCTCATCCGGACGTGGCAGCACTGAAGCAAATGCTGGAAAGCAGTCTCAATTACGAAGTGGAAGCCGGTACAGTCAGGGAGTTCGGGGCACGTGCGAGTAATTACAACCTCGTCGTACTGCACAACCTGCCCTCGGCCGGAGAATCTGCAACAGAACTGCTGGCAAAACTGAAAGCAAGCCAGACATCGGTTCTTTTTATCCTGGGGGCTTCGGTTTCAACCGATAAGTTCAATGCCTTGAAAGCAGGCCTTGAAATAAGTCAGGCGAATGGTCAACTCAACGAAATGCAGGCCCATGCCGATGATAATTTCGGACTCTTCACCGTTTCGGATGCTCTCCGTCAGGTGCTGAAAGATTGGCCACCCCTCAAGGGGCCTTTCGGTGTCTTCCAGTTAACGGGGAATGCACAAATGTTGCTGCAGCAGAAAATAGGTAATGTTTCCACCCGTCAACCACTGCTGTGTTTCAGTGAGCAGCAGGGACAAAAGATCGGCGTTCTAACCGGAGAGGGGATCTGGCGCTGGAGAATGGCCGATTTCAGTGCAAATGGCTCCCATCAATTGAGCAGAGAGTTGATTTTGGGAATGGCTCAATACCTCTCTGTGCAGGAGAATAAAAGTCCCTTCCGTTTTTCCTTTCGCAACAGCTACCGGGAAAATGAGCAGGTAACCATGGATGCGCGCTTATATAATCAAAGCGGACAATTGGTCAATACTCCTGAGGTAAATGTGAAAATTAGCACCAGGCAAGGCAAGGATTACCGATATACCATGAGCCGTTCCGATCAGGTATACACACTGAATGCAGGTCTATTACCGGTAGGCAATTATTCGTTCAGGGCCGAAGTGGCATTGAGTGGCCAGGTCTACTCCAGTCAGGGTGAATTCAGCATTACGGCCTTGCAAATGGAGACCGCTGTGACCGTGGCTGACCATCAGCTTCTGCATGCCCTTGCCGGGGAAACAGGAGGGAAGGTGTATTATCCCGGCAAGCCCGAAGGATTCATCAAAGCCATTCGCGAAGATCAATCCCTGAAAAGCATTTCCTACATGCACAAACAGCTGGAAGATTTGCTGCAAAATCCATGGGTTTTTCTACTGATTGTATTGCTCCTTTCTGCTGAGTGGTTCGTCCGCAAGTACCAGGGCGGATACTGATCCTGCAACAGGCTGCAAGGTCTTATTTTTTACTTGTAGCCATCAACCGGATCACCCCAAGTGCTACCACAATCAAACCAAGTGACACCAAAGGAAGTGAACGCATCGAAAAGCTGTGCCAAACGGTGTACTCCCGAAATGTATCGACCAGCAAGTACCCCAGCGACAGCAGTATGATTTCCGGCGCAATAGACGAAATTCTCGCCAGGGAAAGGGGGGGCTCATCGAAACTATTATAGCCGTATACGATTTTCGATAACTTTTCGCGATAGCGGTGTATCAAGATAAAAATGACCAGTCCGATAACATGTAAAGAGTAGAAAAGGATGAATGCGTATGCGGTGATGAGCCACTGTTTGCCTTGCATTCCTTTTGATTGCCGGAGATAGAGAAATATGCAGATGGCACTACCGCCCACTGCAAGCCATGACAAAGCCGCGGCCTTAAGGTGGTAGACCATGGCATAGTTGGCGAAATACGTCAGCGCAAGAGCCCCAGCAACCAAACTACAGAAAATCAATATTTTAAATAAAAGTCGATTCATTTGGGTTCAAACTTAAGATGAATTTCCTAAAACCCGTCAAATCGTATTCGTTGTTTAAAATTTTAACTATATTTCGCCCTGAACTTCTCTAAGTTATTTATTAATACCTGATTAAATTATGGCGTCTGTTAAAAAGAAAAAAGCCACTCCCTCTAAAAAAATTACGAAAAAGCCGGTTGCTAAGAAAGCACCTGCTAAGAAGGTGGTTAAAAAGACGCCGGTAAAAAAGGCTGCAACTCCGGCTAAAAAAGCTACAAAGTCTGCCAAGACGGTCAAAGCAGCACCGAAAAAAACACAGAAAAAGTCCACGGTAAAATCTGTTGTCAAGGTTCAGCCAAAAGCTGCGACCAAAGCTAAAAAAGCAACTACGGTAGTACCCGTCAAAAAGTCCTCCGCCGGAACAAAGCAATCAGAAAAAAAGCCCGCCATTACTAACCAAAAGCCGATTTCCAAGAAGACCGTCCCTGTAAAAACTGTGGCCAAACCTGTACCGGTTAAAGCAAAAACAGTGGCAAGTAAGCCCATACAGGCACAAGCACCTGTAAAGGCGGAGGTCAAGACTGCCAAACCGGAGAAAGCTGTAGTGAAAGGCAAAAAAGAAGTGAAGAACGAGGCCGTGGATCCACTGCAAGCCAAAGCAGAAAAAGCCATTCGAGAGATGGAGGAGACGATGGATTTGAGTAAGATGCGTCCCAGGATTCAGGCGGGAACAGCTCCGATGAAGACGCTTTCCAAATCGAACGCTCCCTTACCGAAGTTGCCTGAACCAACTAATACCACGAAAGTCAAATTTCAACTCGAATTCGAATTCAGATCTTCCCCGAAAATCTTATTTACCTCTTTGAGTGATTCCAGCGGGCTGGCGGGATGGTTTGCGGACGAGGTGCACACCAAGGATGATATCTACACCTTCAGTTGGGAAGGTGGTTCTTCGCAGGCCAAGCTGGTAGCCTTGCGCGAGTTGCAGCTGGTTCGCTTTCAGTGGCTCGATGATACGGACGGGACCTATTTTCAATTTGAAATCAAAGAAGACGACATCACATCAGACATCGCCCTGGTCATCACTGACTTCGCCAATCCCGGAGAGCGTGATACGAATATACGTCTATGGGAATCGCAGGTTCAAAACCTGCGTATGCTGCTGGGAAGCCTTTAACCGATCCTTTATTCTGCGAGTATTCCAAATAGGATTTTACTGTATTGCCTGACCTGTTCGGAAAGCGTTTCCCATTCTTCAAACGGTATCACTTTCAGGATTTTCACAAATCCGTTACGCTCAAGCTGGCTAAGTAATTCGGTTCCACCTTGGTCATGCATTTTCAACGGACGCACCCCGGAGTCTTCAAAATCATGCTGCCAGGGATCGTTTCCGAAATAAGCCCTGAAACCCGATTCAGCCAATTTTGATTGCTGCGCAATGATCAGCGGAACATACGCGGCAGCCTGGTTACCGGAGAGATGCAGGGTCATAGAAAATCCTTTTCCCCACCAACAGAGCGTACGCAAAGCGAATATCCCCTCTTCGGCGAATATCCGTGGGAAGTCCAATACCTGCCATGGACTGCCCTTGTAGTTTTCGCCTCTGCTGATCTTGGCAGAAACCGATTTCAGCCTTTCCTGAGCAGAATCGGGGAGTACTTCCAGCGAAGTTTGGATCTGCTGTTCACATTCCCCCAGCAAGTTCATCACCTTTTTCAAGACCTCTTGCTTCGTTTCAAAAAGTTGTCGATCCGTCAACAGGGCAAATTCTGCTTCGCTCAGCTTTTCCATATCAGAGGGCATTCAATTCGCCAAACTTAGGGTATTTTTACAGACCGATTCAAAGCGATCCCAATTGAAGAAATTACATGCCCTTATCCTGAAATCCTTCATCGGGCCATTCTTTCTGACATTCTTTATTTCCCTCTTCATTCTTTTGATGCAGTTTTTGTGGAAATACATCGATGACATGGTAGGGAAGGGGCTGGACTTCGCAGTGATTGCAGAGCTCCTCTTTTACACTACGGCCAATCTTGTTCCTCTCGCACTGCCGCTGGCTATCCTTGTTTCCTCCATCATGACCTTTGGAAATCTTGCAGAGCATTTCGAATTGACTGCAGCCAAGGCCTCGGGCATATCCCTGCAGCGCATCATGATGCCCTTGCTCTTTGTGGCTTTAGGAATCAGCCTTACAGCATTTTACTTTTCCAATTATGTACTGCCCTTCACCAATCTTAAAATGGGCTCCCTTCTCTACGATATACGTCAACAAAAACCGGCGTTATCCATTCGGGAGGGCGTATTCTATAACGGAATTGAAGGCTATAGTATAAAGGTAGGCGCCAAAGATCCCGACGGGAAAACCATCCGCAAAGTCATGATTTATGATCATACCGGTGGTGGAGGCAATAATAAAGTAGTACTGGCTGAGTCCGGCAAAATGGAATCCACTCCTGACCAGCGCTTTCTCATCCTCACACTTTACAACGGTAGCAGCTATGAAGAGCAACATAAGAACAAGGGGGGGACGGATAGCCACCCCTTGATGCGCTCCGGTTTCAAGGAATATGAAATACGCTTCGACCTTTCCCAATTCAAGCTTAGCCGTACCAACGAAGAGTTGTTCAAGGGCGGACATCAGATGATGAACCTTCATCAGCTGGAAGAGGCTGTTGACAGCCTCCAGGAACAGGAAACCCGTAAATCAGACATGGGTCATGTGATGCTGCGCAATTATTTCCTCTTCCTGAGATCACCGGAAGCGTTTCACCGCAACGTACATGGTGCTGCACCGACTTCATCCAATTCTGCTGATAGCGCCGGCCTACCAGAGATGCAGCACATTGAAAATGCGAAAAACCAGGTGCGCACCGTCATGAATATCCTCTCCGGTATCAAGGAAAGTAACAATGCGCGGGTGCAACAGATGGCCCGTTACAAGGTGGAATGGCACAGGAAACTGACCTTGTCGGCTGCTTGCTTTATCCTTTTCATGATCGGCGCTCCACTGGGAGCTATCATTCGGAAAGGCGGGCTTGGCATGCCTCTGGTCATTTCCGTATTGTTTTTTCTGGCCTACCATGTACTCAGCATCACCGGAGAGAAATTCGCCAAGGAAGCGATTATTCCTGCATGGCGTGGCATGTGGCTTTCGGCCTCTGTACTATTACCAATCGGACTTTTTCTGATTTATAAAGCCACGCACGACTCTGTAATTTTTGACAGAGATGCCTACCTGACATTCTTCAAAAAACTTGTCTCTTCAAAAAAGAAGGATCCGGTTCGATGAGAATACTGCAATTGTGCATCCGTGTTCCTTATCCACCTGTGGACGGTGGCAGCATTGCCATGTATCAATTGCAGGATGCCTTGCATCAACAAGGTGCGGAAGTGACGGTCTTGGCCTTCAATACTGTAAAACACCCTGTAGACATTTCTTCCCTTCCGCCAGAATATCTCAGCTCCACTTCCCTGGAGGTCATCCCTCTCGACAACAGGGTCAAACCACTGGCGGCACTGCTGAATATTTTCTCGGATGAATCGTACAATATCGTTCGCTTCATCCATCAGGATTTCGAAGAAGCACTGATGAGGAAATTGAAAAACACTCATTTTGATGTCGTATTGCTCGAGAGCCTGTTCATGATTCCATACCTGGGAGTAATTCGCGAACATTCTCAGGCAAAAGTCGTTTTGCGCGCCCACAATATGGAACACCTGATTTGGGAAAGGCTATCCCTTCAGGAGAAAAATCCCTTTAAGAAGTGGTATTTGCGCTTACTGACAACACGTCTCAAACGCTTTGAAATCGAAGCGCTCAACAAAGTAGATGGTATCGCGGCCATGACCCTGGAAGACATTGCCTTGTTTCGGCAAACGGGCTGTACGCAACCTGTACATCTTTGTCCTGTGGGACTTAATATGGCAGATTATCCTGTGGCTGCGGATAGTGAACAAGGCTTGGTATTCCACCTGGGTGCCATGGACTGGAGACCGAACCTGGAAGGGGTAATGTGGTTTCTATCGGATGTGTGGCCCCGCATACACTCTAAGGTGCCTCATGCCCGTTTAACGCTGGCCGGCAAAAACATGCCACTGCAAATTTTATCGGCCCAATCGGATAGCATCCATGTGCAGGGCTTCGTGCAAGATGCGAAAGCCTTTGTACGTGCAGGCGGTGTCATGGTGGTGCCGCTCTTCAGCGGCAGCGGCATGCGTGTAAAGATTGTGGAAGGGATGGCCCTGGGCAAGGCCATTGTGAGTACGCCGATCGGAGCTGAGGGGATAGGAGGCAAGGACAAGCAAGACTATCTTCTTGCCGATACACCGGAAACATTTGCCGAAGCTGTAGTGAGCCTTTTGACCGATAACGATTTACAAAAAAAGATCGGCAGCAATGCGCGACACTTTGCGGAGGTCCACTTCGATCAGGGCGCAATTGCACGAAAATTGTTGTCATTTTTTAATGAATTGCAATAAATACTTGATATTTAGAGTTTTAATACCAATAATTGTAATAAACACCCGACTTCAAGGCGGACTATTTACGAACCTTTATCCTTGAATCTTCTGATGTAAGTTGAAAATGCTGCGATTTTTTGAAAAAATTCGTGTGCATCATGGAATAAATCACTAATATTGCAGCCCGAAATTGGGGAAAAACAAAGCATTATGGACTTACTTAAGATAGCACAGGACCAGCTGATTGAAACAAAGAACTGGCCCGAATTCAAATCAGGAGACACCATCACGGTCTATTATAAAATCATCGAGGGTAACAAGGAACGCGAACAGCAGTTCCAGGGTGTTGTACTTCAGCGCCGTGGTGCTGGACCCACCGAAACCTTCACTATCCGTAAAATTTCCGGTGGCGTAGGTGTTGAGCGAATATTTCCTATCAATAGCCCCAAAATCACCCGTATCGATGTGAACAAAAGAGGGAAAGTACGTCGTGCACGCATCTTCTATCTCCGTGACATGATTGGCAAAAATGCCCGTATTGAAGAGAGGAAGATGGTCACCAAATCCTGAAAATTCATGCTCCATAGAACAACCCGCTCCGGCGGGTTTTTTTATTGATTTACTTAATTTGGAGCACCTGAAACCCAACAACTGCACGCAAAGCTATGTACAGCAAACTGGTCTTAACGCTGGTACTCGCACTTACGCTGAATTCCCTCAGGGCCCAGGTTTTTTCAGTTCGCTTGGTATACCCTGCAAGCGACCAGCGGGATTGTGTGTATTCCATTCAAATACAAAATACTGCGGAAGACAGTATCATGGTCTTGCATACGCAGGAGGCAGCCCTGCCCCCCTTCATCAATAGATACAAGGTTGAAGATGCTTCCGCAAAGACGGGCGGAAAACCACTTCTATTATTTGGGAAGAGCAACAACCCTTTTCTTCCTGAACAGTACCGCGCTACCAAGTCCTTAGGGCCTAAGGAAACGCTGGAGCTGTATTTCACACTTCCGGAGCGCCTCAGTAACCTTGAAAAGGAAATGCAGGTGTATTACTCAATGATGGACGATAAGTACCTTGCTGATTTCAATAAACTTGAAACCACCGGTACAAAAGCCGCCCTTAAAAAGTGCAAAGCCCTAAAGGAAAAGCACGGAGTTGTTCATAACCGTAAGGTTAAATTTCAATGAGTTGCCATGCCTCTGAGAGCGAGGCGAGCATTATTATTTCAGTGAATTGCACCTCCATGCACCATTC
>CAZPCA010000056.1:0-16094 GCA_964584995.1 uncultured Bifidobacterium sp.
GCCGAATGTGAAAGCACCTTCGGCAGTAAACATCCAGCCCGATGCCAGTTTACGGGTTACAGCTATTCCAACAGATTGATTTACACCAAAACGAACCGACATATCACCGCCCGGGACCTGGATTCCATAGGAGGGCCGGATCATCACCATCGAAATGGATGAGTCTCTGACGCTCACCTGAGCAGTCGCTGTGAAGGGCAGTGCGGCCAAGAGCAGCACCTGTATTGCAAAGCGTTCGAAGCGGTTCATTGCTGGCAAAAATACGCAAATTACCGAGTAGCAATCCCCGCCTATCACCCGAAAAATCAGTATCTTCGCCCTCCTGAACTTAGCCCCACAACTGCCCGTTCCAACCATCAGCCCAAAGCACATGGAAACCCTTAAAAAAATGCCCATGGTTGACCTTATCGGTCAATACAACAAAATCAAGCAGGAAATCGATCAAGCGATACACGATGTCGTAGTTTCTTCCGCCTATATCAACGGACCGGATGTCAAGGAATTCGCCAAAGAACTGGAAAATTATCTTGGTGCGAAACACGTGATTCCCTGTGCCAACGGCACGGATGCGCTGCAAATCGCTATGATGGCGCTGGACTTCAAGCCGGGTGATGAGATCATCACGGCCAGCTTCACCTATGTGGCGACTGCGGAAGTGATAGCGCTTTTACAACTCAAACCGGTACTTGTGGATGTGGACCCGGAAACATTCACCATCGATTGTGATGCCATCGAGCGGGCGATTACTCCAAAAACAGTAGCCATCGTTCCCGTACATCTCTTCGGACAATGTGCGAACATGGAGCGTGTCATGGAAATCGCTCACAAGCACAAGCTACATGTCATTGAAGATACTGCGCAGGCCATCGGTGCGGAATATACCATGAAAGACGGTTCTGTCAAAAAAGCTGGCACCATAGGTACCATAGGAACTACCTCATTCTTTCCATCGAAGAACCTCGGATGCATGGGCGACGGCGGAGCCATCTTCACACAAGATGATGCCCTTGCACAGCGGATACGCATGATTGCCAATCATGGACAATCGGTACAATACCATCATGATGAAATCGGCGTAAACAGCCGGCTCGACACCATGCAGGCCGCCATTCTGCGGGTGAAACTCCGCCATCTGAACGAGTACTGCACTGCCCGTCAGGCCGCCGCTGCGCATTACGACCAGGCCTTCGCAGGCCAGCCAAAAGTCAAAACACCAGCCAGAATGACCGGCTCAACGCATGTCTTCCATCAATACACACTTGTTCTCAAGGGTGTATCCAGAACGGGCTTGCGCGAGCATCTCGAGAAAAAAGGGATACCGTCCATGATTTACTACCCGATACCTCTCCATATGCAAAAAGCGTATACGGATAGCCGTTACAAACAGGGTGATTTTCCAGTGACCGAGGAGCTTTGCGCGAATGTCATTTCACTTCCCATGCACACGGAAATGAGCAAGGCAGACCTGGATTACATCAGTAACAGTGTGCTAGAATTCCTGAATCCAGCGACCGCATAAATCCAACCTGCCAATCACCTCTAACATTTTCTTCGTCTCATGAATATAGCCGTAGTCGGAACCGGATATGTCGGCCTGGTAACCGGAACTTGTTTTGCTGAAATGGGCAATCACGTCACCTGTGTGGATATCGACGCCGCAAAAGTCGAAAAGATGCGCAGCGGTGTCATTCCCATCTACGAACCACATCTTGATGTCCTGTTCGAAAGGAACATCAAACAGGGCCGACTGATTTTCACAACCGACCTCGCCGAAGCGATCCGCGATGCCTCCATCATTTTTCTTGCCCTCCCTACTCCACCCGGCGAAGATGGGTCAGCTGACCTGAGCTATGTACTCGGTGTAGCCAAACAACTGGGCAAGTTGATCACCGATTACAAGATCGTCATCAATAAAAGCACCGTGCCTGTTGGCACAGCCGAAAAGGTACATGAGGCGATCGCCCAAGAATGCAAGGCACCCTTCGATGTGATATCGAATCCCGAATTTCTCCGCGAAGGGTTCGCAGTGGACGACTTCATGAAGCCGGACCGCGTGGTCATCGGCACGCGCAGTGACAAGGCGAAAAAAATCATGAGCGACCTGTATGCTCCTTTCGTACGACAAGGCAATCCGATTTATTTCATGGACGAACGTTCCGCTGAGATGACCAAATATGCAGCCAATGCCTTTCTCGCCACCAAAATCACCTTCATGAACGAGATTGCCAACCTCTGCGAGAAGGTGGGCGCCAATGTCGATGCCATCCGTATCGGTATCGGATCTGACTCACGCATCGGCAAAAGGTTTTTGTTCGCCGGGATAGGATACGGTGGAAGTTGCTTCCCCAAGGATGTACAGGCCTTGTATAAAACATCCGAAGATTACGCTTACGACTTCAAGATACTTTCATCTGTGATGGATGTGAATGAAAAGCAGAAAACTGTACTGGCAGAAAAAGTGCTTGCCCACTACGGCGGCGATATCCAGGGCAAGACATTTGCTGTATGGGGCCTGGCCTTCAAGCCGGACACGGACGATATCCGCGAAGCACCCGCCCTGTACATCATCCGTGAATTGCTGGGAAAAGGAGCGAAAGTGCGCGCATTTGACCCGGAAGCCATGGAGAACGTGAAGCGCGTGCTGGGAGACACTATTCACTATGCGAACGACCCTTACGAAGCGCTTCAGGATGCAGACGCGCTGCTGATCGCTACGGAATGGTCCCTTTTCCGTACGCCTGATTTTGAGAAGATGAACAACATGCTGAAGTCAAAAACCATTTTTGACGGAAGGAATCTCTACGACCTGCAAAGGATGAGTGAAATGGGGTATTACTACAGCAGCATCGGACGTGAAATAATTTCACCTGACAATTAATATTTTTTTTAATCATTTATGACTAATAAACGTGTATTGATCACCGGCGCAGCGGGCTTTCTGGGTTCCCACCTGTGCGACCGCTTTATTGCCGAAGGCTTTGACGTAGTGGGTATGGACAACCTCATCACGGGAGACCTGCGGAACATCGAACATCTCTTTAAATTAAAGGAATTCGAATTTTACCACCACGATGTAAGCAAGTTTGTGCACGTACCGGGACGCATCGATTATATCCTGCACTTCGCCTCTCCTGCGAGTCCGATCGATTATCTTAAAATCCCGATACAGACGCTCAAGGTCGGATCGCTGGGTACACACAACTTACTCGGCTTTGCCAAAGTAAAAGGTGCAAGAATCCTCGTAGCCTCCACAAGTGAAGTGTACGGCGACCCTACTGTACACCCACAAACGGAAGACTACTGGGGCAATGTGAATCCGATAGGTCCGCGCGGCGTGTACGATGAAGCCAAACGCTTCCAGGAAGCCATCACTATGGCCTATCATACCTACCACCAGCTGGAGACGAGGATAGTGCGCATCTTTAACACCTATGGTCCACGCATGCGGCTGAATGACGGCCGTGTTCTGCCTGCATTCATCGGGCAGGCCCTGCGCGGTGAAGACCTTACTTTTTTCGGAGATGGATCCCAGACACGTTCCTTCTGCTATGTCAGTGATCTTATCGAGGGCATCTACCGATTGCTCATGAGCGATTATCCTTACCCGGTGAACATCGGAAATCCGGATGAAATCACCATCCGCGAATTCGGGGAGGAAATCATCAGGCTCACCGGCACTACACAAAAACTCATTCTGAAGCCGCTGCCACAGGATGATCCCAAACAGCGCAGACCGGACATCAGCCGGGCGAAAGAGATCCTTGGATGGGAACCTAAAATCAGCAGAGCTGAGGGACTTCAGCACACCTACGCTTACTTCAAGAATCTGCCGCCCGACGAATTAAGGAAAACAGCACACCGCTTCGACTAAATCCAAGAGATGATGGAATACACAGCACACCCAACCGCAGTCATCGATGAAGGTTGCACAATCGGTAAAGGCAGCAAAATATGGCACTTCAGCCACATCATGCCCCATTGCACCATCGGCGAGAATTGCAACATAGGGCAAAACGTGGTGATATCGCCCGAAGTCATTCTCGGCAACAACGTAAAAGTCCAGAACAACGTTTCCATTTATACCGGCGTGGTGTGTGAAGACGATGTATTTCTAGGCCCGAGCATGGTGTTCACCAATGTAATCAATCCGAGGAGTGCCGTGAACAGGCGCAATCAATATGCCCGGACGGTAGTGAAACGTGGCGCCTCCATTGGTGCGAATGCTACCATCGTATGTGGGCATGATATTGGCGCCTACGCTTTCATCGGAGCGGGAGCGGTGGTGACGAAGAACGTACCCGATTATGCCTTGGTCGTCGGCAATCCTGCGCGACAGACGGGTTGGATGAGCGAATACGGACACAAATTGAAGTTCGACAGTGAGGGTCTTGCAACTTGTCCGGAAAGCGGGCAACAGTATCGACTGAGTGGTAACCTAGTCAAACGCATTGCATGATGAACAACTACCAAGAACGAAAAATAAGATTTGCCGTCATAGGCTGTGGCCATATCGGCAAACGCCATGCGGAGATGATCCGTAGGAATAACGAAGCTGAGCTGCTTGCTTTGTGCGATATCAGACCAACCGAAAGCCTGGGACTTGGAGAGTTTTCCGGAGTGCCTTTTTTCCATTCACCGGAAGAAATGCTGAACAAGATACAGGATATCGATGTGGTGAATGTCTGCACGCCTAACGGCCTGCACGCAGAGCATTCTCTGATCGCACTCGAGCACCTTAAACACGTGGTGTGCGAAAAGCCGATGGCCATCACCAAGGCAGATTGTGAGAAAGTCATCTACAAAGCACTACAGGTGAGCAAAACCGTCTTTGGCGTGATGCAAAACCGGTATTCGCCTCCATCTGTATGGCTGAAGGAAGTCATCGATCAGAAAAAACTCGGCGACATTTACCTTGTCCAGCTCAATTGTTTCTGGAACCGCGACGACCGCTATTACAAGAAGGGCTCCTGGAAAGGAACATCAGACCTCGACGGCGGAACCTTGTTCACACAATTCTCTCACTTTATCGATATCATGTACTGGGTCTTTGGTGATATAACGGATATCAACGGTGTATTCGCCGATTTCAACCACCAGGAAAGCACCGCATTTGAGGATACTGGGATTGTGAACTTCCGCTTCATCAATGGCGGCATGGGCACCATCAATTACACAACGGCCGTATTCGACACCAATCTGGAGAGCAGCATCACCGTGATCGGCAGCAAAGGCAGTCTCAAGGTCGGCGGGCAATACATGAACGAAGTGGAATATTGTCACATCGACGGCTACACCCTTCCGGAACTCCCGCCGGTGAATCCTGCGAACGATTACGGAACCTACAAAGGTTCAGCAGCCAACCACCACTATATCATTGAAAACGTCATTGACACGCTGAAAGGCAGGACCACCATGACGACCAATGCGCTGGAAGGTCTTAAGGTTGTGGACATCATCGAGCGCATCTACGCACTTCGCGGAATCCAAAAAAAGAAAATTGAGTATGCACATGTATAATGACATCGTCAGCAAGAAAAAGAAACTCGCCGTCATCGGACTGGGATATGTCGGGTTACCCATAGCGCTTGAATTTGCCAAGAAAGTATCGGTCATCGGGTTTGACATCAACCAAGAGCGCATCGGGATGATGCAAAACAATATGGACCCCAGCGGAGAATTGGATGCCTCCGCATTTGAAGGTTGCGATATTGTTTTCACCGATGCCATCGATGTGTTACGCGAAGCCAATTTTTTCATTGTCGCAGTCCCTACGCCCATTGACGACCATAAACTACCTGATCTAAAACCGCTCCTGGGTGCGTCACGCTCGATTGGTCAAGCCCTGAAGAAAGGCGATTGTGTCGTGTATGAATCCACGGTTTATCCGGGTTGTACAGAGGAAGATTGCATACCTGTACTCGAAGAAATCTCCGGACTCAAATTCAGGGATGATTTCAAGGTGGGCTACTCTCCGGAGCGCATCAACCCGGGCGACAAAGAGCACACGCTGGCCAAAATCACCAAGGTGGTTTCCGGATGCGACGATGCATCCTTGGAAGAGATCGCCAAGATTTACGAAATCGTAGTACAGGCAGGTGTATTCCGTGCATCGTCGATCAAGGTGGCCGAAGCCGCCAAGATCATCGAGAATACCCAGCGGGACGTGAACATCGCGCTCATGAATGAGCTTTCCATCATCTTCAATAAAATGGGTATAAACACCTACGAAGTGCTGGAGGCTGCCGGCACGAAATGGAATTTCCTTCGCTTCATGCCAGGCCTTGTCGGAGGTCATTGCATCGGTGTGGATCCCTATTACCTGACCTATAAAGCGCAGGAATTGGGCTATCACTCGCAGGTCATCAATTCAGGAAGGTATGTGAACGACTCCATGGGATTCTATGTAGCCAAGCAGACAGTGAAGAAGTTGATTGCGATGGGCAAAGACCTCAGCAAATGCAAGGTGTTGGTGATGGGGGCTACGTTCAAGGAAGATGTGGAAGACATCCGCAACTCGAAGGTGACCGACGTCATTCACGAATTCAAATCGTACGGTGTTGCTGTGGACGTGATTGACCCAAAAGCGAACAGCGAAGAACTGAAACACGAATACGGATTCGAGCTCACTCCGGTGCCATCCAACGACTACGATGCGGTGGTGGTGGCCGTCAATCACAAAGAGTACAAAGCCATGAAGGAGGATGCCTTCCGTGAACTCACCAAAGAAGACGCCCTCATCGTCGATCTTAAGGGTATACTTCGTGGAAAAATAAACCATTTGAAGTATTGGAGTCTGTAAGTACCACCAAAATGCCCCATCCTCAGACAATACTGGTAACGGGAGGAGCCGGATTTATCGGATCCCATACTGTTGTTGAATTGCTTCAGCACGGGTACCGGGTCATTGTACTGGACAACCTATCCAACTCGAGGATCGAAGTACTGGACTCCATTCGTGAAATCAGCGGACAGGATTTCACATTCATCCAGTGCGATCTTACGGACAGCGCGAGCATCGCGAATATGCTTACACCGCTCACCTTCGATGCCGTAATACATTTTGCCGCATTCAAAGCGGTCGGAGAAAGTGTTGAGCAGCCGCTCCTGTATTACCGAAATAACATTCTTGGGCTCTTGAACCTGTTGGAATCATGTCGTGAAAAGGGAGTAAAGCATTTTGTCTTCTCATCCTCCTGTTCTGTGTACGGCGATTCAGTCCGGCTGCCAATTGCCGAGGACACTCCTCTTCAGCCTGCACAAAGTCCATACGCGAACACCAAAAAAATCGGAGAAGACATCCTCCGTGATTTATCCTCCAGCACTGATTTTTCCTGCATAGCGCTTCGCTATTTCAATCCGGTGGGAGCGCACCCCAGTCATCTGATCGGTGAGTATCCGATCGGGACGCCACTCAATCTTTTTCCAGTCGTTACTCAAACGGGCATTGGAAAGCGGAAAGAAATGCATGTATTCGGGACAGACTATCCCACTGCGGACGGAAGTTGCGTTCGGGACTACATCCATGTGGTAGATATCGCCAAAGCACATGTGAAGGCGCTTGGCAGGTTAATGAATGGAGAACAAAAAAAACGCTTCGAGATTTTCAACCTTGGTACCGGCAAAGGGCTGTCAGTATTGCAAATCATAGAAGCCTTCCAGCAATACACCGGTGTACCCTTGCAGTACACTTGCGTGGAAAGGCGACCCGGAGATATAGCACAGGTCTATGCGGACACGACTTTGGCAAACACCGAGCTAGGGTGGACCGCGGAAAGGGACCTGAAGGAGATGATCCTCAGCGCATGGGCCTGGGAAAAATCCTTGCAGGCAAAAGCAGTTAACGCGCAGTAAGCATCAATCGTCAACGAAAAAAATGTCAAGCAATACTTTATTGATCACAGGAGGAGCAGGGTTCATCGGCTCGCACGTGGTTCGCCGTTTTGTGCAGCGATACCCTGAGTACAGGATCATCAACCTCGACAAACTCACGTATGCCGGAAATCTGGCCAACCTACGCGACATTGAAGATGCAAGCAATTACACCTTTGTGAAAGGGGACATCTGCGACGAGCAATGTATTCACGAAGTATTCCGCAGCCATCAGCCGGACGGTATCATCCATCTCGCTGCAGAATCGCATGTTGACCGGAGCATCGCCAACCCGATGGAGTTCATCCAGACAAATATTGTCGGCACTGTACAACTACTGAATGCCGCACGTCATTTTTGGGGTCAGGATTATACAGGTAAACGATTTTACCATATCAGTACAGACGAGGTATATGGAAGCCTGGGCAACGAAGGATTTTTCACCGAAACAACCAAGTACGACCCACACTCACCCTACTCTGCCTCCAAGGCGAGTTCTGATCACCTGGTGAGGGCCTACCATGATACTTACGGCCTACCCATCGTCATATCGAATTGTTCGAACAATTACGGCGCAAACCAGTTTCCCGAAAAACTGATTCCACTCGCTATCCACAATATTCTCAGAGAGCAGCCCATTCCGGTATACGGTAAGGGAGAAAACATCCGTGACTGGCTTTTTGTCGAAGACCATGCGGCAGCCATTGACCTGCTTTACCACGAAGGCAAGAACGGAGAAACTTATAACATCGGCGGCCATAACGAATGGAAGAACATCGACCTCATCCATTTATTATGTGCCATCATGGACAAGAAGCTCAACCGGGCAGCCGGATCCTGCGCTTCGCTTATCACTTTTGTGAAAGACCGTGCCGGACACGATTTACGCTACGCCATCGACTCCGGAAAAATCCAACTTGAACTGGGCTGGAAACCATCGCTTCGTTTTGAAGAAGGACTGGAAAAAACCGTCGACTGGTATCTTGCGAACGGAGATTGGGTCAGCGCTGTCACCTCCGGTGCTTACAAAGAGTATTACGATAAACAATACACCCAACGTTGATTCCAAAAATATCCTGTAAACCAAATCGTCTACCTTTGCACCTGCCATGAGCGCCTCCACTATTTACACCCATGCTTACCATACGGATACCATCCGCGACATGCATGTATTGGTCAGCGGAGGTGCAGGATTCATCGGATCCAACATTGTCAGTTACCTGTTGCAGCACGGCGTGGGTAAAGTACGTGTGCTCGACAACCTCAGCAATGGTTTCATGCGCAACCTGGAAGCGTTCAGGTCGGATGCCCGTTTTGAGTTTATGGAAGGTGACATCACCCGCCCTGACGATTGCGCCAAGGCTTGCCAGGGCATGCATCTGCTGACCCATCAGGCCGCACTGGGATCCGTACCGCGCTCCATTAAAAATCCGCTGGCCACCAGCGATGCCAATACCACCGGCTACCTGAATATGCTGATAGCAGCAAGGGATGCAGGCATCAAGCGTGTGGTCTATGCCAGCTCCAGCTCCGTGTATGGCGACAGCACCGCCTCTCCGAAGAAAGAAGAGAACCTCGGACGGCCTCTTTCCCCCTATGCAGTTTCCAAGCTTACCAATGAATTGTATGCTTCGGTATTTGCCATGCATTACGGCATGGAGATCATCGGTCTGAGGTACTTCAATGTCTTCGGCCCTCATCAGGATCCGAACGGGCCCTATGCAGCGGCCATTCCGCTCTTCATGAACGCGCTGTTGTTCGGAAAGGAAGCCGTGATTTACGGCGATGGCGCACAGACCCGTGATTTCACCTTTGTTGAAAATGCCGTGCAGGCGAATATCCGTGCACTTTTCACGAACAATCAGCACGCCCTGAACAAGGTGTACAATGTGGCCGTTGGCGAAAGCGTATCTGTGAATGACCTCTACCATACTATCGCTGAAATCTGCGGCCAAACAAGACAGCCCAAACATGTTCCGGAGCGCATAGGCGACATCAAGAACTCGCTGGCTGATATATCCCTGGCTAAAGATCTGCTCGGCTACAACCCTCGCTACCGCATCCGCGAAGGGCTTGAGGTGACCATAGATTGGTTCAGAAACACCTATTCGCATGCTTAAGTCACTGCTGAAAAGATTCACCTCACAGCCATCTCCGGATGCTGCGGGTGTTGATTTCTCTTCGCTCCATGCGGACATGCATTCGCACCTGATACCCGGCATCGATGACGGTGCCAAATCCATAGAGGACAGCATCGAGCTGATCCGTTTTCTGCACAGCAAAGGATACAGCAAACTCATCACCACACCGCACATCATGAGCGATTATTTCCGCAATACGCCGGAGATCATCCTTGAGGGGTTGGAAGCCTTGCGGAAAGCTGTCAAAGAGCAGAACATCCCTGTTACCCTGGAAGCAGCTGCTGAATATTATATCGATGACGGATTCATCCGCAAACTCGAAGAAGAACCACTTTTGACGTTCGGCGATAAGTACCTGCTGATGGAAGTATCCTACATCAACCCTCCGGACAACGTACATCAGGTTTTCTTTCGTGCGCAGGTATTGGGATATAAGCCAGTCCTTGCACATCCGGAACGTTATCCTTACTGGTACCGCGATTTTGACCAGTACCTGAAATTTTACGAGATGGGCGTAACCCTTCAGCTCAATTTGAATTCATTGAGCGGCTACTACGGCCCCGACGCAAAAAAAATCGCTGAGAAGCTCATAGATACCGGCATCATCGGAGCGCTGGGCACGGACATGCACCATACACGTCATGCCGCTGCCCTGGACAAAGCCACGCAGGAAAAATACCTTCACAAGATTCTTGAAAGTCCGCTGATCAACCGCGAACTGTAAACTTCGGCCTTTTACCGGCGTACCGCCTTTCTTATTCCGCCGAAATCCGCACCGATGTAACAATCGTGTAAGAACAGGAGAATAATTTCCGCATTTTCAGAACCCTGTACACTAATTTGCCGTAGTAACGATTAATTACCGGCATCTATGAAAGGCAATGAAATTGAAGTTCACCTGAATGTTACCGCCAAATTCGAGCTTATTAACGGCGCGATCAAATACGGTATCATCGACAAGCAAATCGACAGCAATTATTACAGGAGTGATTATTATTTCATCTCCCTGCAAAACCTGAACAATTTCAGGCGTGCTGTTTCCAGCAGGAACTATGAATTCTGCAAAACACTGATGGAAAAGATCAATGTAAAATTCATCAAAACCATCACCCCCATCTGAGAGTAGTGTAATTCATATAAGCAAAATAGCCGGTGGCGGGTTACCACCGGCTATTTGCATTTTTATACCTCAGTATTTGATACCCATGATCTCACGCACCTCCCGCACGGTACGGGAAGCGGAAGCCTGGGCCTTTTCTTTTCCCCGTTTCATCACTCCGTTCAGCATACTTTCGTCTTTCAACACTTCCGTTATTTTCTCGCGCAAGGGCTGAATGAAGCGTATCATGTCTTCCGCCAGCTGTTTTTTCAGATCTCCGTAGCGGATAGTGCAGGAATCGTACGCCGCGTTGAAATGTTCGATCGTATCGTTACCGGACACCAGCTGCATCAGTGAAAATAAATTTTGAATGGCCTCGGGCTTCTCGGAATTGGGAGCAGTAGGGCCTGAATCGGTGACCGCACGCATTACCTTTTTACGCAGCGCTTCATCGCTGTCGAAGAGAAAAACGGCATTGCCTTCTCCCTCCGACTTACCCATCTTTCCGGATCCATCCAGGCCAGGCACCTTGACCAGCTGCCCTCCGAAATTGAAGGCCACGGGCTCTGGAAAATAATCGACACCGTACATCCGGTTGAAACGGTTGCCGAACTGGCGCGTCATCTCCAGGTGCTGTTCCTGGTCTTTGCCCACCGGCACTTTGGCGGCACGGTGCAGAAGTATATCTGCCGCCATCAGTACAGGGTATGTGAGTAGTCCGGCATTGACATTGTCCGGTTGTTTTCTGGCTTTTTCTTTGAAGGTGGTGGCCCGCTCCAATTCGCCCAGGTACGCGTTCATGTTTAACAGCAGGTACAATTCAGCCACCTCCGGAACATCACTTTGGACATACAGCGTGCATTTCTCGGGATCCAGGCCGCAAGCAATGTACTCGGCCAGCACCTGACGCACATTTTTCCGTAAGTCTTCAGGTTTGGGATGGGTGGTCAGTGAATGGTAGTCGGCAATGAAAAAAAAGCACTCGTACTCCTCCTGCATGCGCAGGAAATTCTTCATGGCGCCGAAATAATTGCCCAGATGCAACTGTCCGGTACTCCGTATCCCGCTAACGACTGTTTCCATAGGGGCAAATATAATTAAAGGCAGAAGTCCGGCGCAATCAGTCCTCAGCTGTGACATTTCCACCAGGAAGCTTAGTCAATACTTTGGTATCTTTGCAGGGTGAAAAAGATGTCTTTTCTACTGCGGAGAATCTGGTGCTTTTGGTTCTTCCTGAGCGGGTTTGTCTTTTTCCTCCTTTTGTATCCCCTCTTTTTGATTTTTTTGAGCAGAGAAGGATGGTTCGTACATGCATGGCGACTAAAAAAGATATGGGCGCACTGGATTTTACTGACTACGGGCATCCGTTACACTGTACACTTCAAGGGGCGAATCGACCCCAAGCAGGCCTACATACTTGCACCCAACCACAGTTCGTACCTGGATATCCTCACCAGCAACATCGCATTCCCAAATTACTTTCACTTCATGGGTAAAGCGGAATTGCGTCAGGTACCCTTGTTCAATATCTTCTTCAAGCGTATGAATATTTCTGTCGACCGCAGTAGCCTTAAAGATTCGCACAAGGCATATAAGCGGGCACGGAAGGATTTACGCAAAGGCATCAGCCTCGCTATCTTCCCAGAGGCTACCATTCCTGCCTGCTCACCTGAGTTGGGTCCGTTCAAGAAAGGAGCTTTCCGCCTGGCCATAGAGATGCAGGTCCCTATTGTACCCATCACCTTTATCGATAACTGGAAGTTGTTTCCCGATGGGCCCCATAACAGAATGCTGGTCAGGCCCGGGCTTTCGCGTATCATCGTACACGAACCGATTTCTACTGCAGGCCTTACTGAAAATGATGTCAACTCACTTAGTGATCGGGTAAGAGGAGTCATCCGGGCGGAGCTCGTCCAGGCAGGCATCATTCAGCCATAAACGGCTTACTCTGTATGAAAAAAGCGACCCTTTCGGAGTCGCTTTCTTTCCTTTCAATTTTACAGGCATCAAGCTTTGACCGTGCAGTATTCGTCAAAGGCAGCCATCAGATTTTCGGCTATCATTTCTGCAGAGTGGCCTTCGATATGGTGCCGCTCCACCATGTGCACGAGTTTTCCGTCTTTGAAGAGCGCGATACACGGTGAAGAAGGGGGATAGGGCGCCAGGTATTTTCTGGCCTGCGCCACCGCTTCCACATCCTGGCCGGCGAACACCGTCATCAGGTGATCGGGCTTGTTTTCCGTACGCTCCACAGCGAGGCGCACACCTGGACGCGCTGCTCCTGCGGCACAACCGCAGACAGAGTTCATCACGAGCAAGGTGCTTCCTGCAGCAGTGGGCAATTTCGCATCCACTTCAGCAGCATCTTTCAACTCTTCGAAACCGATGCTGGTGAGTTCCCTTCGCATCGGTGCACATAATTGTTCTGGATAAGGCATGGTTGTATATTCTTGGATTCCATGCAAAGGTACGAAGCCTGCGTTGTCCCCTGCAATTTTCCTGTAAGTTTCCATCGTGTTTTTGCTGCCGCCAACCCATACTGGCCTGTATCATTGCTGAGCATTCTATCTCATAACGATGAAAAAAGGAAATAGCCACAAGAACGAAACCCGGGATATGTATCCTGTCATGCGCTTTGATTACAACAAGCGACTTATTGATTCCAACCTTACCGCCCTCCCCTTGCTGGGCGAGTGGAAATGCCGGAAAGGGGCTAAAATCCCCAGCGACGTCCTGGCGCACTACCCCGAACTGGCAAGGGCATTCAGCGATGCCCAACCCGCTGATTGCAAGGTCAATTTCAGCGGATTGAACATTTGGTTTGACCTGGTTCCTTTTCCGGAGGCCGGTTATGTAGGTCTTTACGGTTTCCACGTGGAAACCCAGATTCCGGAGAAATCGAGGTCAAAAATTGGAATGGCAGAGTAATCTTCCGAACTGTTGGTTGGTATGAGGGCGGTTGAAATAACATCAACCGCCCTCATTTTTAATAACATACGATTGCCCATGGGCTATTTTGTAAGAAAGATGTAAGACTTGGGCTGATTTTCACCAACCCGAACAATGCTCTTCCGTTACAATTATTTGTTGTCGGGTATCAAATCAAGCACCGACGATATAAAACAGGGAGAAACATTATGGGAAGTCAGACAATTACTCGCACTATCGCAGGAACAAACACTGTATACAGCAAAACCTCAGAAAACAAGTCTACGCGGTACAGCACTGTCATGCTGATTGACGACAATCCTTTGGATATTTTTGTCAACCAGAAACTGGTTGAATCCAATGGTTTTGCCGGTAAAACGCTTCAATTTCAGGAGGCCAAAGCCGGTCTGGAATTCCTCAAAAACGCACCGCGAGAGGAATGGCCTGAGGTGATTTTCCTGGATATCATGATGCCCGAAATGGATGGATTTGAATTTCTGGACGCATTTGACAAGTTGCCACAAGAACAAAAAATGGCCATCAAAGTCATCATGTTATCGACTTCTGAAAGCTTCAAAGACCTCAACCGGGCGAATAAAAATCCGAACGTACGTAAGTTCCTGAACAAGCCACTCACGCCTCAGACCTTACATGCCATTCATGTCTAATCAACGCTTTCCGCGGAAATAATCCGTCAGCATAGCCGCACATTCGGCTTCCAGTACTCCACCGGTCACCAGGGTTGACGGGTGGAGTATTTTTTTTGCCCCCTCCAGTAATCGGAAACCACGTTTATCGTCACTTGCGCCATACACGATTTTCGAAAGACGGCTCCAATAGGCAGCACCAGCGCACATCGGACAAGGCTCGAGGGTTACGTACAGCGTACAATCACCCAAAAACTTGCCTCCCATGAACTCGGAAGCGGCGGTAAAGGCCAACATCTCTGCATGCGCCGTCACGTCCTGCAGCTTCTCGACCTGATTGTACCCGCGGGCTATGATTCTGCCCGAAGCGACAATCACTGCCCCTACAGGCACTTCGTCCCTTGCCAGCGCTTCCCGGGCCTCGGCCAGTGCCGCCCGCATGAAATATTCATCGTCCAAGAGCATGCCGCTAAAATACTTCAATTCCGACCCTGTTTCCGCATTCAGGTCAACAATAAAGTCAGTCACAGTTCACGTTGTTGTGTTGAGAACTCTGCGAAGAAGTGATCAAAGTGGACGACACACAGCAGTCAGCCTCATTAATTTTGGACTGTGGCCAAAAAACCTGTCTTTACACTCGAATTCACACCGGATTACGAATTCCATGTGATAGCGATTTTTTGCGCCTACCGCGACTATAAATTGTGCTTTGAGATCAACCGTAAACTTTCTCTGGGATTGCAGCGTTTCGCGGACAAGGAGATACTACTGGATAAAAAAGGTTCCTCCGGGCAATTCCCCTATTTCTTTTTCTTATCCGAAGACGAAGAGGAGTATTATCTCATTGAAAACAGAGCGCACAATGGTTTTTTTCTTGTACCGGAAATGAGACAAACGGATTACTTCCTCGTCATCAAAAACCCGGGATACGCCTTCGACCTGAACGAACATGTACAACGACTCAACAGCATCAAACTGATAAGCCGCGCCGTTTCGTCGGACCCCAAATCGCTTAAATCAGCAGAAAACTTCCTTGTATTCGAACCTGTTAAGGAAACAATCGAAGTCAAACCTACTTTGCCCCCACTTTTATGAACGTATACCGTTACAACCGAACCAAAATAATCGCCACCATCGGACCGGCCACACGCCACGAACATGTCCTGGAAAAAATCATCACCGAGGGTGCCGATGTCTGCCGCATCAACAGCTCACACGGTGATCATGCAATGATGCTGGATATCATTCAGACGGTGCGCCGCCTGAATGACAAACTCAACACCCACATCGCCATCCTCTTTGACCTGCAGGGGCCTAAAATCCGGATTGGCGACCTCGCCGAAGACAAGATACAGCTGAAAGAAGGCGATAAACTGATGCTGGGACAGCAAGAAATCCTTGGTACGGCGG
>CAZPCA010000057.1:0-16052 GCA_964584995.1 uncultured Bifidobacterium sp.
ATCACAACGAAGTTGACATCCATCTTTTATGGTTTTTGAGAAGATGAAAGTAATTTCATTTAGGGAATTGACCAAAATATAGGGGGTATACACCTATGTTTTAACGGGAATGTAACCCGCGCCATGTGTTGGCGTAGAAACCCAGAAAAAATTTCAATAAAAATGAGAACTGGAAACCCTATAGGGACCCAAAAGACAAAAAACACACAAAATGCGCGCCTATCCGTGCGCCAACGTCAGTTATTGATCGGAAGTGCGGTTTCCGCATTGCTGATTGTGTTGATTGTGATGGTGTATCAAACAACGCGCACCACCGATGCGAAAGCAGCGGTTGCGGGCGATTATCGTTCGCGGGCCAGCGGAAACTGGAGTGGATCTAATACATGGGAAACCTACAACGGATCCAATTGGGTAACCACCTCAACTGCACCCAGTACTTCCAGTAATGTAATCTCGATTCTAAATGGTCATACGGTTACTGTTTCAGGTAATACAACGGCAGACCAGATAGTAGTGGAAGTAGGAGGAAGATTGAACGTAAATAGCGGAAAGTCCCTTACTGTGGCGGCGGGTACAGGCGTCGATTTGGAGAATTACGGAATCATAGGAAATACAGGTACAATCACGCTGAACTCAGGTGCATCCATGGAAAATGAGGCCGGAGCCACGTACATCCATTCACAAAATGGCGGAACCATTCCAACGGCCACCTGGAACGCTACTTCAATTTGCAGTATTACAGGTGTGACATCTTCAATGCCTGGAGGTATCGGTCAGAACTTCGGCCATATGACCTGGAATTGTTCAAGCCAAACCGGTACAATTTCTTTTAACCAGAATATGAATGTTGCGGGTGACTTCACATTAAACAGTACAGGCAGTGGTTATCTTGGTTTGAATGGCGGAAGTTCATCCCGCACTATGACCATTAGCGGAAACATGAATATCACCAACGGTGATTTTCGCGGAACTAATGGAAGTGGAAGCGCTACATTGACTATTGCTGGTAACGTTAATCTATCTTCCTCTGCCAATGCCTGGTTTACGGCCACCAGCGGAAGCGGTGCCTGTACAGCTAACATCAGCGGCGACGTGAATATATCTAACGGTGTATTCTGGGTCAATGAAGATGTGAACCCTTGTACCATGAATATCACAGGTAATATCAACCACACCGGCGGTGAATTCATCGGTACGGATTTATCGGGCGCTGCAACAATAAATGTAAGCGGAAACCTGAATGTGAGCGGAAGCGCTTCAACAAGCTACTTTGTGCTTACCAGTTCAACGGGGGTTTGCACATTGAACTTGACGGGAAATCTGAACGTAACAGGTGGCAACCTGCTACTCACAGAAGCAGCGGCCAACGGAATATTGAATATGAACGGGAATTATACGCACACAGGTGGTGCCATTACCGAACTGGCGAGTACCAACGCGGGTGAAATAACCTTCAATGGTACCGGTATGCAAACCATAACTGCTACTACGAATGTGACAAATACCGTCAACTATACAGTTGCCAGCAACGCATATGCACAAATGGCCGGCGCCAACGATTATATCAATGGTAATGGCAGTTTCACAATACAGGCGGGTGCCAAACTCGGTATGCGGTCAAGCACTGGTATTTCCTCCAGCGGTAACGATGGCCATGTCCGTGTGACAGGTAATCGTAACTTCAACACCGGTGCGGATTACCTTTACAATGCCAGTACAACCCAGAACACCGGTAGCGGATTGCCCGCCACGGTTCGCCGGCTTACAGTGAACAATACAGGCCTGACACTGACCAACAGTGTCACCGCTTCGGATTCGCTGGTAATGACAGCGGGCAACATCACTACCGGAAACAATATCCTTACAATCGGTACAAGTACATCTACTCCCGGTAATCTGTTCAGAAATTCGGGACACATCATTGGTAGCCTGAAACGCTGGTTCGCCGCAAGTACCACCAGCGATGTAGTGTTCCCGATCGGAACAACAACCGATTACAACGGTATTACGATAACGATGACTTCAGCACCTACCGCGGGAGGAACCGTCCTATCAACCTTCACCAAGGGCTGGCCGGGCAACCTCGGACTTCCCATCACGGATGCGGGAGATGTTTGCCAGACCATCGGATCGGGATGGTGGACGATGACGCCTGCCGACGGACTGACAGGAGGCACCTTCACTGTGAAGACGGTGGCAGAAGGATTTACCGGCATCAATGATTTCACCACCCTGCACCTGTTCCGCCGCGATAACGAAGCGAACGTATGGGAGGCAGATGGCACACACGCCGCACCAACGGGTACTGTTGCTTCACCCACCATCGTCCGCAACAGCGTGAACGAATGGGGACAATTCGCCATCACCTCCACGGCCGCCAATCCGCTGCCCGTAGCCCTGACCTCCCTGAAAGTAAACGCCACTAACGGTGGTGCCAAGGTGCTTTGGTCAACCGCTTCGGAAAAGAATTGCGACTTCTTCATGGTGGAACGTTCAGGCAATGGAACCAGCTTCCAGACCCTTGGAAGAGTGGCGGGAGCTGGTAACAGCAACACTCCACGCAGTTACAACTACTTTGATGCAACGCCGCTTGCCGGCACGAGCTATTATCGCCTTGTACAATACGACTTCGACGGTTCCAAAGATATTTTCGGACCGGTGGCTTTCAACAATGCCAAAAAAGGTGGAAACGCCCCGATGGTGGCGAGCCCCAATCCCTTCAGCAACGATTTGAATCTTCGCTTCATGTCGGATAAGAACGGTACATGGCCGATGATCATCCGTAACCAAAGCGGTCAGACCGTCTACAACGGTACCATGGAAGTAACAGAAGGCCATAATGACATTTCCCTGCTGCTGGCACGTCAGCTGCGCGCAGGCACCTACACCATTACTATCGGTGAAGGAGACACTCAAATGACGACGAAAGTGATTAAACAATAAGCTAAGCGTTCAATCGGAAAAGGGAGGCTGTTTATCTGTCCTCCCTTTTTCTATTTCATCTGTCCTTAGGTTTCGTGATGTTATCCATCACCTTTTACGTTTACCGGATTTCTTGCGCTGGACTCCGTGCCTGGAACCTTTAACGGATTTTCCTGCAACATATCCGGGCTTTTCCTTTCTGGCAGAAAAACTGTTTCCAGTATCGTCAGCAAGATAAAAATCGATTTGCTTCTTCAACAGATCGGCAGACTTCAACCTTACCTTGAGCATGTCGCCCAGCCGGTAAACCTTTCTGGTGCGGTGGCCCACGAGGCAGTACTGCTTCTCGTCGAGTTCGTAATAATCGTCACTGAGATCGCGTACCCTCAGCAAGCCTTCGCATTTATTGTCGGCAATCTCCACGTAGATTCCCCACTCGGTGACCCCGGATATCATGCCGGTGAATATTTCGTCTTTCCGGTCGAGGAGGTATTGCACTTGTTTGAACTTCACCGAGGCCCGCTCCGCCTCCGAAGCCCGGATCTCCATCTCCGTGCTGTGCTGGCAATCCTGCTCCAGCTCATCCGCATCAACGGGTATGCCACCGGCCATGTACCTGTCCAACAAACGGTGTACAAGTATATCGGGATAGCGGCGTATTGGAGAGGTGAAATGTGTATAGTAATCGAAGGCTAGTCCGTAGTGACCGATGTTATCCGTTGTATAGATGGCCTTGGCCATGGTACGGATGGCCAGCTGTTCGAGCACATTCTGCTCGCGCTTGCCCTTGATATCCTTCATCAGGCTGTTCAGGGAGTGAGCAATGTCTTTCTCCGAACGGGTGTTGATTTTGTAGCCGAATCTTCCGGCAAAGAGCGAGAAGTTGTCGATTTTGTCGGCTACCGGCACATCGTGTACACGGTAGACAAAAGGATGCTCTTTGCCCTTATCGATGGACAATTTCCGACCAATAAATTCCGCAACCCGGCGATTGGCGAGCAACATGAATTCCTCTATCAGCTTATTGCTATCCTTGTTTTCCTTGAGGTAGACATCAACAGGATGCGCGCGCGCATCAAGGCGGAACTTCACCTCCACGCGATCGAATGTGATGGCCCCGTCCGCAAAGCGTTTCTTCCGGAGCAGCTGTGCGAGTCGGTGCAAGGGCAGTATGTATTGCTGCATTTCCCCCTCTCCGTTTTCGATGATCTCCTGTGCTTCCTCATAGGTGAAACGACGGTCGGAGTGGATGACTGTGCGACCGAACCACTCGGCATGTACCTGGGCCCGTTCATCGATTTCGAAAACAGCAGAGTAACAGAGTTTGTCTTCACCGGGCCGTAAAGAACATACGGTATTGCTGAGTTTCTCCGGCAGCATAGGAATGACCCTGTCGACCAGATAAACCGACGTAGCCCTGGAAAGTGCTTCCTCGTCGAGCGCAGTGCCCGGCTTCACATAGTGCGAAACATCGGCGATATGGATGCCGACTTCAAGGTGTCCGTTCGGCAGTTCCTGCACTGACAGCGCATCGTCAAAATCCTTGGCGTCCACGGGATCGATTGTGAAGGTGGGCGTCTCACGGAAATCCCTGCGCTGAGCGAGTTCTTTGCGGGGAATTCGGTAAGGAATCTCTTCCGCTTCCCGCTCTACATCCGATGGAAAAGCGAGCGGAAAACCGTATTCCACGAGTATGGCATCCATTTCCACGTCATTATCGCCGGGCCTGCCCAGCACTTTGACGATCTCGCCTCTGGGGTTTTTCTCATCGGGTAGCCATTCTGTTATACGGGCTACCGCTTTGTCTCCTTGTGCCGCTCCTTTGAGCGCATCCAATGGAATGAACATGTCGACACCGTTGCGCGAGCCATCGGCCGAAAGAAAAGCGAACTTCCCGCTGATCTGAATCGTACCCGCAAATTCCGTCCGTGCACGTTCGATGATTTCGACCACTTCGCCTTCGGGACGACGTCCCGGTTTGACAGCAAAGAGATTCACTTTTACCTTGTCGCCGTTGAGGGCGTTAAGGATATTGTATTTGTCAATGAATATATCGTCTTCAAAGGCTTCGTTCATCACATAGGCATTGCCTTGTGAAGTGATGTCTATGCGGCCTTCCACGAAATGCGATTGCGGCCATAAGCGGTACTTTCCCCTGTCGACTTCCTCCAGCTCTTCATTGATGGACAGGTGCTCGATGATGGCGAGTACGGCGGTGCGGAGCTGACTCTCATCCAGCACGCTGAGCAGAGGGCCGGCTTCTTCTACGAAGGGTTCCTGCTGCAACTTTTTAAGGACCTGCTTGTAATTGTAGGATTTGTAGGGGTGCTCCCTGAAAATGCCCAGCACGACCTGCTTCAGTTTCTCCCCCTGCACTGCATCGGTATTCTTCTTTGCCATCTACCGCAAAGGTACGCTCAAAAAACGGATTGCCTGTAGTTGACAGCGGATGTGGCCAAATCCCTTGTGCTGCATGACAATTGTCAGATAGTTCCTTGTGCAGTGAACACCGCCGCTTCCATACATCCGTTTACCGGTGGATTGTATTTTGTGATTTCTACGGTGATGCTTTTTACCATGGGAAAGGCGGAAAGAAGGGTGTTCAGTAAACGATGTGCCACATGCTCTATCAGGCGCGCGGGTATCGCCATTTGTTCCCTCACAAGACGGTGCACTTCCACATAATCCACCGTGGATTCCAATGCATCGCTTTGCATGGATGTACTGAAATCACCTTCAAACACCACAGATACACTGAAGCGGCCGCCGATGACAGCTTCGGCCGGAAGGCATCCATGGAAAGCATGGCACTCGATGTTGCGTATCTCCAGTTTTTGCATTTTTCAAATGTAGTGCTATTGGTGTTACCTTGTCTTTCGTCTTACAGGAATCCACACTTCTTCTTCAGCATCCGGATCGAGTGCATTCCAGCTCTCCTTCATACGCTCAAAATGTGGCCGCTCGTCACACATATATTCGCTCGCTGGTATCCACTTGCCGTAGATGTACGCAGCTGTCTCCGCAAAAGCGGCTGGACCTCCTCTGTGCAGGAACACCATGTATTCTCCGGCTGGAATGATCAGCACCTCCAGGCCTTCCGGCAAATCCGATGCAGCATCTGCAACGATAACGCCCGCCCACTTTTCAAAAATAGTTTCCGGTGCGAGTTGATGGATGGGTACGGGATAGCGCTGAATGTTGTAAACGTTCGTATCAAGCCTGCCGGCGATTGCATGGCGCAAGGGCATAAAAGATCTCCATAGCGCCGGGGTTTTGTCATCTTGCAGGGACATGCTCGCCCTCTTTCCTACAACACGGAGTGTCTCAATGGACCGGTATTCCGGTTCTTTCATGTGCTGTGGCATTGGGCAAAATTGAAAATAAAAGACATGCTTCACCCGATTTCCTGCTGTATGTTTTGAACGTACATTTGTGTAGAATGCGCTGTTTTATTTTTTTACTCCTCGCTATCCTGCCGTGGACTTCTGTACAAAGTCAGGTTGCGGGTGTGTTGTATTCGCCCGACAAGGGTTTATGGCTGGAAACACGCTTTACAGAAAACGGACTTTACACAACGCTTCATTCCGGTAAAGGTGAATTGTTGAACGCACATTATCCCGGACCTCTTCTTGAGCCGAGTATTCCCGCGCGAAGATTACGACTGATCAAGACAGCGGATACCTCTTACAATGAAACATGGGCCACGGTATGGGGAGAGCGGGACAGTGTACACCATCGCGCTTTTGGAAAAACATTTGAGTGCGGCTCCGTTACCGGCGAGCACTTGTTCGACATTGAAATTCGTCTGTACGATGACGGATATGCAGTACGGTATGTGAACATTGGCGATGAAGATTCCATTGGCATTTTTGCTGAACCGAATCTCTTTACACTCCACGCCGGCGATTCCTGCTGGTGGGCCTGGGCGGATTACAACACCTTAGAAAAAACATGGCAACAGAATGCTATTGCCGATGTACCGCATGCGGCGATGCCTTTCACTGTTCGGAAATCCAACGGATTCTTCCTCGCTTTTCTGGAAGGTGGCATTGAAAAGTACACCACTGCTACGCTGAAAAAGGACACTTCACGGGCGAACACTTTCCGCATGAACCTTGTTCCTTCCGCTGTTGGCGCTGCCGTGAAAACCACGGCGCCTGCGCGTAGCCCCTGGAGAATAGTGCTGGCAACACCTTCTGCAGCAGGGCTTCTTGCCTCTTCCTCACTGCTGAACCTGAATGAACCTTGTCGTATCGAGGATACAAAGTGGATCAAGCCCGGTAATTATTGCGGTATCTGGTGGGAGATGCATCTGGGCCTCTCCACTTGGAAAAGCGAAGGGGGCTGTCACGGTGCCACCACTGAAAACATGAAGAAGTACATCGATTTTGCTGCGGCTAATGGCATCAGCGCTGTGCTGGCGGAAGGGTGGAACACCGGCTGGGAACACTGGGGTGAACAGGGCGCCTTTGACTATGTAACACCATATCCGGATTTCGATTTGAGGGAAATAGTGCGGTATGCACAATCGAAAGGCGTAGAGGTGATCGGTCATCACGAGACCGGTGGAGACTGGCCTGGCTACGAAAATCGGCTCGACAGTGCCTTCTCCCTGTACCGTTCACTAGGCATCCACTACGTTAAAACGGGCTATGCGGGCCCGATGCATCCACAGGGAGAGCATCACCACGGACAAGTCAAGGTAGAACACCTGCAAAGGGTGGTGGAAAAAGCGGCAGAGTACGGAATCATGATCGATACACACGAGCCTGTGATACCGAGTGGTCTTAGCCGTACCTGGCCCAACCTGATGACATTCGAAGCGGTACGTGGGATGGAATGGAATGCCTGGAGTGAAGGAAACAGTCCCCGGCACGATTGTACCTTACCTTTCACACGCGGGCTGGCAGGTCCGATGGACTATACACCCGGCATTGTGGATGTATTGCTGGAGTACCGCAAAGAGGAGCGCATCCGATGGAACGGCGAAGACAAGGGTGCATCGCGGGTACACAGCACCGTTTGTCACCAGCTTGCCCTGCCTGTCGTTTTCTACAGCCCATTGCAAATGCTGGCGGATCTTCCGCAAAACTACCTTCAACACGCTTTCCTGCCGGTACTGAGCGGTATGCCAACAACATGGGATGAAACAAAGGTGCTTGCGGCCGACATAGGGCGTTACGTGGTGGTAGCCCGACGAAAGGGTACGCGCTGGTATATTGGAGGTATAGGCAACGAAGAAGGACATTCGCTGTTGCTTGAACCCATCATGGAAAAAGGTAGAAAGTTACTGACGGGTGTTTTATACCGGGACGGGGATGCTGCGCACTACGTGGACAATCCGACATCCTGGGTCAGCGAAGCTGTACACTGGCAGGGAGAACAAAGTCTTGGGATCCGTATGCAACCCGGAGGCGGCTTCCTGATGGTGTTGGAATAACGGTACTACTGCGCACGCAGCTCGTCGAAGCTAAGGTTCCACAAGGGCCATTCGCGCCAGCCGTGGTAATCGAAATGCCACCATTCTGTGGGGAATATTTCAAACCCTCCCCATACCATGACCTCTTGCAGGATTTTTCGGTTCTGCCTTGCTGTTGGTCCCGCGAGGGAATCGTTGGCATGAGCCCTGGGGGAGAAATCATCGTATTCGGTAGGCATGATAAGAGGTTTACCCGTTGCGAGATCGTATAAACTCAGGTCCACTGCACAGCCACGGTTATGCCGCGAGCCTTTGGATGGATGCGCCACATACTCTTCGTCCTGTACCAACTCCCAGAAACGCAGAGTGGCTGCATACGGTCTGTAGGCATCGAACAGCATGATTCCCAAGCCAACCTGCGAAAGACTATCGGCGACCCTGGCAAGGGCTTTAACGGCAGGACTCACGAGGTACGCTGCCGCATAGGGATATACACGTGTCTTCGTGAAATTATCGTCGGTGGCATAACGGATATCCAATCGCAGTCCGGGCACATTTCCCGCAAGCGGAACCAGGCGCCTGTCCTCTTCCAACAGACGGTACTCGTCAACCCTTCCTATATGCAGCGAATCGCCAAAAGCCCATGAAGGAAAAAATGTGGCACAGGCCAGCAATATCAATAACCAACATCTTTTTTTCATGAGGGTTCAGAAGAGCTTTCATTATCATTTATCGCATTGTTCGATGCGTGTACGTTCAAGCTGCGGTATATTTTCAACACTTCGCTCAACCACACGTACACCAATAGTGGCAAAACAACAAATGAAAGAGGATTGTATGCTAAAGCGGCGTCCGTATCGAGATGAATCAGGTGTTGTATGGCCCGTGTCATTCCGCAGCCAGGACAACTGATATCCAGCAGGAGCCTGGAAAGGCAAATGGTCTGTCCTGAGTCAAAGAATCCGGCGGGAAGTGCAAACACAATTAACGGCGCAACAAACATCACCAACAACTTCAGCAAGAGCCCCCGTCTTTGCCAATCGGAAAACCGAAAGAATCTGCGGCCCAGGTGAGACGAAGCCGTCAATACATCCATTGCTTTTTCGACTTGTTCACCCAGCCTGCCTGATTCGGATAATCAACGAAAAATATTTTCAGGTCGGCCTGGTTTTCATATTCCACGAAAAATATTTTTTTGGAAGACTGGTTGGCGTATTTAGTGAAGAACCAACGTCCATCGTTGCCGGTAGCCTGGTTATCGTATTTCACCTTGTATACCTTCAGGTCGGCCTGGTTTTGATACTTCACCACGAAGACCTTGACATCCGCCTGATTGGCGTAGTCTGCAGAAAACACTTTTTGAGCGCAAAGGTTGGTTGAACCAAGCAGGACGGAACACAAAAGGATGAGTACAGCTTTCATTGATTTCGTATAGCCACTTATCTATAGTTGACCATACCCCAAATGTCGGGAATTTTCCGTGTGTTACAAACGGATATCAATGCTATGGTAAAATGGGGCTTATTTATTTTTTCAAAGTGCAATACCCAAAGGAATATACATAAAAATCAAGGTGACAGCAGTGGTAATCAGATTGGATTTCAGGAAGGGGACAAACAGCGTTGTCTTTTTTTCCTTTTCCTTGAGGGCCCAAAGAAAAAAGGGATACTCTACGAAAACAGTTACGGAAAAGGCTACCAGGATCCGGTACGATATCTGCCAGAAATTTTCTGTGCTCAGCGCGAAAGTGTCCAGCAAGGAAGGCAACCCTATGCTTCCCATCGTTGCATAGGGGATAATATAGGAGCCAATGAATACAGACATTATGTTTGCCAGCAGTAGCTTTCCATAGCTTAGGCTGAAACCATAATCCACCATAATGGCGCGCTCCAGAAATGCGGCGAATAGATTATAGATGAACAGGTGAATAGCGCCCAGCATCCAAAAAAGCGCTATCGCATTGGCGATTACAAGGAGGGACATGGCTTGACCGTTAAAACCCTATTTAGTAGTGGCTGCTTTATCGTCATTGAACCGTTCAGCGATTCGGACAATAAGCCCTATCCCGGCATACCCTTCATCAAAAGATGCCTGCTTTGCACCCTGAGATGAACTCAGTCCCACCTGCACCTGTAGTTTGATGTACTTCCATCCTCCCCGTAGGGTGAGTCCCGGTTCAAAGAGCAAATAACCACTGTTTCTTTCGAGTTTGTCGAGCGATTGAAGCTCGTACTCGGGTATCTGCCCGTTTTTTTCAATGTCACGAAATGTCAGGTAACATATCCTTGTAGACACGCCCGCTTCAAAGCCATGGAAAACGATACCCACACCGGGTTGTATAAAGTACCTGTTCATCTTCATGTCGGAGGAGATGTTATAGCCGTATTCGTGGTGCTGCCTTCCTGTACCGCCTCCTGCATATACCTCGAAGCTTCCGCGTTTCGCCAGGGGCCTGTAATATCCCGCTGCCAGTTCGAATCCGCTGCCGTATCCGCTTTCGTACTCCATCTCGTCAGCATCGGATTTCACGTTGACGAAATTGGCCATCACGGCAATGTTCTTGTCAAAAGCGGCTGCGGCCTGTAAGTTGAAAGCCGATAGATTCTCAAACAAACCACCGCCGGTCGCAGTAGACGTACTGATGGCTACCTCACCCTTTTCACGAAACATCGGCATGTTATGGCCGTTAGGAACATAATAATAGTGGTTGCAACCCGCCAGAAATAGAGCAGGAACAAACAATAGCAATGACTGCAGTGTTTTCTTTATCATGTTGGACGAATTATGATAACGAATGTACTGCGGAATTTTGCCCGTCTCTGCTATTTAAAAAGGATCATTAAATGGCCTAAGGAATGTTGACCGGATGCATGACCGGAGTCATACAAAAAATATAAAAACGCTTTTATTCCGGTGTATTCACCCCGATCACCGCACGGTGTCTGACCGGAAAATTGCAGGAGTTGGCCATGAAACATTTCTCATGGGCTTTTTCGTGAAGTGATGCCGCCAGTGGCAGCATGCTTGCCTCACTCACTTCCACATAAGGATGAAGGTCTACTCCGGTGAACCTGCCGGACCCGTCGCTGTTCTGCTCGAGTATCCCTTCGGGGTGATCGACGTAGGAAGTAACGATGACACCGGCATCCGCGCAGAGGTGCAGGTACCATAACATATGGCAGGAAGCAATGGAGGTCAGAAAGAAATCCTCCGGATTGTGCAAAGATCCATCGCCGCGAAAAGGGACATCCGAAGAACAGAACAGTTCCGGCTTTCCCTGGATCTTGACCGTATGGTTCCGCGTATAATCGGCATAACCGCTCGTGCCAGAGCCCTGATTGCCGGTCCAGGAGATGGTAGCGCTGTAATGGTGATTCTTTTGCATGTGGGCTAAACTACCAATGAAATGTACTTATGTTGACTACTGCGAAGTGCCTACAAAAACCCAGCTGTATGCACCGCCGTTATTCTGCAGACCCCAGTAGTCAAAAGTGCCGTTGGACCTGTCTCCTTTGTCGTTTAATAGAATGCTGCCGGTGGCACCGCTGTAAAAACCGGTTTGTGCCATGAAACTGTTACGGAGGTTCGCTCCAATCGGCGGTACGCCTCCGGAGGCCTCGATGGAGCGGGCCATCACCCATACGGCATCGTAGGCCGCCAGCGCAAAGGCATCGGGCTGTTGTCCGCAACGGGATTGAATGGCGGCACGCAAAGGCTGCCATTTGGATTGCGCGGAAGTTGGCAGCCCGAATTCGGGAGAATAAAAAGATGTAGCAACAGCGAATGAACAGGCGGTGGTATCGGTGAGCAAAGCCGCACTCCTGATGAATCCGTCGCCTCCGTACCAGTGTACACTTTGCAGCAGACTATCGCCCGCCGCCTGATGGAACAACAACACAGCCTCGTCGAATGAAGCCAGGTAAACACCGACATTGGCTATACCGTGCACAGCGGCCAGCGTGGTGATACGTGTCTTGATGTCGTTGAGCACAGTCGTGAAATCAGTAGTTGTGGTAGGATAAGCCACAAGGTTTTCTGTTGTCCCTCCCAGTGCCTGGAAAGATCCTTTAACGGCATTCTGCAATCCGACATTGCCGGCATCGTCCCGCGCCACGGTGACGAGCCCTCGCTTTCCTTCGTTGTAGATGGACCGCGCCAGCGCTGCTCCTTCAATGGCGTCACCGGGACAATAGCGGAAAATAGCATCGAGTTTGATGGCGAGTGTACTGGCGGTGCTACCCTGGCTCACAACGAGCATATCGCTGCTATCGGCGAAAGACTTCACAGCTGATACTTCTGCACTGGACTGCGGTCCCACCACCATGCGGATACCACTATTCCAGGCAGATTGTATGGCCTGCAGCGCCTTGAGCGTGTCGAGTTGTGTGTCATAGACACTGGCTGAAAAACGAAACGGAATGTCGCGTGCTTCGAAATCACTGTTGATCTCCTCTACCGCAATCTCGATGGCGGCTTTTGATGTGATGCCGAGTGAGGACCAATTGCCGGTGAGCGAAAAAAGACCTGCAACAGGAATGGTTTCATAAGACTGCTTTTCTTTCCGGCACGACGATCCCGTGATCATCAGGAGCAGTGCTGCCGCAAAAAGTAAAGAGTGGATGTTCCGTCGCATAAAGATGTTTTTTATTTCTCTGCCGGAGGGCTGAAGCTGTCCTTGAGCCCTACAGTGCGGTTGAATATAGGCTTGCCGGAAGTCGTTTCATAATCAGGTACGAAATACCCCTTACGTAAGAACTGGAAATAGGTGCCCGGTCTGGCTTCCTTCAATGAAGGCTCAACCATGGCCTTTTCGATCACCTGAAGGCTGTTCGGATTGATGTATGTTTTGAAATCGCCCTCTTCGGAAGAGGGGTCCTCGACGCTGAACAAACGGTCGTAGAGGCGTATCTCCGCCGGAACAGCATGTGGGGCACTGACCCAGTGTATAACTCCTTTGGGCGCCAAACCGCTGGTGTCCTGTCCGCTCTTGCTTTCGGGGAAATAACGGCAGCGCACTTCCGTAATGGTACCGTCAACCTCTTTTTCAAAACCGGTACATTCCACGATGAAGGCACTTTTCAACCGGACCATTCGGCCGGGGCTGAGGCGGAAGAATTTCTTTGGAGCTTCTTCCATGAAATCTTCGCGTTCGATGTACAACTCGCGGCCGAAGGGTATTTCCCGTGTTCCCGCATGCTCATCTTCCGGATTGTTGTCGGTGTGGAGCATTTCGCTCTGTCCCTCCGGATAATTTTCGATGATGAGCCGAACAGGATCCAGCACAGCCATCGCCCTGATGGCGCGCTTGTTGAGATCCTCGCGCACGCAGAACTCGAGGAAACCGACATCGATAATGTTTTCCCGCCTGGCCACTCCTACGCGTTCGGCAAAATTGCGGATGCTCTCAGGCGTATAGCCGCGCCTGCGCAGTCCGGATATGGTGGGCATGCGTGGATCGTCCCAGCCGGAAACGTGTTTCTCCTGTACAAGCTGCAGCAGTTTGCGCTTGCTCATCACTGTGTAGTTCAGGTTGAGGCGTGCGAACTCATACTGGCGGCTGGGGTACAGTCCCAGTTTTTCGATGAACCACTCGTACAAAGGCTTGTGCACTTCAAATTCGAGGGTACAGATGGAATGGGTGATCTGTTCTATGGCATCGCTTTGTCCGTGTGCGAAATCGTACATCGGATAGATGCACCATTGGGTGCCGGTGCGGTGATGTGCTGTGTGTTTGATGCGGTAAAGGATGGGGTCCCTGAAATGCATGTTCGGCGAGGACATGTCTATCCTGGCGCGCAGTACTTTTTCTCCGTCTTTGAACTCGCCGTTCTTCATACGGGCAAAGAGAGAAAGGTTTTCATCCACACTCCTGCTTCTGTAAGGACTGTCCTTACCGGGTTCGGTAGGTGTTCCCTTCATTGCTGCTATCTCTTCTGCTGAGCTGTCGTCCACATACGCCAGGCCCATGCTTATCAGTCGCTCAGCGAAGGTGTACAGTTGCGGAAAATAATCGGAGGCATACAACTCATTGGCCCATTCGAAACCGAGCCAGCGTATATCGGCCTTGATGCTCTCCACATATTCGGTTTCTTCTTTTTCCGGATTGGTGTCGTCAAAACGCAGATTGGTTTTTCCGCCAAAGGCCTTTGCGAGTCCGAAATTGACACAGATGGATTTGCTGTGTCCGATGTGCAGATAGCCATTGGGCTCCGGAGGGAAGCGGGTGAGTACGCGTCCTCCGTGTTTGCCGTTACGGATGTCTTCTGCAATGATTTCCTCGAGAAAATTCGGGCCTTTTTCTACTGACATGGTACAAAGATAACACTCCCTGCGATTCCCCTTGGACGCATCAAACGGCCGCGAGAGCAGTTCTTATGCGCGCGTTGACCTCCTGTTTACCCAAAAGCGCTACCATGCCGAAAAGGTCCACTCCGCTGCCAACACCGCTGATACATACCCTGAACAGCTGTAATACATCGCCGGGCTTCAATCCCATTTCCTGAGCCCTGGATTCGAAAGCGGCCCTGCAGTTTTCCGCACTGAAATCAGCGAGTGCATCAAACACATCCGGCAATTGCTGAAGAAATGCCCTTGTCGTATCGTTCAACCGCTTGTCGATGACTTTCTGTTCATAGGCAACAGGCTGTTCGAAGAGGTATGCTCCGGTAGCATAAAAGTCCTGTTCAAATTGCACGCGCTCCTTGAGAAGCTTGACTGCGCCCGTGGCGAAATCCACACGTGACTTGTGGACCGGAACATCCTTCTGTAATGCCAGTTGTGCGGCAAAACGCGCGCCGAGTTGCTGATCGTCTTGTTTTCGCAGGTATTGTTCGTTATACCACCTGGCCTTGTCCGGATCGAATCGCGCTCCGGCCTTGTGTACGCGCTCAAACGAGAAGGCGCTGACGAGCTCGTCCATGCTGAAAATCTCCTGTTCGGTACCGGGATTCCAACCGAGCAGCGCAAGCATGTTCACAAAGGCCTCGGGGTAATATCCTTTTTCACGGTAGCCTGACGAAATCTCCCCGGTGACCGGATCTTTCCACTGCAGCGGAAAAACAGGAAAGCCCAGGCGGTCTCCGTCGCGTTTACTGAGTTTGCCGTTGCCTTCCGGCTTGAGGAGCAGTGGCAGATGGGCATATAACGGCATGGGTATACCGAGATATTCATAGATGAGGATGTGTGCGGGAGCGGAGGGCAACCACTCTTCTCCGCGGATGGCATGGGTAATGCCCATCATGATATCGTCGACGATGTGCGCAAGATGATAGGTCGGCATTCCATCCGCTTTGATAAGCACCTTATCATCGCAGAGGGTACTGTCGAAGGAAACTTCACCACGCACCATGTCGGTAAAGGTAAGTGTGCGGCCGGGCTCGGCTTTGAGGCGTACCACATGGGGCGCACCTGAATCCAGGAGGGCACGTACGGTATCCTTGTCCAGCGTCAGTGCATTGCGCATCGACAGACGGTTGGAAGCATCGTACTGCCAGCCCTGCACGCCGGCGACTTCGGCGGTCTTACGTGCCGCATCGAGCTCTTCGGGAAGGTCGAATGCGTAGTAGGCCAGTCCTTTTTCCAGGAGCTGGGATGCATAGTCTGCATAATACCCTTTTTCCTTCCTTTCGCTCTGCCTATAGGGTGCATGGGATCCTCCGAA
Organism: uncultured Bifidobacterium sp.; assembly: GCA_964584995.1. GTDB lineage: Bacteria > Bacteroidota > Bacteroidia > AKYH767-A > OLB10 > JAJTFW01. The sequence continues at coordinate 16,002 of CAZPCA010000057.1, forward strand.
ACCTACGCCCTCATCGGGCAGGATGCCGCACCAGCGAAGGGATTCGATGAT
>CAZPCA010000058.1:0-15294 GCA_964584995.1 uncultured Bifidobacterium sp.
ACGATGTAGCCACCTTTGCCGCAGGTTATGTACCCAGCGACCTTACAGGAGATGGACTGGTGGATTTCTTCGACCAGATCATTCTGGACAACAACATCACCAATTTCGTATCGTCGGTTCATCCATGATGCGTCATTGCCGTTGCTCTTATGCGATGAGCATACCCCATTAATTGAGAAAGCCGGAACAACTTCCGGCTTTCTCAATTCTATAGGCTGCATCACCCTTAGATACGCGTGGCCATCAAGAGGTTCAAATCTCTGAAAGGAAGCCTGCAATAGTCAGCAACGTATTTATTCGTGACCGTTCCACGGTAGAGATAAGCTGCCGACCTGACATGCTCATCGCTCCACAACAAAGCATCCATACCGCCCTCCTCCCCCATGCTGATAAGAATTGGCATGAAAATATTGGACAATGCATGGGATGCAGTCCGGGAGACCCTGCTGGCGATATTGGGTACGCAATAGTGGGTCACGCCGTACTTTTTAAATGTAGGTTCTGCGTGGTTGGTCACTTCAGATGTTTCGAAACAACCACCCTGGTCAATGCTTACATCGATGATAACAGAACCAAAACTCATTTCGGAAACCATCTCTTCCGTCACGATAACGGGCGACCTGCCCTCTTTGGACAAGATAGCGCCAATGGCCACATCGCAAGTCTTGAGCGCTTTCAGCAATACATTCGGGTTGATGGTAGAAGTGTATACCCTGCTCCCAAGGTTCCGCTGAATACGACGCAGCTTATACACAGATGTGTCGAATATTTTAACATTTGCGCCCAGACCCATCGCCGCACGCGCCGCATATTCACTCACGGTACCGGCGCCTATGATGACGACTTCGGTAGGAGGAATACCGGGAACACCTCCCAGCAGTTCTCCTTTCCCTCCACTTGTATTGCTCAATAATTCAGAAGCGATAAGGATCGATGCACTGCCGACGATTTCGCTCATTGCCTGAATCACCGGGTAAACAGATGTTTCATCTTTCAGGTATTCGTAGGCGAGCGCCGTGATTTTCTTCGCGCTCAGTCGCTGGACATAGCCTTCCGGCTGCATAGCGACCTGCAGGATGGACATCAAAAACTGTTTGTCCTTCATGTATTCCAGCTCCTGTAAGGTTGGTGGGGCTACTTTCAGGATCAGGTCAGCCTTGTACACGTCTTCCGGTGAGTAGGCGATCTGTGCGCCCTTTTCACTGAAATCCGTATCGGAATAATTCGCCGTAGCGCCAGCTCCGGCCTCGACGAGCACGCGGTGGCCATGGCTGACCAATACTCCAACAGCATCCGGCACCAGAGGGATTCGTTTTTCCTGATAAGACAACTCCTTCGGAATACCTATGAACAAATCCTGGCGAAGCTTTCCGACTTCCAGAACGCTTTCCTGTGGAAGAAGTACACCCTGCTGGGCGAGAGATGTGATACCTGTAACTTTCTTATTCATGGTGTGCAGCGAATGTGCCTGGAGCCCTCCAGATATTCTATAAAAATATCTGCTTTTTCAAGATTCAGCAAACCGCTCACTTTCTCCGGCCATTCGATAAAGCAAAAATAACCGGAGTACAAATACTCTTCGCAGCCCAGGTCGTAGGCTTCCTCCTCAGTTTTCAACCGATAGCAGTCGAAATGAAATACAGGTTCAGCCAGTCCTGTCCGGTACTCGTTTACGATAGAGAATGTCGGACTTTGCACCTCATCCGGCACTCCAAGCTGTCGACAAAGCGCCTTCACCAGGGTTGTTTTTCCTGCACCCAGCTGACCATGTAGGCAAACCACCCGTAGAGCGCCCAAACCTTGCAGAATGTCTTTTGCAACATCTTCAAGACCTGCTTCATCCTTCACCCCCCACGTCCTCATCCGGCTTTGGATTGCAGCGTGACTACCGGAATGATCATCTCCTCCGGCGAGATACCACCGTGCTGAAAAGTATCCCGGTAAAAATTAACGTAATAATTGAAATTATTGGGGTAAGCGAAAAAACGGTCGCCTTTGACAAAGACATAGGCGGTACTCACGTTCACCCTTGGAAGAAAGGCATCCGCAGGATTTTTGATCTCCAGCACATCCTTTTTTTCATAATTCAGGTTTTTTCCCTGCTTATACCTGAGATTGGTATTGGTATTTCTGTCGCCGACGATGCGCGAAGGATCCTTAACGCGAATGGTACCATGGTCGGTGGTGATGATGACCTTTGCCGGCTTCTCCGCAATGCGGCGTAAGACTTCGAGTAAAGGAGAGTGATCAAACCATGAGCGGGTGATGCTGCGGTAGGCCTTTTCGTCTTCGGCAAGCTCCTTGATGACCTGCATGTCCGTACGGGCGTGGGACAACATATCCACGAAATTGTAGACAATCACGTTGAAAGGATTGCGCATCATGTTCGGCACCTGGTCGACAAGTGCTTTACCTGCGTCCAGATGGGTGACCTTCGTGTAAGAGAATTTGACACTACGACGTAGCCGCTGCAATTGATCGGCGAGGAAAAACTCTTCGTAATTGTTCTTGCCTTCCTCTTCCTCGTCTCCCACCCATTTATCCGGAAAACGTTTTTGGATATCCGAGGGCATCATACCCGCGAAAATGGCATTACGGGCGTATTGGGTGGCCGTAGGAAGAATAGAACAATAGACATCTTCTTCCACCACCTTGAACAGATCCTGCAAGGCAGGCTGGATGACCTTCCATTGGTCGTAACGCAGATTATCTATGAGTATGAAAAAAACAGGGTCTTCCCCCTGATCGAGCAATGGAAAGGCCTTTCGCTTCATGAGCTGATGGGACAGCAAGGGAGCTTTATCCGGATCCTTCAGCCAGCCAAGGTAATTGCCCTCAACGAATTTGCTGAACAATTGGTTGGCCTCCCCTTTTTGCATCGTAAGGATATCGTACATACCGGGGTCTTTGGACTTTTCCAGTTCAATTTCCCAGTACACAAGTTTTTTGTAGACATCCACCCACTCGGACCAGGAGAGTCGGTCGCTCATGCTCATCCCGATCTGCCGGAATTCCTGCTGGTAGCCCTGCGTAGTCTTTTCGCTGATAAGACGCTTGTCTTCGAGATTTTTCTTCAGGGAGAGCAGAATCTGGTTAGGGTTGACCGGCTTGATCAGGTAATCGGCGATCTTCCCTCCGATGGCCTCCTCCATGATGGCCTCCTCTTCATTTTTGGTAATCATCACCACCGGTACTCCGGCATGGATGTTCTTTATCTGCACCAGTGTTTCCAGACCGTTCAGGCCCGGCATGTTTTCGTCGAGGAAAATGATATCGAACTCGCGGGATTTCACCAGATCGACCGCATCCCTTCCATTGGTAGCGGTGGTCACCTGATAGCCCTTGTTCTCCAGGAACATGACATGCGGCTTCAGTAAATCGATTTCGTCATCTGCCCAGAGAATCTGTACTTTATCCATTGTTTTTATTTTCTGCTTAGTCCTATACGAGTTATTGTCAGCGCAAAAGTACAGGATGAAGGAGAGAACGCAGCAAGCCCTGACATATTTCCCATGACGCCCACATTATTCCTAACTTTGTGCCTGTCAAAGGGCTATCTTAACAGATTCCATCCATACGGCCTTCATTTTGAATACCAACAAGAAAAAAATCTTCAATGACCCGGTTTACGGGTTCATCACCATTCCTCACCCGCTCATCTTTGACCTGATTGAGCATCGCTGGTTTCAGCGCCTACGGAGAATTCGTCAGCTTGGCCTTAGCCACATGGTCTATCCCGGTGCGCTGCATACACGTTTTCATCATGCATTGGGCGCGCTGCACCTCATGACTCAGGCCATTGAAACCTTACGTTCCAAAGGTCATCCGATTTCGGACGAAGAAGCCCTGGCCGTAGAGATTGCGATTTTGCTCCACGATATCGGGCACAGCCCTTTTTCCCATGCATTGGAGCACAGCATCGTGACGGGTATCAGCCACGAAAAAGTATCGCAGATGTTCATGGAGCACCTGAACAGGAGTTTTTCAGGTCAGTTAGAACTGGCTATACGTATTTTCCGCGGGCAGTATGAAAAGCACTTTTTACACCAGATGATTTCCAGTCAGCTGGACATGGATCGTCTCGACTACCTGAACCGCGATAGTTTCTACACCGGTGTGCTCGAAGGAAAGATCGGAGCGCAGCGCATTATTCGGATGCTCGAAGTAGTTGACGGGAAACTGGTAGTGGAAGAAAAGGGTGTCTACTCCATTGAAAAATTCATCGTTGCCCGCCGGTTGATGTACTGGCAGGTCTATCTTCATAAAACGGTGCTGGCGGCAGAACAATTGCTGGTCAATATTCTGCGAAGAGCTAAAGAACTGATCGAGCAAGGGCATTCCCTTTTCGCAACACCGGATTTCAATTTTTTTCTGCAAAACTCCTGCTCAGAGGCTGACTTCATCCAAGACCCTGAACTACTCGACCGATACTCCCGGTTGGATGATTACGATATTTTTTCGTCGATCAAAGTATGGTCCAGGCACGAAGACCCTGTTCTCAGCAGGCTCTGCAGCGGCATGGTGAACCGTAAACTGTACAAGATTAAAATGAGAAAGGACGAATTTTCGGATGCCGACACCTTCACTTATCGACAAAAAGCGATTCAGCTTTTCGGTGTTTCTGAAGAAGAAAGCCGCTACTTCGCCTTCAAGGGATCCATCAGTAACAGCGCCTATGATCCCGCCGGCGAACCCATTCAAATCCTCTACAGGGATGGCAGCTCCATAGCACTGACCGAAGCCAGTGACCAGATGGAGGTGGCCGTCCTCTCCTCTCCCGTACAGAAACACTTTCTTTGCATTCTACCCGAACTAATTGACTGACAATCTTTTTAATACCAACAAAGTCGGCTTAGCCAATCCCTTTATTATTAATTTTGCAGGCTGACATGGAATTTACAGCGCAACAGATAGCCGAACTTTTAGAAGGTGTAGTGGATGGGGATGCCAGTGTTCGGGTATCCAGACTATCAAAAATTGAGGAAGGCAGTCCTGGCTCGCTCACTTTTCTGGCCAACCCCGCCTATACGCACCATATTTACGACTCTAAAGCTTCGATTGTCATCACCAGCAAGGATTTCCAGCCTGAAAAACCCATAGCCGCCACTTTGATCCGTGTCGACAATGCCTATCAGAGTTTTGCCAAATTGCTGGAAGTCTACAACACCATTCGGAGAAACAAATCCGGCATTGAACAACCGAGTTTCATCGACAGCACAGCTGAAGTTGGCTCGGATATTTACGTAGGGGCTTTCGCCTACATTGGCAAAAACGCACGTATCGGAAACAACGTGAAAATCTACCCCAATTGCTATGTGGGAGATAATTGTACCATCGGCGATGGCAGCACTCTCTTTGCCGGTGTCAAGGTGTATTCCGACTGCAGTATAGGAAAGGAGGTGACATTGCATTCAGGAGTCATCATTGGAGGTGACGGCTTTGGCTTCCAGCCCAACAACGGCAATTACGAAAAGGTCGCTCAAATCGGAAATGTCATCATCGAAGACCATGTCGAAGTCGGTGCCAATTCCACCATCGATCGCGCGACCCTGGGAAGTACGATAATCCGCAAAGGGGTAAAAATCGACAATCTGATCCAGGTGGCGCACAATGTGGAGATTGGAGAAAACACCGTCATTGCCGCACAGACCGGTATTGCAGGCTCTACCCGAATCGGGAAGAACTGCATGATTGGCGGGCAGGTAGGCATTGTCGGACACATCCAGATTGCCGACGGAGTCAAAATCGCCGCACAATCAGGCGTTGGCAGTTCCGTCACTACACCGGGCGAAATCCTGCAGGGCTCACCGGCTTTCAATATCGGTGATTACAAGCGGACCTATGTACTATTCCGGAAACTACCCGAATTGGAAAAGAAAATCAGCGAACTGAATAAGATCATCGAAGCCCAAAGACCTTCTTCCTGAGTCCATGTCCCAAAAACAAAAGACCCTTCAAAAAGCGGTGACCGTATCCGGCGTTGGTTTACATACAGGTGTAAACGCCACGCTTACTTTCAAGCCAGCACCTGAAAATCACTGGTTCAAGTTCAAGCGTGTAGACCTCGATGGAGCACCGGTAATCGATGTGGATGCCTACAATGTAGTAGACACTTCACGCGGCACCACGCTTCAGCAGAACGGAGCGCGGGTAAGCACTACTGAACATGCCTTGGCTGCATTGATCGGCCTGGAAATCGACAATGTTTTGATTGAAATCGACGGCCCGGAAGTCCCCATCATGGATGGCAGTTCGAAGCCCTTCATCGATGCCTTGTTGTCTGCAGGCATCCATGAACAGGCGGCTGAGCGGGAAGTTTTCGTATTGAATGAAGTACTCAGTTATGAAGAGCCTGCACGGAATGTTGAAATGCTCGCCGTACCGAGTCCGGATTACCGCATTACAGTGATGGTGGATTATAACAGTCCGGTATTGGGTACCCAGCATGCGCAACTGCATAAAATAACTGAATTCAAAGACGACTTTTCTCCCTGCAGAACCTTCTGCTTCCTGCACGAGCTCGAGATGCTGGTCAAGCACAACCTCGTCAAGGGCGGCGACCTGAACAATGCCATAGTAGTTGTGGACCGGGACGTGAGCCAGGACAAGTTGGATGAACTTGCACGACTCTTCAATAAACCCAATGTGCAGGTCAAAGAAAAAGGCATTCTCAACAATGTGCAATTGCATTTTCAGAATGAGCCGGCACGTCATAAACTGCTGGACATCATTGGAGACTTCGCCCTTATAGGAATGCCCATTCAAGGTCATATACTTGCCGCCAGGCCCGGTCATGCCGCAAACGTCGAATTCGCCAAGGTCATAAAGGATTTCATCAAAAAGAACCGTGCGCCTAAGCCACGCCGCTATGACGTGACTGGCACGCCTGTTTGTGACATCAATAAGATTCAGTCGATGCTTCCGCATCGCTCACCCTTCCTGCTCATCGATAAAATCATCGAACTCGAACCTGAGCGTGTAGTTGGCGTGAAAAATGTGACCATGAACGAATGGTTTTTCCAAGGGCACTTCCCTGAAAATCCGGTGATGCCAGGAGTTTTATTGATCGAAGCGATGGCGCAGACCGGAGGTATTCTTGTCTTGAATACCGTTCCTGATCCTGACAACTACTGGACCTATTTCATGAAAATTAGCGAAGCGAGATTCAAGCAAAAGGTCATGCCGGGTGATACCGTTATTTTTGACCTGCAACTTGTATCGCCCATTCGCCGGGGCATTTGCCACATGCGTGGTGAAGCCATCGTGGGAGACAAGGTGGTCATGGAAGCCGAAATGATGGCACAAATCGTTAAGAAAAGCTGATGAGCCATCCCCTTTCTGCCATTGACCCACGGGCTAAACTAGGCAACAACGTACAGATTGACCCGTTCTCCACCATCCATGGCGATGTAGAGATCGGCGACAACTGCTGGATAGGTTCCAACGTGACCATTTTCGATGGTGCACGCATTGGAAAAAATTGCCGGATTTTTCCCGGAGCAGTCATCTCTGCTGTTCCTCAGGATCTGAAATACAAAGGAGAAAACACAACCACCATCATCGGCGATGGCACTACCATTCGAGAATGCGTTACCATCAACCGGGGTACCGCAGCAATGGGCAGAACAGAAGTCGGCAAAAACTGTCTGCTGATGGCCTATGTACATGTTGCACACGATTGTATTTTGGGCGACCATGTCATCCTGGCCAATTCGGTGAATCTTGCCGGACATGTTACCATTCAGGATTGGGCGATTCTGGAGGGATATGTAGGAGTGAGCCAATTTTTACACATAGGAGCTCACAGTTTCATCGGTGGACAAAGCGGAGTCAGAAAAAATGTACCTCCCTTTGTGAAAGCTGCCCGCGAGCCGTTGAGCTATGCGGGTATAAACGCAGTAGGTCTCAGCCGGAGAGGGTACAGCAAGGAGGTGATAGAAGAAATTCAACATATCTACAGGGTTATTTTTCAGAAAGGTTACGCAATCACCAAGGCCGTCGCAGAGGTGGAACGTGATTTCCCGACTTCCGAACACCGTGATGCAATTCTTTCTTTCATCCGCAGTTCTGACAAAGGCGTTATTCGAGGTATCGGAAGAACGACCGTCAAGGAGGAATAGGCATTGATCCGCTTCGATCTTCAACAGGCTGGCAAGAAGTTTCATGGCGAATGGATCTTCAGGAACCTGAATTTACAGTTGGAAGCCTGTGGGCGAATCGGCATCACGGGAGTGAACGGCTCGGGCAAATCCACTTTGCTGCAGATTTTGTCCGGCTATCAGAGTTTGCAAGAAGGCAGGCTCAGGTGGTTTCAGGATAAAAACGAACTTCCCCAAGATCGTTTAATCCAGCACCTTTCGGTAGCAGCCCCCTACATGGACTTACCCGAAGATTATTCGCTGGTGGAACTCATCGGATTCATGGCTGCGTTCAAACCTTTCCGTGATGGTCTGGATGCTGGTGAAATAATCAGGCAATTAGGCCTACACCAACCAGACAAGCCCATACGCTACTTTTCCTCCGGAATGAAACAAAGGGTCAAGACCGGACTGGCCATTTTGAGTGCAGCTCCGCTGCTATTATTGGACGAACCTCTCAGCAATATGGATGAAGCAGGCGCGGCATGGTATGCAGAATTGCTGGAAGAACATGCCCGAGAAAAATCCATCGTGGTTTGCTCCAACAACAATGCTGCCGAGCTTGTGTGCTGCGCTGAAAGAATTGACCTGGCTGATTTTAAAAAAAGCAGTTAAACTTTCTACGCACGCACCTGATCAAGCAAGGCATTGAACTGCGCACGAAGTTCATGAAACCTTTTCTCGAATACATCAAATTCATCTCGCAGAAACGCATGTGATTCGCGAATACTGCCAACCGACATTTGTACAGGGGCCGTTTCCATAGTACATAAGATGTCCTCGTGCCGCATCAATTCATCGGTCATGGTGTTGAGGAGATTTCGCTGCACCAGGAAATCCAGGCGAAGTGCCTGCACCGATGCAGTAGAATCTTCAAGACATTGATCATCGGTCAATTTTCCAAGCTGTACATCGAAATGCAGGATTTCCTCTTTCAGAAAATGCAGACGCTGCAGCCAATGCTGCTGTTCCTCGTACATAGAGCGGAGTTGTTCTTTCGTATGCATAATCCAACTTATAGAAATCAACTATATCCAAAGGAATGAAGCCCGCTGCAGTCACACCCTTAAACCCTTCGTATTGGGAAAAATCTTCCTTATTCAAATTTAAAAAAGCGCACAAATAAACAAATCCAACCTGTTCTCTATTTATCAACGCGATTGAACTGATAACCTCCTTTGACAGCACCCCACACCTGCACACCCTCCCGGGTGTAGCCACGATCCCAGGTCTTCATACCCTCGGCCGTCAATATCACCTCAGATGTAGCATAGGATGCGCCTCTCAATTCGCTGGCGCAGGTCTTGATTCCGGTTGCGCCTACGAAGGCCTTTTGCTGCGAATCCCATGAAAGGACCACTGCACAACCTATCTTTTCTTCCAAACTATCGGGCAGAAGCTTCTCCAGCGCTTTTCGGTCACCTGTAAACCGCAAAGGATCCCTTAAGGTGTACACCGCACTTTCAAAAGTTGAATCTGAAAGAGTCCGCAGTCGATAGATCCGCTGCCGGTAAGGCCGCGATAAGGATCCGGCCATGGCCTGCTCCACATAGAGCCAAGGTCCGTCACCCCGCTCCTCCCAAATACGTTGTATCGACAGCCTGATGTCAAAAAAAGCCGAATCCTCATTCGACTGCCGTGAGCTGGAAAACGAACCACACAACCAATCAGTCAATACTGCAATGTCTGCCCGCTGACCATTGGCCGTACTCGATTGAAGAAAAAAGCAAACGAACAAAAACAATGGGTACCTGATCATAGAACAGTTTTTTTTTCAAAAATACCTACTTGGCCAATGCCAAAAAAACAAGGTTTTCTACAACAATGCTGAACTAAGACTTCCATCCTGCTACAATCCCGGAATTTTCTTACATGGCCCACGCAACCTTTTGCAGCAATCCACTTGCTGCACGCCTCCTCTGTGGAGCCCCCTTTATGCCGTCAGCTCCACAGCAAATAGCATTGCGAATCTTACAAAAGCGATGCAATCCAATAATTGAGAAACGAAGGCAAGAGCTGCGACCTACTTTGCGAGAAAGTAAGCAATACACATCATCATGCAACGTTTCGCATTTCATCGCCTCAGAAATTTCATTCTTCTTACGTTGGCCCTTTTTGCCATCTCCGCGGAAAGCCAAGGTCAGGTCAGCTTCAGCCGCAAATACAGGGTTGTTGCCTATAAAAGCGGGCAACCCTCGGTTTTTAGTGTATCCAATGAAGTAGAAATCATTCCTGCCACATCGCTTTACATACCCAACACCTTTACACCGAATGGCGACGGGATGAACGACACATTCGGTGTTGCCGGTGAAGCCATCAAGGATTTCCAATTACAAATTTTCAATCGCTGGGGTCAATTGATTTACGAAACAGACAATGCCAACGACCGCTGGGATGGCACGCACAATGGTCAAAAAGTTCAGATGGGCACTTATGTATACCGAGTAATTGCATCGGAAGCCAGCGGAAGAAAGCTCAGCAAGGAAGGCAATTTAAATGTAATTCTCTGAGCCATGACATTCATCCTGTTGGCATACATCAGCAAAAGACTGGGGCTAACTCCATTTCTTAAAAACTTTTATTACAAGCAGTTATTACCTGCAGGTCAGAAATTCGGACTGTTTTGAGCCCCTACTGGGCAAGCCCTTTGTCCCTAAGGTTCTTTTTCCAATCGGCATTATCGAATCGACTTTCTCAAAGTTTGATTTGGCGAAATCCTGTTAAATGGTGGTGAATAAGTATTAATTTTTGGTAAATGAAGCTTTTTTGTTGACAACGAAATTTTTTCGAAGCTGATTTTCAACTACTTGCATTTGAAAGGCGCGCAACTTGTTGCACGCGAATAAGTTTCTGATATATTTGGCAACGCATTAAGTAAACAACCTGATTTCCTGTCATTCAAAAAACGCCCCGAAGGGGGATGCGGGATTGATTTGTTCACTAAAAGCCAATAATAAACCCATGAAACAAAGATTGAAACTTTACATGCGTCTGTATCTGTCGGCTGTACTTTTTGCAAGTATGTCTTTAACCGCTGGTGTAAGCTCAGCCCAGAACTGGCTGCCCAGGCATTACTGGACGTTCAACAGTTCCAGTCCATTGGCAGACTCGATGGGTGTCGCCCCTTTGAATCCCTCCTATTTCAATTCAACATACACCATCAGCAACGCGCAGGCTAATTCCGGAGTAGGGAAATACCTGACCCTGGGAAAAACTTCAAGGGCCATCACCTCCAACGTCCCCTTTTCCCCTGACAGCGGTTTCACTTTTGAACTTTTGTTCCGCCCCTCCTCGAACCCACTTGAGATAACGCAACTGATCACCAGAAGAGACGGTGCCATCAGCATCCGTTTTTGCTTCCCTTATTTCAGGTTCACCACCCGCAGTATCCCAACAGGATCATCCTCGGTGGCTACTGACAACTGGGACCTGGACCTTGAAGCTATCGGAAGAGCGTCCTACGGATATTATGTAGATGGCAACTGGCATCACCTCGTTTTCAAATACAATGCGCGTACCGGCACCAAAGAGATTTGGGTAGACGGAGAGTTGCCGAGCGGATTCTCAAAAACCCTGGCACCCGGTGCCATCCCACTTAATACGGGCAATAGCAGCAGCAATATCATCGACCTCAATACAAATACAGCGTACTACCAATGCACAGGCGACCTGGATGAAATAGCATTGTACAACTATGCCTTGCCGAACAATATGGTGTACAAGCACTATCAGGATTTCACGCAGAGAAAATCCTATTCTTTTGCTAACTCCACGATTGCGCCTCCGACTGCCTCGCCGGTAACAGCACCCGTGAACCCCTCCGAATTTGCTCCCGGTCATCCCAACAGCAATATAGATGCCCTCACACAATTAAAGAGTTTTCCGGCTGCACGAACACGGCCCGGCACCACCTTGTTTCCCAACTTCCAGGTTTTCAATCCTGCTCACGTAGCCGGTGAGGGTACTTCCAGCTTTTCACAGTCGTTACTTGTACAACGCAGCAGGGATGTCCAAACGGAGCTTGTAAAGAATTTCAATTACGCACTAATGGTCACCAGCAATACTGGACGTTACTCCTCTTTTTCGGACACCAATAATTTCGACGGAGCATGGGTTAAACTGGCGAATCAAAATCCCACATGGAAAACATCTGCGAACACGTACTGGCCGCAGCTGAACCCCAAAGTAATCGGTAAAACATCGACAATCCCTTATATCGAAAGTAAAACGTTGCCTTCCAATTCCTATCTGCGCAACAGTGCCGGGCAGTTTCTGGATATGTATGGTAACGTTGTCACTTCTGGTAGGACCATCAGCCCTGAATCACCATTGGATTCATTAAGACAGGACGGCCAAACACAGCGATTTTATTTGTCTGAGTTGACCTCCAAACTTACGCGTCCTCTTGATATAGTATTTGAAAACGGAGAAGTCATTCCTAGCTGGACAGATGCAGCCATTCAAAAAGACCCCACAGCGCTCGGCGCATACAACAACAGCGGACTGACAAGCATCAAAAAATACAAAGCCAGAGGATTCAATAGGCTCACCAGTGCTTATATGAACGAATGGAGAACGCTGTCCGGATTGAGCAATACTAGGATCTACCATTATTACCTCAACGGGCACCCTGTTTATGCTTGGGATTGGGCCGAAACAAGAACCCTACAATCCAACACCAATAATCAGCGGTATTCCAGTGTTGACATTTACATGCAATGGCCGGGGAACTGGAGGTACTGGCAAGGTGCCGCTCACGGATGGCAATATGTGATTGAGGGACGACACGAGGAGATTACTCTGGGTGACAAGCTGTATTCACCGGTAGTTTGCCCAGGATGGAACAGTAACGAAGAAGTCATTCCAAGGCCGGCCCAATGGCTGGGCTTTTTAAAAGCGATAGCGATGACGGGTGCAGAGAACTTCGGTTGCGGTTATTTTGTGACGACCCAACCTTACCAAAATCCCAACAACTATGTATGGCAAATGGCGATACCCGGTTATGCGCAAGGGATTGCCAGCCGTTTCGACGATTTGTTCGCAAACGGATTTCTCATGACGGGCGATGTACCTCAGAGTATCTCCAGCGGAAATGGTAAGCCCGGCTATACTTTTTATGCCGGTGATTTCAGAAAACTTGTTGTTGCGAGGAAGCATATTTCCCTTCCACGATTTGCCATTACCGGAACGATCCAACCGCATTCCAACATGAATGGCAACGCGGAACTGGAAGGTGATGCCACCATCAATCTGGATGGCCAGGCCCTCACTTTCAAGATAAGAAGACAAGGCAGCACCTATATCTACGATAAGACAAATGCGGCCGCACCTGTATTTTATCAGTTGGACGCCTGGCACGAAAACACGCACCCCTATTACTGGAGCAATACCTTTCAATTAGAGGCGGAAATATTTGACAATCCTGGGCCGAATTTTGAATTGAAAACACAAGTACCCGCAGGAACAAGTCCGGGCGATTTCCGTAACTACACCACGTATCTTGCCTTCAAGTCGACTTCAGGTGCCGAATACAACTTCACTCCACGCGGGACGCAAGCTGTAACCCATCATGTTTGGATAAGGGCCCGGAGCCGCGGAGGAGTCAATTCCGGATTCAATGTCAGTTTAGACAATGTCAACCTTTACACTGTGAACTGCGTGAACGATACCAACTGGAACTGGTACCGTTACAATGCCAGCACCGGCGCACTCATGACTTTCAACAACCTTTCCGTAGCAAGCCATAAGCTGACCATCACACCACTCAATACCAATCTTGAAATAGACCTGATCACCATCACGCCTTCATCGGGTAATTTCTACAGCAGCTTCGCTGCCCCCTGTGGCCTTACCGCTTCTGCAACCATCAGTGCAAGTGGTCCGACAACTTTCTGTCAAGGCGGATCCGTCACGCTCAGTGCCAACAGTGGAAGCAGTTACCTTTGGTCCAATGGCGCAACTACCCAAACTATCAGTGTAACTACGACCGGAAATTATCTGGTAACCGTTACCGGAGCGGGCGGTAGCGCTACCTCCACCCCTGCTGCCGTAACTGTAAATGCCAGCCCTGTCAATACTATCAGCTATACAGGACCTACCACCATTTGCCAGGGCAGCAGCATGTTGCTCACCGCAGGTGCATCTTCCGGCAATTACCTTTGGTCGAACGGATCAACAACAAGGAGCATCTCTGTAAACAGTGCCGGCAGCTATTCGGTGATTGTTACTGCACCCACCGGATGTACTTCTGTTTCGAGTCCTGTGGCAGTGACCATCACTGCTGTCACGCAGGCCTCCGTCAGCACGAGCGGAGCCACTACTTTATGCAGTGGCGGAACCGTTACCCTAAGCGCGAATCTGGGCAGCAGTTATGTGTGGTCTAACGGCTCCACCTCCCGCACATTGAACGTGGGCACCACTGGCAACTACAATGTCACCGTGACCTATTCAAGCGGTTGCAGTTCTACTTCCAATGCTGTCGCAGTAAATGTAGGATCGGCTCCTGTACCAGTCATCACTGCCAGTGGATCCACCACGCTTTGTCCGGGTGCCAATGTCACGCTGAGCGCAAGTAACGGAACGGCATACTTGTGGTCGAATGGGGCTACAACTCCATCCATCACAGTAAGTACAGCGGGCAGTTACACGGTGCAGGTTACCCAGAACGGAGGTTGCTCCGCCACATCCACCGCGACCCAGTTAACGGTTGGAAACGCATCCGTCCCCACGATAACTGCATCGGGTCCCACTACACTTTGTTCAGGAGGTAGTGTAACGCTTACAGCCAGTAACGGCACAGCCTACCTGTGGTCGAACGGATCGACCACCCAATCCATTACCACCAGTATGAGTGGGAACTTTACTGTCAGGGTTACTCAGGCAGGGGGGTGTTCAGCCACTTCATCTGCCACCTCGGTAATCATCGGCAATGCCTCCACGCCGACCATCAGTGCCAATGGACCTACCACATTCTGCAACGGGGGAAGCGTTACACTGACCGCCAGCAGCGGTACTGCGTACCTCTGGTCCAATGGGGCCACCACCCCTTCCATCACCGTCTCCGCTTCGGGGAATTACAACGTTCGTGTAACACAATCCGGCGGTTGTTCTGCCACATCCGCCAATACTGTAGTGAGCGTAGGTACCGGTACGGCAC
>CAZPCA010000059.1:0-12506 GCA_964584995.1 uncultured Bifidobacterium sp.
CAGACGCCTACCCCGTTGGTCTGCACCCACGTGATGGTGCCGGTGCCGGTACTGCCAGTAGAGCTGAGCGTGGCGGTACGGCCCGGTTGCAGGCTCGTGCTGGACGCGGAGGCGGTGATGGTCTGCGGGGCCAGAGCGACGGTGAAGGTGACGGCCGAGGATGCGGTTAAAATGGGAATGATCTACAGGGCTGTTCCCGACGAGCGCCTCGCTGAAGAATCTTTACATATGGCTATTCAGTTGAGTCTGCTACCTACCAAAGCTATCGCCTATACCAAAATGTTATTGAATGAATCCATGGGCAATACCCTGCTGGAGCAGTTGAAACGCGAAGGTGAATACCAGGAGAAGGCCGGTTCCACTTTCGATTTCAAGGAAGGTGTTGCGGCATTTCTGGAAAAACGCAAACCCGTTTTCAAAGGAGAGTGAAAGCAATGGGAGGTACATCACAAAATATTGGAGTAATAGGTGCCGGAGCCATGGGTGCAGGGATTGCACAGGTAGCGGCCAGGGCAGGACATATCGTCTATCTGTCGGATATGCGAGCGGGTGCTGCGGAAAAAGCCGTTGCATCCATGCTGCAATCGCTGATGAAACTCGAGGAAAAAGGGAAATTGCCTGCCGGTAAGGCAGCTGAAATTACGGCCATGATTCATCCGGTGGAAGCTATGGAGGCAGCGTTCGATCTGGACTGGGTGATTGAAGCGGTTGTTGAGGATATAGCAGTCAAGCAGCAGGTTTTTTCCGGACTGGAGAGTGTCGTGAAAGAGGATACGGTTTTGGCCACCAATACTTCTTCGTTGTCGGTGACTGCAATCGCTTCTGCCTGCCGTTTGCCTCAACGGGTGGTAGGATTGCATTTTTTCAATCCAGCTCCGCTGATGCCGCTAGTGGAAGTGGTGCCGGCCTTGCAAACCGATGCTCTATTGCCCGAAAGGTGCATGCAACTTATGTCTTCTTGGGGAAAGGTGCCGGTGTTGGCGAAAGACACTCCGGGATTTATCGTTAACAGACTTGCCCGGCCGTATTACGGGGAGTCGCTCAGGATTTTTGAAGAGGGAATTGCGGATATCCCTACCATCGATTGGGCAATGAAAACCGTGGGAGGATTCAGGATGGGACCTTTTGAATTGATGGATCTGATTGGCAACGATGTGAACTATACCGTAACAGAAACTGTATGGACGCAGTTCTATTTTGATCCGCGCTACCGGCCATCATTGATCCAAAAGCAGATGAGAGACGCTCGTCGTTTCGGCCGTAAATCGGGGAGAGGGTATTACGATTACAGTGAGGGGGCCATCCAGCCGGCTGCATCTGAAAATGTGGAACTGGGGCGCTTGATCTCGGAGCGAGTAGTGGCCATGTTGATCAACGAAGCGGTAGAAGCGCTGTACCTGAAAATCGCGGATCGTGATGCATTGGATTTGGCAATGACCAACGGTGTGAATTATCCCAAGGGCCTGCTGCGCTGGGCCGATGATTGGGGCCTGGAAAAAGTGTTGCTGCAATTGGAAGATTTGCATGTTGCGTATGGCGATGACCGATACAGGCCGTCGGTATTGCTGCGTAAAATGGCAGCCGATAAGCGGAATTTTTATTGAGCTGAGAAACGGGTTGAAGCTCCCTGAACGCCTCAGTCATTGAGGTCTTCTCCCACGTCTATGCCGGATGCTGTGACTGGATTTTTTCTTCCTATCGACCCGTTAGTGAATCTGACACTGTAATCGCTCCATCCGGCCTGTCCCGCTCTGCTGTCGGGTCGGTAATAATCGGTGGAAAGAATGTGAGCGCCAGAGCCCATCGCTGCTACTTTGCCGCTGTAGTCTCCTGTGCGGGCCTCCGTTGTGCCGGCGTCACAGCGCGTCCTTACCATATAGCCCTGACTGACCAGCACGCGAATCTGCGCACTGTCTGCACGGGCATCGTTTTTGATGACAAATGCGGTTTCGGCATTGCCCGGCGATCCGTAAATGAACATGGCACGGCCCTGTAACGAGGGATGACTCTGAACGTAGTGCTGAACAGCATCACCTTCCAAAATGAAAAAGACCTTTCCCCGTGCATTTTTAAGTTTAGGCCATTGACCAGCTAAAGCGGCCGCTTCGAGCGTAGGAAAAGTACCTTTTAGCATGTCGGGAGAAAAAATGCCTGTTAACGCATTACCGAAAACAGACCGGATGTCGCTGTCAAGGAGATCGGCTGCAGTTGCATCCCACGCAGGTGCCGGAGTAAATCCCAATTGCGACAAAGTAGGGTCATCTCCAGGGGAAGAGGACTTCGATTCAACATTGATGAAGAGGGGCAAGTGACCGGGGTGCGCCAGTGACCAGTTTTTTATAGCCTGCAGCCCTTCCTGAAAAGTGTTGAAATGCGAATTATAATCCACGTCCTTGATGTGTAGGATCTTCAATCCGGGTTGGTTCAGCGCGGGTATGCCCGATGCAGTAGGAAGTCCCAGTAACGACAATACATGCCTGTCGGCAAAAGTGCCTCCTGTTGGATCGTAATAGACATCCAGTTCCAGGCCACGCACACCATAATCGTCCATTTGTATTTGCGGATGCGCATGATCGTAGTCCAACGCCGTGGGGTCGTATTCCGGAGGAAGCGGTACTTGTTGTGCTACCGACAGTAAAAAAGAAAACACAGTATCGGTGGTCATTTGCCGGTAGCTGTTGTGCGAAGCAATGAGTTGTATTTGGTTCACGCGCAAAAGCTCGTCCTGCAGTTGTACAGGAGAACCGGTATCGGCAGAATCGTCGGATTCTTTTTGGCAGGACATAAACGTCGCAGCGAACAGGAAGAGGAGGACGTATGCGGGCTTTTGCAGTATCGTGGTCATACCTCAAATATACATCAAGAGTACGAACGGTACCGCCAATTTGGCGGCAAGTCTGTTGTCGTATCAATTGACGGAACTTACCTAACTTTAGACCATGCACACCGGATCGCTTGCCACTCCTTTGGGGTGGATAAATATTGAAGCTTCGGACTGGGCGGTGTTTTCTGTTTACTTCACCGGCAAAGACCCGCATGCGGTTTCTGATCATCCCTTGGTGCGGGAAGCGATGGGGCAACTGCACGCCTATTTCAATGGAACAAGGGAAGGGTTCAATCTTCCGCTGGAGGCACCCGGTACAGTTTTTCAGCGCCAGATTTGGGATGCGCTGCAAGATATACGTTTTGGTCAGACGGTTTCTTATGCAGGATTGGCTGCCCGTCTCGGGAAGGATACGCATGTACGTGTCATCGCCGGTGCAGTGGCTGCCAATCCGCTGGCGATACTCATTCCATGTCACCGGGTAATAGGTTCAGACGGACAACTCACCGGCTATGCCTGGGGGACGGAAAAAAAGCAGTGGTTGCTTACGCATGAGGCGAATAAGTCCCAGTTGACCTTGTTCTGATCTGCCTTCTGCCCGCAGGCTACTTTTTTCGAATTGATTACTTTCGCAATGTCTTGCAATGGAAACATCACTGTCAGAGAGAGTCGTGAACCGTATGCTGAGCCAGGATTGGTTCAGTCAATGGCTGGGCATTTGCTGCGTACACATCAGCCCGGGCAAATGCGTGCTCAGCATGAAAGTACGTAAAGAGATGTTGAACGGGTTTTCCATTGCGCACGGAGGTATTTCGTATTCATTGGCCGATAGTGCACTGGCTTTTGCAGCGAACAGCCATGGTCAGCGCAGTGTTTCTGTTGAGACTTCCATCTCCCATACGGAACCGCTGATGGAGGGCGATGAGCTCACTGCTACCGCCACCGAATTGCACAGGTCCAATAAAATCGCCATCTATCAGGTGCTGGTCGCCAACCAGCATGGACGGGTGGCCGCACATTTCAAGGGTACGGTATACCGCACATCCAAGGAATGGTTTCCTGCCAACGATAACAACACCTAAGGGAAAATGAACGCATACATAGTCGCCGGAGTGAGAACGGCCATTGGTAATTTTGCCGGAAGCCTGGCTCCTGTAAGAGCGGATGATCTGGCAGCCCATGTGCTGAAGGAATTGTTGAAAAAGCATGCTACGCTCGATCCTGCTGCAATTGACGATGTCATTTTAGGATGTGCCAACCAGGCCGGCGAAGACAACCGAAATGTAGCCCGTATGGCAACCCTTTTGGCAGGATATCCGGTGAGTGTGCCCGGCGAAACGGTCAACAGGCTTTGCGCTTCGGGATTATCTGCCGCAGCGACTGCTGCTCGGGCAGTGAAAAGCGGCGAAGCCAGCCTGATGGTGGCAGGAGGGGTTGAACACATGACGAGAGGTCCCTGGGTGATGTCCAAAACGTCCACTCCTTTCGGCAGGGATGCGCAGCTTTTCGATACCAGCTTCGGATGGCGTTTTGTGAATCCGCTGATGAAGCAGATCTACGGCACCGATGCCATGGGAGAAACTGCCGAGAATCTCGCTGTGCGGGATGCGATAGCACGGGAAGACCAGGATAGGTTTGCCTTGTGGTCGCAACAGAAAGCAGAATCGGCACGTGCCAATGGTAGGCTGGCCATGGAGATTGTTCCCATCGAGATTCCCAGCCGCAAGGGCGATACAACAGTGTTTTCACAGGATGAATTTGCGAAACCATCCACTACACTGGAGGGGCTGGCCAGGCTGAAACCTGCTTTTCGTAAAGACGGTAGCGTTACTGCCGGCAATGCTTCCGGATTGAATGACGGGGCAGCGGCCCTGATCATTGCTTCGGATACAGCAGTGAAGGACCATGGACTGGTTCCACTGGCCCGTATTGTTACTTCGGCGGTGGCAGGTGTACACCCTTCGGTGATGGGCATTGGTCCCGTTGAGGCGGCCAACAAAGCACTGAAAATGGCAGGTCTTTCCTGGAACGAAGTGGATGTAATAGAGCTGAACGAAGCCTTCTCGGCCCAGGCCCTGGCCTGCATTCGCGCATGGGGTCTTGACGATAAGGACGAGCGCATCAATCCCAACGGAGGGGCTATTGCCTTAGGGCATCCTTTGGGGATGAGTGGTGCACGTATTTTGAATTCCGCGGCCCTGGAACTGAGCATTAGAAAAAAGCGCTATGCCCTGGTGACCATGTGCATAGGGGTAGGGCAGGGCTATGCCACGGTGCTAGAAGCCTGCTGATGCAGGATTAATTTGTGGGTGCGGCTTTACGCGCAGGGACGAGCGGAATCGAGAAGGAGAATATGGAGCCTTTGCCGACCTGGCTATTCACCCATATTTTACCATTGTGCGCCTCTATCAACTTTTTGGCGATATTCAATCCCAATCCTGAACTGGATTCCCCTGCAGTACTGCGTACGCTGATTTTTGAGAACGCCTCGAAGAGGTCTTTGATTTCGTTTTCAGGAATGCCTTGACCCTGGTCGTGGACGCTGATGATGATTTCTTCCTCACTCACCTCTGAAATGACTTCCACCATGGTGTTCGTGTGAGAATACTTGATGGCGTTGGAGAGTATATTGGTCAATACCTGATGTATTTGTTGCTGGTCGCCGCACATGGTGTCCACCTTGCCGGATATGCTATAGTGCAATTGTATGGACTTCTTATCGGCATGTGACTTGTTTTCGTTCACACAGGAGATAATCAGGTCGTGGACCTTGAATTGTTTGCAGATAGGTTGATTGTGCCCGCTTTCGATCTTGGATACATCCAGCAGATTGTTCAAGAGGTTCAGCATATTGCGCGAGGTGCTCTCAATCAGGGAAAGGTAATTCCTGAATTCATCCGGCAGATGATGCCCTGCTTCTTCGGAGATCAGTCCGGACAGCGTCAGGATGTTTCCGATGGGGTTGCGTAAATCATGTGAAGCCATGCCGAGGAAATAATTCTTTTCCTCGTTCAGTTTTTTTAAAGCATGGTTTTTGATTTCGATTTCCCGTTGCTGCGCAGACAGTTGCAGTAAGGTGTTGACTTTCGCCCGCGTCACATCGATTTCGAGCGGCTTGAAGAGATAGTCAATAGCCCCTTCTTCCAGACCTTGCAGGATATACTTCTTCTCCTTACTGATGGCTGTGACGAATACGATCGGGACTCTTCTGGTCCTTTTGGTGGATTTTAGCATGGTAGCTACTTCGAATCCATCCATGTCCGGCATCTGTACATCCAGGAGGATAAGTGATAATTCCTCCCGGAAGGCAATTTTTAAAGCCTCGTCACCCGAGCTAGCCTTCAAGATGGTGCGGTCATCATCGGCCAGCATATTTTCAAGGGAATATATGTTTTCAGGGCGATCGTCTACAATAAGGATTTTATGGTGCATAGTATGGTATTTACTTTATAGGTAGAAGTTTAAGTGCTTGGGGTTATTCAAAAAACTGACGGAGTACGTTCACTAGGATGTTCCCGTCGATGGGTTTGCTGATGTGGTCGTTGAGGCCGTTTTTCAAACTGTTTTCACGGTCTCCTTTCATGGCATTGGCGGTTACTGCAATGACAGGAATACGAGAGTATTGCTCCATCTCACGGATCCTGCGCGTTGTTTCATATCCATCCATGCCGGGCATCATCACGTCCATTAGAATGAGATCCATGCCCGTGTGAATACCCAGGTAGTCGATTGCTTCTGGGCCACTGGATACTGCATGGATTTCCATGCCATGTACTTCCAGCAGAGAGGTGAGGGCGAAAACATTGCGGGCATCGTCGTCTACGATAAGGATGCGTTTACCCATGGCTGAAATATTGCCACTGAGTTGAACCGCAGCATGGGATTTCCGGTGCTTGTTTTCCTGGAGGTTTTCAAGGAAGCAACGCGTTTCGTCCAGCAGACTATCCGTGGCATGCATTTTCTTGTTGATGTATGAACTGGCGAAATCCTTTAGCTGTAGCTTTTCATGGTGCTCAAGCTCTCTGTTGCTGAAAACGATGACCGGAGTATGGAGGTGCTCATGGGAATCTTTTACTTTTTTCAGCAACTTAAATCCTTCAGTACCTGTTTCGTTCAGGTCTAATATGATGCAATCGTAATGACTTCGCAGGATATTCAGGTCTTGCTCTTCGTATGCATCCGCCACGGTGGTGTTGATTCCCTCTTCTTCCAGAAGATTGCGGATGGCTTCTCCTTCCATTTTCGAATCTTCGATGAGTAAAACACTGTTTGTGCTGCTCACCGAGGTTCTGACGGAGTCGAACAGGTTGATCATGTCGGCGGCAGTCGCCGGTTTTTGTAGCCATGTCACCAATGGAAATGTAAGGTCCTGGTCTGTGGGCTTGGCATTGCTCACAACGTGTACGGGGATGTGATTGATCTGTTTGTTTTCCTTAATTCGTTTAAGTAGGCTCCACCCATTGATGCCCGGAAGGTACATGTCAAGGAGTATGGCGTCGGGTTTCGAATTGCAAATGCGGATGAAACCCGTATCTCCACGATGGCATACTTCAGTCTGAAATCCCGCCTTGAGCGCCATTTTCTCGAGTACGGCTGCGAAGGTTTCGTCGTCTTCGATGATCAGCACCCGTTTGGCCTTAGGCTGTTTGTTAGTGCACTTTTTCCATTCGGGTATATTGATGCGGAAGGTGCTTCCTTCTTTTTCAATGCTGCTGACGTGTATGCTTCCGCCCATAAGGTGCATGAGGTCTTTGCTGATACTCAATCCAAGTCCTGTGCCTCCGTATTGCCTTGAAATGGAACCATCCACCTGCTTGAAGGACTCGAAGATCAGCGATTGCTTCGCTGAAGGAATGCCGATACCGTTATCGATGACACTGAAGTCGATGCCGTTTTGTGGATTGCTTTCCACGCGAAGGATAACTTTACCGCCTTCGGGCGTGAATTTAAAGGCGTTGGAAAGAAGGTTTTTCAATACCTGGGATAAGCGCATGCTGTCTGCATGAACACAAATGCCTGCTTCAGTGGTATTCTGCAACTCAAAATCGATGCCTTTTTCTGCAGGGACTTGTAACATGTTATTGTATATCTCCCCACAGAAGTGTTGGAGTTCAATGTCTTCTTTTTGCAAATCGATTTTGCCGGCTTCGATTTTGGACAGATCGAGAATATCGTTGATGAGGTGCAGCAAGTCATTACCCGACCGGTGTACGATTGAGGCGAATTCAAGTTGTTTGTCACTCATTCCGCCTTCTTTATTCTCTGATAGTAGTCGTGACAGAATAATGATGCTGTTCAATGGAGTGCGAAGTTCATGGCTCATGTTGGCCAGGAATTCAGATTTGTACTTGCTTGCTTGCTCTAATTGTTCTGCTTTAAGGCTTATGGCATTTCTTGCTTGCTCCAGTTCATGGTTTTTCGTGGTGATATACGCATTGTTTTCTTCAAGTTGTTCCGTTTTTGTTCTCAGCTCACGGTTTGTTTTCTCCAGCTCTGCCTTTTTCTGTTCAAGGTGGGTTTGCGATTCCTGAATCTCCTGACTTTGCTGGTTGAGTTTTCGTATGGATTGTTGCAACTCCTTATCACGGTTCTCCAGCTGTTTGTTCAGCTTTTGCGAATGGTCCAGCAGCATTTGTAATTGTTGCTCTGCCTGCTTCTGTTCGCTGATGTCGAAGTACATGAGTATGTGTCTGCAGATGGTGCCGGCTGAGTCGAAAATGGGTGTAGTACTGATCTGGCTCCAGAATTCATCTTTCTTTTTGGTATAAAAAATGACTTCTTCCGAACAGCGTTTACCTCTTTCCATCCGTGTAGTCGTTGAATGAACTTGAGATTGGTCTGTGTTTGCTCCGGATAATAGTGAGAAGGGGTTTTTCGCTTGGTATTCGTTTTGTTGATAGCCGGAGCTTTCCTCAAAATGCGGATTGGCCCATTCAATATGCATATCCGCATCAAGTATCAGTATGCTGTGTTGAATGCTACTGGCTACTGCTGCAAGCAGTTTCTTTTCTTCCAGGTTTTTTTTCAATTCGTTTTCTGTGTCCTTTTGCTGGGTGACATCTTCGGCATAAACCACAATGCCGGACACCTTGCCTTCATAGTGAACGGGATTGAACTTTATCTGATAAAATTTTACTTCGTTATCATGCTTGAATTGAATCTCTTTTTTATACGTATTGTCCTTCAAAACATATTGGTAGCTGGAGTCCCAGAATTCCTGTTCTACGATGTCCATTTTGTCTTGCAATTGCTCCATCAAATGGATGCGTGTACGCAAGGTGACCGAAAACCGCTCCTTGAAAAACTGTATGCAGGCATCGTTCATGTGAATGATAACGCCGTGTTGGTCGACTTGCCAGATAGGTTCGTTCAAATTGCTGAAAAGGGATTGTAAACTGGCGTTTTTCTCTACGATGGTCTGATTAGAGTTTTTATAAAGTCGGAAAAAGTAATGTACTACGTACACGGTGCTGCTGATGCTTAATAAGAGGGAAAGCAAATAGTTGATCTTTTCAGCTTGTGGCGGTAATGGTGAGGACGGAAGAAAAGAGAAATCCATTACGATACCGGTACACAGTAGTGCAAGTGGTAAAAATGTATACACGAGTGATTGTAATCGTTCTCTTTCTTGAAACAGCAGCAGCGATCCCGCTGCCAGCGGGAAAAAGAAAAACAGGATTCCGGATTCGCTTCCCTTGATCTCGCTCGCTATAAATATATTGGTATTAGTGGCGAGCATCAGGATGTTTCGCGCAGCCTCGGTATAGCCTTTTCTGAAGATCACCATGCAGAAGAGGTAGGAGGTAAATGCCAGGAGGTATTGTTGTATTCCATCCTCTAATCCCATCAATGATTCCAGTCCGGTGAAGAAGACCGACATGGCCATGGCCGCAATGGTGATGCGGTAAGTGAGTTTCAACCTTCTTTTTTCAAAGTCCGGCAGTTGAACGTCTATGACAGGGTAAAACCAATGACTGATAATTCCGTAGGACATAACATGATTTAGTCCGGTTTTTTACGGAATCTACTTGAAAAGGTTAGCCTTTTAAAGTGTTTATCGACCGGATTCGGCAAAGGGTTAATGTCTTGATAATCAGCTATTATGCTTTAGAATAAAGCATTGGATTATCAGAAAGGATACCCTATGCCGAAGTTGAAAGTGATATCTCGGATTTCATTGGCTCTCCAGGTCCATCGTTCTCCGGGGTCTTTGGATGGGTCTTTCACCTGTACGGCTCCGTCCAGTCTGAGCACAAAAAAGGTGAAGTCAAAGCGGAGTCCTAAACCGGCTCCGACGGCGATCTGGTCTGCAAAAGATCTAAGCTTGAAAACGCCATCGTCATTATCGCTCAGGGATCTCCATTGCCAGATATTTCCGGCATCGACAAAAGCTGCGCCCTTGAATTTTCTGAATATATCAAAGCGGTATTCCACGTTGGAGGTGATTTTGAAATCGCCGAACCTTTCAAAATAATCCTCTTTCTTATTCGCTCCGGGACCAATTTGCCGGGTACGCCATGCCCTGATATCGTTAGGGCCACCAGCATAGAAGCTTTTTTCAAAAGGGAGGGATAGCGAGTTGCCGTAAGGAATGCCCATGCCTATGGCTGTTCGATAAACCATGGTGGCATTGAAAAGTCCGACCGGATGATAGACCCTGCAATCGATGTCGGGCCGAACATATTGCGCAAACTTCACATTGAATAAGGTGCTTGGGTCATTCTTATCTATTTCTTCACCCGATAAGCGCTTTGTCAAGTAAATGCTGTTTCCGGCAAATTCAAGGTTCGTTCTGAAATAAAGGGAGGGTTTACGGATGCTGAGCTCCTGATTGTTGTACTGATAGCTGACACGACCGTTCACAATGAATTGATCGGAGTACCCCAATATGATACTCGGATCATTCAGGTCCTTCAATTGTGCTTCGAAAGCCGGGTCCAGATTGACTCTTAAGTTTTTGTAGTGAAATAGTAAGAAAGGTTGAAAAGCTGTCGGAAATATTCGGGCCTGTTTTGTGTATTGAACGCGGCTGAAATAGCTGTGGAGGGATTGTTCACCTTTTTGGGCTTCCTAATGGTGAATGGCCACAATGCCCTCGGAAAACTGATTGAGATTTCCGGGCCTATCTCATAGGCATTGAAGATGGACAATTGTCGGGTACTCTCATAGGTGGTGTCCCCGAAGTTCTGTTGTATTTCTAGCCCGCCTTTGATTTTTATCGTCAGTGTTTCTGCACCTTTGAAAATATTTCGGTTTCGGTAGGTCAGGTTGCCGACTACACCGAAGTTACCACCACTGTTGGTTCCTTCTGCTTCTAATTTCAATTCCTGTTTGGCCTGAGGTGCGAGTAAAATGAAACACCTGAGGGGAAGTATAGAATCATGAATAGAAACTGAGGGCAGCGACTCCGTTCGGATATTGATAAAACGAAATACGCCAAGGTCGGAGAGGCGTTTGTAGCTAAGGTCGAGGTCCGACTGCGAAAAAAGCGAGTCAGGTCGTATGAAGATGTGTTCGGAAAGATGATTTGCCTTGAAGTAATTGCTCAGTGGTCCTGTCGAGATGAATTTCAATCCCATCGCAGAAGTGGTATCTTTTTGGATGCCCGTTTGTAAAACAATAGGGTCGTAATCCACTTCCACATAGATGTCGTTGAATTGACTTTTATGGTGAACCAGTGATCCGGCCTTCATAGCGGCAGTGTCGAGTTTGGAGATTGCAGGACTACTCACCACCATCCAAATGTCCACCATCGAGGCGTTGATGGACGAATCGACATTGTAATAGATGTACTGAGAGTTGAAATTGTAAAAACCATGGTTTCTCAGTTGGGCAGTGACCCTGTCGCGTTCGTTTTGTAGCAGGGTGTTGGAGTAGGTCTTGCCCGGTTTAAGCAGACTATTGTGACCATCCTCCGCAATAATGCCCATCAGGATACTGTCCTGAATAGTATAACGAATGTTCCGTAACGTGTAAGGAGTGCCGGATTCGATGGTGTAGAGCTGTTTAGCTCGCTTATTGCCGCGGTAGAGGGTGGAGTCAGTGACTTTTACATCGAAATATCCATTGTTCTGGAAAAGGATTTCTATCTGCTCTCTGGATTTATTGCTCAGGTTGGAATCTAAGATGATCGGCTCTTCTCCTATCGCCGTCTTTACCCAATTCTTGAACTTAGTCTCTTTTCCTATTGTGGCGAAACGGTAAACACCCAGATGGAACCGGAAGAGTCCCAGGATTTTTTTGTTGGGTTTTTGTTTGAGTATGGCCTGTACGTCTTCATTCAGTTCAGACCGGTCGGTTTTAATGATATTTTTGTCCAACAGGTACTGCCCGTCAGGTACAATCTTGGTTACCTGGCATCCGCTTCCCACCAGTATCAGCAGTGCCAATACAAAAAAATGGCTTTTAAGCTTGCTTCTCAGATAGACCATGATTCTGTTCGGTAAAAGTACAATTCGGTCCTGAATCTACTGATCCATGATTTCAAAAGCTAGAATACGTCAACTGCGTGAACTGCACCATAAAAGTGGAAGGGAAGCTTCTGGACTCTTCATGGTCGAAGGTCCCAAGATGGTAGCTGAACTTTTGCGTAGTCCCGGTTGGGAAATTGACGAGATTTTGGCTACCGATCGTTACCAGTTGCCCCCTTCGGCAGAGGGGCAAATGCTAACCCAGGTCTCCG
>CAZPCA010000059.1:12516-14746 GCA_964584995.1 uncultured Bifidobacterium sp.
CGGTCTTATGGTTACGCAAGTTTCCGACGCGGAGTTAGAGCGAATTTCCGCTCTCGTAAAGCCAAACAAGGTAGTAGCTGTTGCCCGCATGCGGAAACAGAATGTCAAAGCGGTTGTGCCAACTTCCGGACGGCACCTGTTGCTGGACCAGCTCCAGGATCCGGGTAATCTCGGTACAATTTACCGTATCGCCGATTGGTTCGGTATAGATTCGATTTTCTGCTCCACGGATACAGCCGATGCCTATAACCCAAAAGTCATACAGGCCACAATGGGAAGTATATTCAGGGTCGACTTCCACTATACGTCTCTTGCAGATCTGTTGATTGGTAACCAGGAAGGGGCCCGTTTGCCTGTGTATGCAACCATGATGGAAGGGGAAAATCTGTACGGGACAGGCCTGGCGAAGGATGCTTTCGTGATCATGGGCAATGAGGGTAGGGGCATCCAACCCTTACTACTCCCGTTCGTGACCGCTTCGGTATCGGTTCCATCGCGTTCAAAAAAAGGAGGAATTCAACCGGAATCGCTCAATGTGGCTGTGGCAACCGGAATTATTTGTGCCGAATGGACGCGGTAAAAAGCTTAAAAACAGTTAGTTGAGCTTGGATGGTACAACCATCTTAAATTCAGGTATTTTGACGAAGAACAACTTTTTGTCATATTGCCTCTCCATCAGATACGTGCCGTACATCTTACCTATTTCTGTATTCAGGTTACACCCGGAAACATATCGATAGGTTTCTCCGGGTGCAATATGGGGCTGTTCACCGACTACACCTTCACCTTCTACCTCACGGCGCGTATTATCGGAGTCCACAATGTACCAATGCCGCCTCTTTAGGCGAATACTTTGGTCACTGTCGTTCTTGATTGTAATGCGATAGGCAAATACATAGTGTGACTGTGAAGGATTGCTATGGGTGGGTTGGTAAAACGTTTCCACGCTTACCCGAATTCCTGCTGTTATTTCGGTGAAAATGGCCATTGTATTTCCGTAAGGGTTAAATTCAAAAATAGACCGACTTCACAATTTCCCCAAGACTTTTTGACAAAACAGCTTTTTAACGGGGTAAAGGTGACAAAAGACTGACCGGTCAAAATCCGCCGGCCAGCGCTTTGCTGTAGCCGATGAGTTGTTCGTAACGGGTGCCGGGTGCCTGCCAATAGATAAAAATGCCGTATTCGTTACGCGTTTCATAGTGGCTGCCCTCCGTTTCAAGGGTGCTGAGTGCGTTGGTGCTGGTGTGCACATAACGGTAATTGTAAAAACCCTGCTTCAAAACAAGGGTCTTTTCATACATGCCTGCTGAATCATTGTAATGCATGCGAAGTTCTTTTTTTGAAAACTCATTTCGGAAGAGGCCGTCCAGGTAAACAGATTGTCCCTCTACCGGTGTCGGACTCTTTAAGGAGAATCGGACCTGCAAATAATCGGCTTCGAGCGAGCCATCACGTCCGTCGTAGATCTTTACCAAAAAGCGTCCGTTAAGGTCTTCAGAAGAACTGTAGCGTTGAGTATGAATACGGACATCTGGTTTCAGCAGCGCCAGCACTTGTCCATGGGTACTGTCTGTGGCCAAACGGTCCACCGACATAGTGGCAAATCGTGTGGTCCGCAGATCCAAAGGCCGGTATTCTGAACCGCCTTCCATCGCATTGCCGTCCTCGAGATTATAATCCAGCTTTTCACCGTTAGCGAAGAGTGGTTTCAGCCCTGAAAGGGTGAAGTCCGGGTGTTGGTTCTGACAGATGACTACCTTGATGTCTTGGTAGGGGTTGTTAATGGTAAGCCCCTTCGTAAATAGTTGGAAGTCTACTTCCTGATGGCTATTGCGCAAGTCGATAGACGTGGCACGATGGATATTGGTTTGCAGCTCAGTGATTGGATTCACCACATGGAATCGTCTGGTTAACACCAGAGAGTCCGGATTGCCCAGCTCGTAAACAATGAGCAGATAGTTGCCCGAGAGAAGTGGCTTCATTTGGGCATTCGGGAAGCTTAGTGAGTAATGCCAATAGGGCTGGAGAGTGCCGGAGGAGTGTTTGTAGTCGATGATGTTGTCGTTGAAAAAGCCTTCCGTGAATTCATTCTCCGACAGCGCAGATGGCTGCCAGTTCGAGGTACAATGCACGATTCGGTAGCTGAAGTCTCGGATGTCTTCCTCCAACAAGTCGAATTGCAGCTGCAGCGTCTCAGTGCTGTTGAGGAAAATGACCGGATCGCTCA
>CAZPCA010000060.1:0-4344 GCA_964584995.1 uncultured Bifidobacterium sp.
TGGTATTCACTCATGTCGATGCGTGTCATGGCATTCTCGTCATTGAACAGGAATTCAGCCAGGGCCTTCGCCAATTCTGTTTTTCCTACTCCGGTTGTTCCGAGGAAAATGAATGAGCCAATCGGCCGTTTGGCATCTTGCAATCCTGCTCTGCTGCGTCGTACGGCATCGGAGAGGGCCGCGATAGCGTCTTCCTGACCGACAACGCGCTGGTGAAGCTCTTGTTCAAGATGGAGCAGCTTCTCACGTTCGCTTTGCAGCATTCTCTTCACAGGGATGCCCGTCCAGCGACTCACCACCTCAGCGATGTCTTCGCTATCCACTTCTTCTTTGATCATTGCGCTGCTTTCCTGAGCCACGGCCAGTTGGTTTTGTGCAGAACGGATTTGTTCCTCTACTTCCTTGACCTTGCCGTAGCGGATTTCCGCGACCTTGCCATAATCTCCTGCTCTTTCTGCCTGCTCAGCCTCCAGCTTGAGTGCTTCGATGGCTTGTTTGCCACGGGTGATGGTGTCTACAATCTGCTTTTCCGCCTCCCAGCGTGCTTTGATGGCATTTCTTTCCTCATTCAGGTTGGCCAGGTTTTCACTCAGCTCTTTCAGTTTCTTTTCATCGCCTTCGCGCTTGATGGCGGCTCTTTCGATTTCAAGCTGCATGATCTTACGCTGGATTTCATCGAGTTCTTCGGGTACGCTGTCTATTTCAAGCCGCAATTTGGCTGCTGCTTCATCCATCAGGTCGATGGCCTTGTCGGGTAGAAAGCGGTCGGCGATATAGCGGTCACTCAGTTCAACGGCTGCAATGATGGCTTCATCCTTGATGCGCACCTTGTGATGTGTTTCGTAGCGCTCTTTCAATCCTCTGAGAATGGAAACTGCATCCTGTGTATCGGGTTCTTCCACCATTACTTTCTGGAAACGACGCTCAAGTGCCTTGTCCTTCTCAATGTATTTTTGGTACTCGTTGAGGGTGGTCGCTCCGATTGAGCGCAGTTCTCCCCGGGCCAATGCAGGTTTGAGAATATTGGCAGCATCCATGGCACCCTCACCCCCGCCACCGGCACCTACCAGGGTATGGATCTCATCGATGAACAGGATGATATTGCCTTCTGCACTGATCACCTCCTTCACCACCGATTTGAGCCTTTCTTCGAATTCACCTTTGTATTTCGCACCGGCTACCAGAGCCCCCATATCGAGTGAATAGATGGTCTTGCTTTTAAGATTTTCCGGAACATCTCCGTTGATGATGCGATGTGCCAGTCCTTCTGCAATTGCGGTCTTGCCCACACCCGGCTCTCCGATCAGAACGGGATTGTTTTTGGTGCGCCTGGACAAAATCTGCAATACACGTCGAATCTCTTCGTCGCGTCCGATGACCGGATCCAGCTTCCCTTCACGGGCGAGCAGGTTGAGGTTTTTAGCATATTTTTCAAGGGAGTTGTAGGTCTCTTCCGCTCCGGCACTGGTCACACGGGCTCCTTTACGTAGTTCTTTGATAGCGGTGCGGAGGTCAGCGTCGTTAACTCCTGCCTGCTTCAGTGTACGGGCGGTAGCATCGTTGTTGGCCAAGAGCGCCAGAAGAATATGCTCCAGTGAAACGAATTCATCTTTTAGATCTTTGGCCATGCTGAGTGCCTGCTGCAGCACTTTTTGAGTTTCATTGCCCAGATATACATTGCCACCGCTTACTTTGGGGTATTGCTGCAGCAGCATGTCCGCATCTTTCTCCAATGCAGGTAGTTGGACATTCATGCGCTTGAGTAAAAAAGGGATGACATGTTCATCACTCTTGAGCATGTTTTTGAGCAGGTGTCCTGTTTCAATACTCTGGTGTCCCATTGACAGGGCTGTCTGCTGGGATTCCTGAATCAGCTCCTGCGACTTGATGGTGAATTGCTGGAAATTCATGGATTCTAATTTTTTTACTGACCTATCAAAGAACATCCCAATCGATTGAACTGGAAAGATTGGCAGCTAATCCAGGTGTTGGTATGTCAATTCTGCAGCAGCCCTATTACTTCTAGACAAATAGTCAGTATAATGGGCCTAAAAAAGGAATAGCTGCCTTACGGGGCAGCTATTTTATGTAAGGGTACTTGAACAATCAAAAGGTGATGGTGATGGTGCCTTTTTGCTCGAGCGGCATCGTGGTACCACCGTCGAATTTCGCACTTTCTGCAGCCTGCTTGGCTTTGGTAAGTAAATACTGACTGGTAGTCGTGGTGCCTTCTACTCCCGGATCAGCTTTCACAACATCTCCGTATTTATTGATGGTGATCGCCACTACTACGATTCCTCGTTCCATCGTCAAATTATCAACTTTGGGTTGGCGGATGATTTTCCTTCCCGGCATGATGTAGGAAACGCCTTTTTGGCCACTGGCAGTTCCGCTGCTACTTACTCCCGGCTCTCCGTCAAATTCAATCGATTTGATTTGGCCCAGCTGCAACGTGAGTAGGCTGCCTTTATGGAAAAACGTCACAGTGTTGTTTTCAATCTTCTGAAGTTCTCCGTTCAGGCGTTCTCCGGATTTGGTCACCACCATATGCTGTGCCTCGGCCACTGCTGTCAGCAGAACCAAAAGATATATAGTGAAGTATTTGCTCACAACAGCCAGATAACGATTCAAAACTATGGCTTATTGTAAGCCTTCTCGGGCTTCCTTTTTAAACTAAATAACAACACGATGTTAATTAGTACCTTTGTTGCATCCGATGAAACTTCTTTACAATTACCTGCGAGGGCACTGGAAGCTGGTGGTGCTGGCCCTTTTTCTGGCTGCAGTGAACCAGTTGTTTTCGCTGCTGGACCCCTATATTTTCAAATATATCATAGACGATTATGTGACCCGTTTCGATGAATTGACCCAACAGGAATTCATTCGGGGAGTTGGCATGCTTTTGCTGGCGGCCGTCGGGGTGGCGTTCATCAGCAGGGTGGCCAAGAACTTTCAGGACTATTACGTCAATGTGATTACACAAAGGGTGGGCGCTGCCCTATACGCTGATGGGATCAAGCACAGTCTTGAACTTCCGTACGAGGTTTTTGAGGACCAGCGCAGCGGTGAAACGCTCGGTCGTTTACAGAAGGTCCGATCGGATGTAGAAAAGCTGATCAGTGCCTTTGTGAACATCTTGTTCACCTCATTGGTGGCGATTGTATTCGTTTCGGTGTATGCCATAAACGTTCATTGGCTAATTGCTCCTGTTTATTTCGGAGTGATTCCTGTGCTGGGTTTTGTCAGTTCTTTCCTTAGCAGGAAGGTGAAGAAGCTGCAGAAAATCATCGTCGCAGAGACCACCTCGCTTGCCGGATCTACTACAGAGTCATTGAGGAATATCGAATTGGTGAAAAGCCTTGGCCTTTCTGCGCAAGAAATAAAGCGGCTTAATTCCAACACAAGTAAGATCCTGAAGCTGGAGTTGAAAAAGGTGAAATACATCCGTTCCATTTCTTTTGTACAGGGAACCCTGGTGAATCTTCTCCGAACAGCCATCATGTTCATGATGCTGTATTTGATTTTTACACGGCAGATTACGATAGGTCAGTTTTTCACCATGTTCATTTATTCCTTTTATATTTTCGGTCCACTGCAGGAGTTGGGCAATCTTATAAATATTTACCGCGAGGCGGAAGTATCCCTGGGACATTTTCAACAGTTGCTATCCCTACAGCCGGAAAAGCGCCCATCCCATCCGCAACAGCTCGGAAGAATCAATTCGTTCGAACTTGAAAAAGTAACATTTAGGCATCGATCCGGTACAGTCAATGCGGTGACGGATATATCATTCAAGGTTTCGGAGGGGGAAACTGTGGCCTTCGTAGGTCCGAGTGGTTCCGGTAAGACGACCTTGGTGAAGTTGCTGGTAGGATTGTACCGTCCGCTCACTGGTAGAATTATGTATAACTCCACGCTTTCCGATAAGATCAGTCTCGACGAATTGCGTGGTCAGATCGGACTGGTTACACAGGATACGCAGCTCTTTTCGGGTTCGATTCGTGAAAATCTGTTGTTTGTAGCACCGGAAGCCAATGACGAGCAGTGCATGGATGTTCTGCAGAAATCAGCCCTGCAATCCTTGTTGAAGCGGGCAGATAAGGGTCTGGATACAGTGATTGGAGAAGGTGGTGTAAAGGTTTCTGGTGGTGAGAAGCAGCGCTTGTCTATTGCAAGGGCTTTGCTCCGGAATCCATCTTTGCTTGTATTCGATGAAGCCACCTCTGCCCTCGATTCCCTTACTGAGGAAGAAATCGGCGAGACCATTCGGGGGCTTTCTGGAAAAAAAAGTCAGATAACCGTGCTGATTGCCCACCGTCTTTCAACCGTCATGCATGCAGACGT
>CAZPCA010000060.1:4444-14702 GCA_964584995.1 uncultured Bifidobacterium sp.
CGACCTGCAAACGATTACCTGTCAAAAGCTACAGGTATTAAAACTGCCGCTGTGTTGTTGGTCTTGTTTCCGGATAGCGGATTGACACGAATGGCACTCATTGAACGAAGCCGCGATGGGCATACCCATGCCGGGCAAATTGGATTTCCGGGAGGCCGGCAGGAGGAGGACGAAGAATTGTCGCAAACAGCATTAAGGGAAGCGGAAGAAGAGTGCGGGATACCGCAAGGCGAAGTGCAACTGCTCGGTCCATTGACACCGCTGTATATACCACCAAGCAATTTCTATGTGCATCCATTTATAGGCGCGATGTCAGCCAAGCCTGTTTGGAGGCTTCAGCATACGGAGGTGAGTCGTGTATTGACTCCGGACATTTCACATTTTTTAGACACACGTAACCATCAATTGGATGCTTTTGCCAGTGCGAGAGGGGAAGTGGTGCAAGCTCCTTATTACAGGCTGGATGATGTGAAAATCTGGGGAGCGACGGCCATGATGATAGCGGAATTCGCACATATACTCGGGCGTCTGAAATAAAAAAGAGGACATCCGCTTACGGATAGCCTCTTGCAACTTGCACTGGGTTTTAATTCCAGTCTTTTGTCCTGCCGACGTCAGCGATCTGAACATTCAGAATTTCATTGCTGGTGGCATGGGTTATGAAAGCGATGATTTTCCAGGTGCTGTTGGTGCTGTACTTCTTAGGAATATCAGTCGTGAAGGAGATGATGTCAGAACCGCCTGCGACGAACGCAGTAGGATTGATGGAACTGCCAAGAGTCGGACTCAGAACTCTTCGTACTACATTGTGGTGGGTGTATCCTCTGATAGGATTGCCTGCACCGTAAAAAGAGCTCGAAGGAACCAGGTTGAAGGCATTGGCTTGATAGAATGTCGTTTGGGTAGAGGTGACGGCATCTTCAACAAGATAGGCCGTGACATTGTAGTTGCCGGTCGTAGCAGCCGAAAAGCCCGTATGTACGCTAATGCTGGCGACATTTCCATTAACAGCCGATTGGATGGCAAGTCCGCAATTAACAGGTTTTTGCAGTGAGGCATTTACGGCTGAGCCGATTTGTGGCGATGTCAGGTAGCGAGTGCCTGCGTAGTTGATACGGTCTGTGCTTGCACAGGGAAAAGTGGTGCTCGCTGGAGTGAATAGAGATAGCATACGGTTGGTATGGACCTGTGCCATGATGTCATTGGTATGCAGGCTGGCATGGTACACTTTTCCGGCATTTCCTTTAACCATCCTCAGTATTTCAGCGGATGTTTCAGGAGCGAGTCCACTGGCACAGCTGGTGAATTCCGCGATCAACACCTTTTTCGTGAAGGTGGCCGGCACAGGGCTCACATTCTGGATGTTCGAGGCTCTTATTCCGGATGGATCGGTGGTGGGAGCGTTGGTTGTTGTTTCTTCTTTCTGGCAGGCTGTGAACAGGAATCCGGTTGCAGCAGCATAAACGAGTAATTTTTTCATTGTATAGTTGGTTAGAATTAAACGATACTGCAATTTCGGTCTGGATGATCGGTGAATGCTGCATAAAACTTACATTGTTGATAAGTGTGAATCCTTGTTAATAACAGAAGGCTGTCTCGTCTGAAACAGCCTTCCGGTAGAACTTGAATTTGCTTCTTGCGCAAGAACAAATTCATTAATTTAGAACATTTGGTTACTTTTCTTTCAATCCCAATTTTTCGTCTGACCTAATTTCACTTTTTGTACGTTCATTACTTCGTAGCCCGTGGGGGTGCTGCCTGTTCTGGTGATGAAGGCAATGACGGAAACATCATTTGTTTTATAGTTGTTCAATGGACAAGTATAGGTGAACATGGCTTTGCCACCGTTGGTGATGTTGCTCGCAGGAATGGCATCGCCCAAGGGGGCGGAAAGGACCTTGCGTAATACCTGCTGATGGCTGAAATTGGGAATCGGGTCGCCGGCTCCCTGGAAGGGATGCCCGGAAGTGTTGTTATAGGCATTCCGCTGATCAAGGGATCCACCGGTCGCTGTAACATTATCTTCTACCACGTAGGCGGTGACCGTATAATTCCCACTCATGTTTTGGTTGAAGCCACAGTGAATGATAGCTGTTGCCGTTGTGCCGTTTACAGAGGTCTCAATGGCCAGGCCACATGTTGCTGACTTGCTCTTAGCAAGATCGAAGTTGCTTTGCCACTGCGTGCGGTTCAGTATGGTCATGTTCAGTGAAGGGGTACGGTTGATCATACCGGAAGGAAATGTCATTGGATAGTTATTGCTGTAGGCAGAGCTGAGTGAAGTGTACTGTGCGATTTCCAATGCATCGCTGTAATGAATGGAAACAGGAATCGCATTCGCAGTGTTATTATTCAGAATGGTATTCAATTTGACAAAACCGTCAGTGCTTTGAGGTTGCCCGGCACCGGTGAAGGTTTCTATAAGAACCTTCTGAGTGAAACTTGCCGGAACTCCTGATAGTCCGCCATTGTTGAGGCTGTTGTCAATGGCAGGAGCTGCAGATTCTTCTTTCTGACACGCTGAAAGCATGGTGCCTACGAGTAGTAAAGATGGTATGTACTTCATGATTGGATTTTTTTTCAAATTACCGCTTGATGGGTGGAAAAGTGAACGGTATTCTTCAGAGCATTGAGAATGTAAGAGCAATGTAAAATACAGGCAATTTCGGGCTTTGTGTTCAGGCATTATAACTTGCCCTGAACATATTGAGTTGATTTACCGCATGAATGCTCTACTTTTACATTCGTAGGAATTGTAAGGTTTTCGATAAAATTGATGGAAAAGCGCCTCATCGTCCGTGTCTACGGCTTTTTAGTGAATAGCCTTCAGGAGGTCCTGATTGCCGAGGAGTTCCACGCCAATACATTCCTCAGGAAATTACCGGGCGGAGGACT
This sequence comes from uncultured Bifidobacterium sp., assembly GCA_964584995.1. GTDB lineage: Bacteria > Bacteroidota > Bacteroidia > AKYH767-A > OLB10 > JAJTFW01. The sequence continues at coordinate 7,340 of CAZPCA010000060.1, forward strand.
CCAGTTCGGTGAAGGACCTGTGGAGACTTTACGCAGAGAAATCATGGAAGAACTTGGATGGACCATCGAGCCGGGTAAGCATGTCCATACTACTGCGACATTTGTTCAGTCCATGTTCAATGAGCACCATCAGGTGTTGGGGGTGTATTATGAAGTCAAATTAGCAGACGAAGTGAAACACCTGTACCGGGAAAAGTATGAGCTGCCAAGTGAAAACGGCAAGGAGCGGTTCCGTTGGGTCCATTGGCAAAACTTACGTGACGAGGAGTTCACATCTGTGATGGACCGCGAAGCTGTTGCTGTTTTTCTGGAGCAACTGGACGACATGGCTACTGTAAAAACCGAACTTCCATAAAGCCTTTTTTCTCGAATTGGTCGATGGCCAGCTTGGCTTTGCCTGCGTTGGAATAACCGCTGATCACCATATGGTAGATGCGGTCAGCACCCGTGCCTTGTCCAACGATATTCACTTTTTCTACATCGTCGTGCAGGTAGAGTTCATTGGCAATGTATAGCAGGTGAATGAGGTCTTTCGTGCGCCAGAGCGACAAGGAAACGCCCCTCAGCTGGTCCGGATTCCCAAGACAATCATTGACGTCTTCACAGGTAAACAGGCTGTCTATTTCGCGGTTGCGGTGCAATAAGTCCATTACTTTCAACTTCACACTGGCCAATCCATGCTGATAGCTGCCGATGCGGCGGGCAGAAGCTTCGGATAAATCTATGACGCGTGTCTTTACAAATGGACCTCTGTCATTTATCCTGACTGTAATGCTCAGTTCGTTTTTCAGATTAGTGACCCGCACATAAGTCTGGAATGGCAGGGTGCGATGGGCGGCAGTAAAGTCTGCATTGCGAAAGCGATCGCCGCTGGCGGTTCTTCGTCCCTCAAATTCGCGTCCGTAATAGGAAGCCTTGCCCTGCATTCCTTTGGTGCTGGCTTTTTTAGTGGTATTGCCAAGTAAAACGAATACTACGAGTAATTGAACGATATGGAACAAATACGACTTCAATAAGGTAAATATACGAAAGCAGCGTTAAAATCTATATGAATCACCCGATTCTATGGGAAATCACATCGCTCACTTTTTGAAAAAGTTGTTGTGGGGCATACATCCTCCATTTCAATTCATCCAGTTCGCCGCCGTATACCAGGTAATAGTCGATACAGAATTTGCTGAGCTCTTGTCGGACATGATCCCTGAAATTCAGGGCTACGACCCATCCCTCCTCCAGGTCATCGAACCACTCCTGGTAATAACAATCGTCGGAGCCGTGGAAGTTCAAAACGTTTTCTCCGATCAAGATGAATTTACTAATGCCTTTGGCAATAAGTTCATCGGCAATATCTCTTTTCAGAACCATGATGTCATTGTTGATGGCATCGTTCCACTCACCGATAAATTCAAGAATGGCAAATCCGATTTCATAATCGGCGAAAAGTATTTTCATGTACAGGGTGCTCGACCCGAACTCATCCCACTGGGGATGTATATAATAGTTGTATATGGTGTTGGAGTATTCAAATTCACTGTATACCCTGCCATAGAAAGGAGAGAGCTCGTCTTCCTCAGCCATATAAAGGTGCCGCCAATGATAATGTGGTTCTATGTCCTGCATGGGAAAACGCTTATCGCAAAGGTAAGCTGCGCAATCTTTTTCACGATGACTTTGTCGCGAATTGTTCGATGGCCTTGCGCACACTGCCGGTACTGGCCAGTAGTGCAGCCGCTGTCTGCTCGTCAAGTCCTGTGGCATCCATTACCATTCTGGTGCCCCTGTCAATCAGTTTTTCATTGCTGAGCTGCATGTCGACCATCCGGTTTCCTTTCACTCGTCCTAGCCGTATCATGATCGAAGTGGACAACATGTTCAATACCATTTTCTGCGCCGTTCCTGCTTTCATCCGCGTACTGCCGGTGACAAATTCAGGACCCGTTACCACTTCAATGGGGTAATTGCTGAGCGCAGCAGCGGGACTTCCGCTATTGCAGGTGATACAGCCCGTCAGGATGGCATGCTGCCTGCATTGCTCGAGTGCGCCCAATACATAGGGAGTGGTGCCCGAGGCGGTGATACCAATCACGCTGTCTTTTTCATTGACCAGGTATTCTTGCAGGTCTTTCCATCCTTGATGTACATCATCTTCGGCAAATTCCACGGCCTGGCGGATAGCGGTATCGCCACCGGCAATGATTCCTACAACAAGTCCGTGAGGCACCCCGAAGCTTGGCGGACATTCGGACGCATCTACAACACCCAGCCGACCGCTGGTCCCGGCACCGATGTAAAACAAGCGTCCCCCTTGTTGCATACGCGGAACTATGGATGCTATGAGTTTTTCCAGTACATCCAGCGTATGCCCAACAGTATGAGCTACCGTCAAATCTTCCCTGTGGATGTTCTGCAGAAGCTCCGCTACAGACATCTGCTCTAACTGGTCATAGCGGGAGGGCGCTTCCGTGGTACGTTCAAAAGCCATAGGTCAGGCTGAATATAGCCCTGGAAAGGAGTGCGGGTCGCTCTGATGCATAAGCGCGTAAATGGCATCGAATACATCTTCGGCCGATGGCTTGGAATAATAGTCCCCATCCGATCCATAGGCAGGTCGGTGCTCCTTCGCCGTCAGGGTGACGGGGGCGGCATCCAGGTAAGAGAAGCCACCTTGTACTTCCATCACCTGTTGCAGCATGAATGCTGTAGCACCGCCCGGTACATCTTCGTCGAGGAATACAATCTTGTTGGTTTTGGCCAGCGACTTGCTGATGTCATGCGTCAGATCAAAAGGCAGGAGGCTCTGCACATCGATGAGTTCCACGTGGATGCCTGCTTCGCTGAGTGCATTACAGGCTTCTTCAGCTACCCGGACACAAGAGCCGTAAGTCACCAGTGTGACATCTTCGCCTGTTCGGAGGGTTTCGGTTTTGCCCGGCTGAACGCGGAAGTCACCGAGATTCGATGGCATCTTTTCCTTGATGCGGTATCCGTTCAACGGCTCAATGACCAGGGCAGGTTCATCGCTTTCCAGCAGAGTGTTGTAAAAGCCTGCTGCCTGTGTCATGTTACGGGGCACCAGCACGTGTATGCCACGCAGTGCTCCGAGGATGAATTGCATGGGTGAGCCCGAGTGCCAAACACCTTCCAGGCGATGGCCCCTCGTTGTAATGATAAGTGGTGCTTTTTGTCCTCCTTTGGTTCTGTATTGCAGACAAGCGAGGTCGTCGGTGAGCACCTGTATCGCATAGGCCAGATAGTCCAGGTACTGGATCTCTGCCACAGGCCTGAATCCGCGGAGGGCCAATCCGATGCCTTGTCCGACAATGGTTGCCTCTCGAATGCCGGTATCAAACACGCGATGCTCTCCGAATTTTGACTGAAGGCCTGCATAGGTTTGGTTCACTCCTCCGATATACCCCACGTCCTCTCCGAAAATCACGATTTCGGGTTTGCGTTGCAATTGCACATCCCAGTTGGCTTGCAGCACTTCTCTGCCGTCTGCTTGCGTACTGTCCGACGAATAGGTGGCGGAAACCGGAGCAATGTTACCAATGCTCCAGCGGCTTTCGCTATATTGATGGGAATCGTATCTGTCGGAGTTGGTTTGTTCGAACTTGCCGAGCCATTCAATCAGGCTGGTTCGTGCAGGTGAACGCTCGCCCCGCATATACCGGAGCGCTTTCTTGGTGAGCAGATGGATGTCCCTTCTTTCGGGCTCTGTAATTTCGCGCAATTGCTGGACCAGGGGGTCAATAAAAACTTTATTTGAACTGCTGGCAGCGGCTAGTGCGAGGACAGCAACGGCTTCGTCTCGTTCCGCCTTTACAGTGCCTGCGTGAGCGTCCCATGCTTTTTTCCGAGCATCCTGCGCACGTTTTTTGGCTTCGCTTTCTAGTACATCCAGCTCGTCAGCAGTGGCGATGGTAGAGTCAAGGATCCAATGTCGGAATTTCTTCAGGCAGTCGAATTCTTCCTCCCAGCTCAGGCGCTCCTTGGTTTTGTAGCGTTCATGAGAACCACTGGTGGAGTGCCCTTGCGGTTGTGTGACTTCCTGAACGTGAAAAATTACAGGTATATGCCGCGTGCGGCAGATTTCAATACCCTGCTCATACATTTCGACAAGTCCTGGGTAATCCCAGGCTTTGGCCTTCAGGATTACATAGCCGTCTTTTTCATCGGTTTTTTCAAAGCCGCTGAGCACTTCTGAAATATTCTGTTTGGTGGTCTGATACTTACTGGGGACCGAAATGCCGTATCCATCGTCCCACACACTGACAGCCATAGGGATTTGCATGACTCCCGCAGCATTGATGGTCTCGAAAAAAAGCCCCTCAGAGGTAGAGGCATCCCCAATGGTACCAAAGGCGACTTCATTTCCGCTGCGGGTAAAGGTGGTCATCTTATCCGACAGAGCGGGATTTTTACGGTAAAGGCTCGATGCAAGCGCCAACCCGAGTAAACGGGGCATCTGTCCTGCAGTAGGGGATATGTCGGCGGACGAGTTCTTCAGCTCAATGAGGTTCTTCCAACTTCCATCATCGTGCAACAGTCTTGTCGCATAATGTCCGTTCATGCAGCGGCCGGCGGAAGAAGGTTCGGCGGTGGCATCCGGATGAGCATACAGCTGAGCAAAGAACTCCTGAACACTGAGCAAGCCCGATGCAAACATGAAGGTTTGGTCGCGGTAATATCCGGAGCGAAAATCTCCCTCTTTGAAAACTTTAGCCATGGCGATCTGTGCCAGCTCTTTCCCGTCACCGAAAATGCCGAATTTGGCTTTGCCGGTGAGGACCTCCTTCCGCCCGATCAGGCTTGCCTGCCGGCTTTCATGTGCTAACAGGTAATCGCGCAGCACAATGGATTTGAAATCATCGAAGGTTATATCGGTGGTGGAAATGTCTGGTTGGGATTTGCTCATAGCGATGAAACGCGTCTGGTTAGAAGGACATCAATAGCCACAAATTTACAAAAAATCGACCTCTCAGACTATCCCCGAACGGATGGGGTAATAGCGCATTTGTAGTCTAGAAACCAGCTAATTGTACTGTTTTTTAATCCCTTTCGCTATTGCTTGATGATCCGTTTGGAATATACGCTACCCTGTTCGGTGGTGAGTGTCAGGAAGTAGGCTCCGGCGGCAATAGTATTGAGTGGAAGCCTCAGGATGTTCATGCCTGCATGTACATCGAATAATTGGCTGCTCAGAACGTGTCCGGTGATATTGCTGACACTTACACGGCAGGGGGTGTTTTTCAATGAAATCAACGTGATTTGAATGTCGTCGGAAAAAGGATTCGGACTCACGGACACTTCTTGCACTACATTGAACTCGGAAACTCCCACTGTCGAAAGGTAAGGGGCGGATTGCGCTGAGCAACCATTCGCGTCGGTGGTGATGACGGAGTAGAGACCACCCTGGTTGATATTGAACAAGGTGTCATTGTTTGCTCCCGGTATCACCTGGCCATTCAGCATCCACTGAAAGCTTCCGCCTCCCGAGGCGACAAGGTCGTTTCCTGCGGCACTGATGGCAGCGGCCGGCGAAGGCGGGTAGAGCCCTATGTAAACACTGTCGGAATTGTACGTACAATATCCTTTGTAATCGCTCATGATGGCGTAGTAATATCCGCTGTCAGCGACCGTGATGACTTGGGTGCTATCACCTGTGTTCCAGCTGAAGTTTTGGAATCCTCCGGCATCCAGCACAACACTGTTGCCCGCACACAAGGTGGAATTCCCATTCACAGTGATTTGAGTTTCTTTGTTCTCGCAAAAGAAGGCTTTTACAAAATAATAATCGGCTGTTCCATTGTTGTTGAATGGCAACGGAAGTGAGTCGTTGGAGAGCGTGAAGCCGGTAAGGAAGTATCCACCGTCGTCCGCCTTGAGAATGTCGTTGCAATGATCGGCGCGCGTTCCGCCAATCACATCGTTCCAGACAAAATTCAGCGTTGAATCGAGTTTGATGAACCAGTAATCGGAAACACCGTAATTCCCGGGTGAATCACCGTCTGTGGATTTGGTCATGCCGGCAATGAAATATCCATGATCTGCAGTGGATTCGATCCTGAATCCTCCGTCATCATTGCTCCCTCCGAGAGATTTGTTCCAAACAGGGTTGCCGAGACTGTCGACCTTCACAATCCAAAGGTCTTCCATTCCGTGATTGTCTGTGACATCGCCATCGTTGGCTGAGTTTCTTCCAATGCCGATGAATCCTCCATCCCAATCTGCCGCGACATAGTAAATACGGTCATCGCCGCTGGATCCCATTGGGGTGTTCCACAACAGATTGCCGAGCGCATCCACCTTAGCAATCCAGAAGTCTTCACCACCTTGGTTGATGCTGAGGTCTCCGTCGCTGGATTTGGCATTTCCTCCAAATACATAGCCTCCATCGGGAAGCTGGACGACATACCGTGCCCGGTCTTCGAGCGAACCTCCGTAACACCGGCTCCATTCTTCTACTCCGTTGGAATCCAGTTTGCAGAGCCATGCGTCCTTTGTTCCATTGTTTCCAACGATATCTCCATCGTTGGATGCTGCCCAACCTACAAGCATCCATCCCCTGTCAGCAGTACGGATGATGCCACGTCCACCTTCTTCCTGGCTTCCGCCCCACACCTGGTTCTGCAATATGTTGCCGACACTGTCGAGTTTCAATAACCAGAAATCAGCCTCCCCGGCATTCGAGGGGACATCGCCGTTGCCGGAATGGGCGCTACCAAAAGCCATGTAGGTGCCATCGTCATTCTGCATGATGGCACGGCATTTATCGTAATTGTTCCCTCCGTAAGTGCGTTGCCATTGTATGTTTCCGTCTTTATCCGCTTTCACAATCCACCAATCGTAATTCCCTTTGTTGCCGGTGACATCCCCGTCGGTGGAATTGGAAAAACCGGCGCTGATGAAACCTCCGTCCATGGTACGCTCCGTGGTGAAGGGTTGATCAAAGCCGCTCCCTCCGTAACACCTTTGCCACTCAATGGTCAACTGGGCCATGGATGACGTGAACGACAATACGAATACAACGATAAGCCTGGATAATGCGGAATATGTTTTCATGATTTTTGAAGTAGATGCAAGTTTAAGTCAATCCTGTTTCGGTTACAAGTTAAATGAATGCTAAGTTTTGAGCAAGTCGATGATGACCAGTACGGCAAAAATGATGCTGGCAAATCCATTAGTCGTGAAGAAAGCCAGGTTGATACGGCTTAAATCATTGGGTTTCACCAGACGGTGCTGGTACACCAGCAGCATGGAAAAAATGGCCCATGCTAAGTAGTAGAGCCAGCCAAATTCACCTTCCGCACCTGCTGCAAGAAGAAACAGGGAAGATGCGAGATGTAGATTCCTCGATAGCATC